>QHXU01000195.1:6883-15317 GCA_003223065.1 Acidobacteriota bacterium | reverse complement strand
CGCCAACGATTCCCAGGGCCCTGGGAATCGTTGGCGTGAGCGGCCGCGCATCCGGAGTCGATCTGGATGTGCGCCGGGATCATCCGTATGCCGCGTACGACTGCGTCCAATTTCAGGTGCCCGTCTACGACGGGGGAGATGTGTGGCACCGGACGCAGGTTCGCATCGATGAGGTCCGGCAGTCCTTCGCCATCATCGGCGCGGCGATTCCTCATTTGTTTGACGGGCCGCACCGCGCTCCGGCTCAGCACGTGCCTCCGGGCCGCTGCGCATTGAGCGCCGTGGAGGGATGGCGCGGCGAGATCCTCCACTGGGTGCGCACGGGCCGGGGCAATTGTCTGGAGCGCTGCAAGATCAAGGATCCTTCTATCAACAACTGGCCCGCGCTGGTGGAAGCGGTGCAGGGCAATATTATCGCCGACTTCCCGGTGATCAATAAGAGCTTCAATCTTTCCTACTCGGGAACGGACCGCTGACTAAATGTTCAAGATCCTTCAGAAGACACTCCAGACCGGAATCGTGACCGCGCCATACCCGGAAGTAGCGCCGCCGCTGTCGGAGCATTTTCGCGGCCGGCCCGCATTCGATCTGGAGAAGTGGCGTGACGCCCGTCCCGCCGCCGAAGTGTGTCCGACTGGAGCGATCGCATTGAGCGACAGCTACGACTCGCGGCAAGTCACGATCGATTACGGGCGATGCGTCTTCTGCGGTCAATGCGCCGAAGTCTCAATCGACGGAGCCGTACAGGTGACTCGGGAGTTTGAACTGGCGGCGTTGGACCGTCGCGATCTGATCATCACCGCAGAATATGCCTTGCATTCCGATGGCACTCAGCGGCAGCTAACGGCGGTTCACACTGGAGACGGCGCGGGGGCGGCCGGCGAGCTGGGCCGGAAGCTTGCTGAGGATGTCCACCGGATCCTCGGACGCTCGCTGGCAATCCGCGAGGTGGATGCCGGCTCCTGCAACGGCTGCGAACTGGAGATCATCGCCCTTAACAATCCGGTCCACGACATTGAGCGCTTCGGCATCCACTTTGTCGCATCGCCGCGCCATGCGGATATGCTGCTTGTGACTGGGCCGGTCACCCGCAACATGGAACTGGCGTTGCGCAAGACCTACGATGCGGCCCCGGAACCAAAGGTAGTCGTCGCCGCCGGCGCCTGCGGAATCAGCGGTGGCATCTTCGGCACAAACTACGCGACCCGAGGCGGAGTCGACCAGACCATTCCGGTGGATGTGTTCATCCCCGGGTGTCCGCCCCGGCCGGAAGCTCTGCTCTATGGAATTTTGCTCGCCGTCGGACGCTTGGGACAAAGAATGCGGAGCCGCTGGCCAAACTAGTATCCTGCTGGTTAGAATCGCGATACGATTGGGCTGCTTGGCTGAAGTTTACGGGGCTTTGGTCACGGTTCGAAATGCTTCCCCCAGCACAAAGCCAGGAGGAGGCAATTGAACCGGAGGAAACAAGCCGGTTTCCCTCACTCGTGCTACCCAGTCTGCCCACAACCGGTGGGTCGCTTGCCGGACGACGAGAGCCGCAAGTTCGAAATCCGAACCCCTATCTTGAGGTCCTCCGTAGGTGACCGGCACCCTCCAGCGGTTCCGATCCACCGGTACGGCCCCCATTCCTTGAGGCCACCATCCGCTAAAATCCTTGCGGCGAGCCAAAACCCACAGAAACGAATCAGGTGGTAGGGTTGCGGATCCCTCCACTAAGCCGGCGTCCGTCACGATCGCGCCGCTTTGAGGGACGAGAATTTCCACGGATGCTTGAGAGAATCCGCGTAATACTCTCCGTTTCATTCGCGCTACGCCTCGTTGCATTGACGTAGGCAAGAGCTTTTTTATCTCTTCCCGCCATGTATAGCGCAGGAGGGGTCTGGCATTATACTTCTGTTGCCACCAGCCATCTCCGAACTGATCGAATGTTGGAGCACTAGTGCGTGTGAAGAATGCGGTTGTTCGAACCACCTCGTCCAGAACGAACATTGCATCCCGTCGCAAGAACTGGAAGAGGTTATGGACCGTGGGAATATGAATGTCGTCGAGAATCAACAGGGCGCCGGTCTCTAAGTGGGGATAGAGATAATAATACTCGAGATCTGGGAATGGATAGCCGTGCGGGCCGTCAATGAGAACCACCTGCAGTTTTTCAGCGAAGCGGTGCTGTGGCAAGGTGACCTGGGTGGGACCCTCCACGAAAGTGACCGCATGCTGACGTAACAGCGGTGACCGGCGTACATTCGTAACGCTGCCGCTTCCGTCGTCCAAGGCAAACACTGTGTGATGCTCGCTCACGTGAGAGAACAAGAGCGTGCTCGCACCCGAACCTGTTTCAACGGAATTGCGGATTTGTAGTTTGCGGGCGGCCCTGGCAATGGCTTTGAAAGTCCGCGCGGAGAACGTCCCGGCGCTGTGTAGGCCGGGCGCCACCTCAAGTATATCCTGGCAGATCTGGTCAAGAGAATCGTCCACGGTACTTGCGCCTGTGCGATTGCGCCTAGAATAGTAGCAGAGGAACGATAGTATGTACGTTCGGATTCACCGTTGGGTGTTGTGGTGGCTCTATGTGGGCATGGCTTGCGGCGCAGTCGCGCTGACTAACATTTTCTTTCGAGACCTAACCCCAACGCAGGTGAGGGTGCTTCTGGCCGTGGGCGTGCTCCACTGGTTCCTGGGAGGGTTGGTTTGTTACGCGAGCGAAGGTGTACGTTTCGAAAAACCGCCGAAAGCGCCGCAAAACCAGCTACGAGAAACTGTTCCCGTCGAGAAAGAATGGCACGACGCATCCGAGTTTGTGCTGGCCGGTAGTCACCACCACGAACTGCTTCCTCCGGGGCTGGATAGTCGCACGGTACATATCCCATACCGCAGAGCGGCCGCGAAACGCTACAAATGACGTGGCGGACGCGCAACCGGAGCCGCTACAGCGAGTACTCTCCGCGTATCACTTCCGCGGCGTGACCGCCCACGCGCACGTTCACAACGTCCTGACCTTGACGAATTGCGCGCACGAAGATTCGGCCCTGGCGGCGCACTTCTGCGCCCTGTTCGATGAGGACCTGCTCGTCTGAGCGGGCTACGCCGTTCTTGACCATCCAGGCAGCCGCGCAACCAGCCGCTGATCCGGTGGCGGGATCCTCACCACCGTTGAAGACCAGCCGCGCGTGCAGTCGCGCCTTGGGATCCTCGGTCTCGCGCGTCACGCAGTAGAAGTTGCGGCGGCCTGTGCGCGCCAGGTATTCGCTGATTCCCGCGTAATTCATGCGCAGAGAGCGGATCGCAGCCAGCGACTTCAGCGGCAGGATTACGAAAAATGATCCGGTGGAAACCGCCTGTATGGGGACGTCTGAGGCGATGTCGTCCACCTTCAGCCCGACTAGCGGCGCGACAGCATCGCGCGTGTGGCTCTCGCCGAACTCAGCATCCTTCTGGCGCATCTCACCGAAAACCCTGCCGTCGCTTTCCTTATGGAATACGACCGGAATCTTGCCGATTTTGAGCTCGAGCGCTATCTCCGCCGCATCCGGCAAGCGGCTCGCGCGCAGCGCCATGGCTGTCCCGAGCGTCGGATGGCCGGCGAACGGAAGCTCTTCGCGCGGTGTGAAGATACGGACGAGCACGCCCCGCTCGCGCTCCGTCGCTGAGTCGCGCGGGAAGATGAAAGTGGTTTCCGAAAGATTCGTCTCGCGTGCGATGGCCGCCATTTCGGCGTCTGCCAGACCTCGCGCATCGGTGAAAACCGCCAGTGGATTGCCCTTGAGCTTCTCGGAAGTGAATACGTCCCATTGGACAAACGCATGTGTCCGCCCCGCTGGCCTGCCCGTGACCGCTCCGCCCACGCTCAGCGCCGCCGACGCCGCGATGCTCTCCAAGAACCGCCGCCTTGCTGGTTCGCTCATGGCCGCTATCTTATCGGATCTCGGGTCTCAGCCGATGCGGCCGGTGAGGATTGTTTTTCTCCACCCGCGGAAGTATTCTCTCTCGCAGAAAGGAAACAGTAGCGCGCTGTGGTTTTAGTGGTTGGAGCAACCGGCAAACTAGGCCGGGCCATTGTATGGCGGCTGAGCCAGGACCGTGTGCCCGTTCGAGCATTGGTGCGTCCGGCATCGAACGTCTCGGTGTTGTTGGGCTCCGGCGCTGAGCTCGTTACCGGGGACTTGCGCAATCCGGAGTCCCTGCAGAAGGCTTGTCGCGGATGCACCGCGCTCATCACGACGGCCGCCTCAGTGCGCTCCGGCTTTGACCTGGAGCGGATTGATCGCCAAGGCAACCTGAACTTGATCGAATCCGCCAGGCGGGAGAGCCTTGCACATGTTGTGTTTACTTCAACGATCGGAGCGGACGCGCCCGACGCGCCACGCATCTTTCGGAACAAGAGATTCATTGAGGAGCGTCTGGCCGCCAGCGGTCTCCACTACACAATTTTGCGTCCTGCGGGTTTCATGGAGAATCTCGTGCCGCTGGTCCGTTGGGCCCGGCGCACCGGCATCGCGGTTATTCCGCGTCCCGGCACAACCCGGACGAGCTACATCGCGATTCGTGATATCGCAGAGATGGCGCGATTGGTTCTCGCGCGTGCTCCGGCTGGGGATTCAATCATCGAGTTTGGCGGCCCAGAGGACCTTTCGATGCTCGATTGCATGATGCTGCTTGAAGGAGTGGTCGGGCGGCGTTTCCGCGTGGCGCGGATTCCACTTGCGCCGCTGCGCTGGGTCGGCCGGATGGTGCGGCCTTTCAATCAGGCTCTGGATGCTGTGCTAGAGATTGTGGAATTCGTGGAGCGAAAGGGCTTGCGCGCCGACAGGACTTTTCTTTCAGCCTACCCAATTACGCTCACACCGTTTGGCGGCTTTCTCCGTGAGCAGCTCGGTGGCGGCTGAGGTGTTGGCGCGGGCGGCAAGAGAGAAGTATGATTCTTAGCTGGAGAACCCATGACGCATCAACTTATCGTCTCGGACCCGGAGTTGAGCCTGATTCTCGAATTACTCGAGCGTGAGCAGCGGCAACAGCTATTCGCGATCCGGCATACCGACACCCCGGATTTTCGAAATGTGCTGCGGGAACGGCTCGCACTCCTCGACTCGCTGATCCAACGCGCGCAGACAGCGGCCGTGTCATCCTGACCGGCCGCAAGGCGATCATCGCGCTGGACGTCTGCTAGGCGACCTGGATGGCGATCTTCATAAGAGAGCGACCAGAAGGCAGCGGTGGCGCTCGTGCCGCATCTTGACAGTGACATGCTGATTCGACCCGAACAACCAACCGACTGGGCCGCCGTACACGCAGTTAACGAATCAGCCTTTGAAACCCCGGCCGAGGCCGGCCTTGTTGACGCTCTGCGACAAGAAGCGCAGACGGTAGTGTCACTTGTCGCCGAACAGGATGGATCCGTAGTAGGCCACATCATGTTTTCGCCAGTTTCGCTCTCTGCGCATCCCGGCCTCAAGATCATGGGGCTCGCCCCAATGGCGGTGATACCAGGACATCAACGCAACGGCATCGGCTCGGCGTTGGTTCGTGCCGGTCTCGAGCGTTGCAAGGAACTGGGGTACGGCGCAGTTGCTGTGGTCGGACATCCCAACTACTACCCGCGCTTTGGCTTTTTACCTGCCAAGGGCTTTGGAATTGGCTGCGAATACGACGTGCCCGAGGAAACATTCATGATTCTGGAGCTTCACCCCGGCTTCCTCCACGGCGCGTCAGGCATCATCCAATACAACGAAGCATTCCGCAACGCATAACCCGGTACCAGCCAACGAGATGGCTGCGGCTTAATTGTTTTGCGCAGCTGTTATTAGTGGAACCTATTCCCGGCCACTCCGTATTCAGCATCATGGGTGGTTTTCTTTCCGACCTGCGTCACTCGCTTCGCGTTCTGTGGAAGAGTCCTGGCTTCACGATCGTCGCCGTGCTGGCCCTGGCTTTGGGGATCGGCGCCAACACCGCCATCTTTTCCGTCCTCAATCAGGTGTTGCTGCGCCCGTTGCCGTTCACCGATTCGGAACGAATCATGCGCGTCCAGCGCCAGTACCCGAGCGGAACCGGGAACTCGACTTCGATCCCGAAATTCATGGCCTGGCGAAAGTGCCAGGCATTCCAGTCCATGGCTGCCTACGACTTCGGTGGCCTTAGTCTCAGTCTGGGCGCCTCAGATCGCCCGGATCCACTCACCTCTCTCCACGTCTCAGCGGGATTCTTCGATGTCTTTGGCGTCTCGCCGATTGTTGGCCGGACTTTTACGGCAGAGGAGGACCTGCCCGGCGCTGGAAAATTTGTCGTGGTCACCTTTGACGTTTGGAAGAACCGCTTCGCGAGCGACCGGAACCTGGTCGGCAAGCCGATCCTGCTCAATTCCGAGCCATACGTGGTAGTCGGTGTTCTACCTCCGGGATATCAGCCGGACCCGCCGGCCGATCTTTACGTCCCGTTGCAGGCCGACCCCAACAGCACCAATCAGGGCCACTACCTGTTGGTCGCGGGACGATTGCGTCCGGGCGCGACCATCGACGGGGCGCGGGCGGCGCTGAAGATCATCGGCGAACAGTTTCGCGCCACCTATCCGATGACCATGGACAAGACGGAAACGGTAGGCGTCATTCCGCTGCGCGAGGCGATCGCGGGCGAGGTCAAGCCTGCGCTGCTCATTCTGGCCGGCGCAGTGAGCTTCGTGCTGCTGATGGCTTGCGCGAATGTCGCCAATCTGCTGCTGGCGCGCGCGGCCGGGCGCCAGAAGGAAGTTGCGATCCGCACTGCCATCGGTGCGAGCCGCGGCCGCATCGTCCGTCAACTACTCACCGAGAGCCTGCTGCTCGCGCTGGCGGGAGGCGCGGGCGGATTCTTTCTGGGCGCGGCTGGTGTCCGCGCGCTGCTCGCCGCCAGCCCGGGCAACATTCCGCGTATCAACGATCCTTCTCACGCCGCTTCCACACTCTCCATGCTCGATTGGCGCGTGCTTGTGTTTCTGTTCGGGGTGTCGCTGTTGACGGGCGTTCTCTTCGGGCTGTTTCCCGCCCTTCAGGTCTCGCGGCTGGATGTTAATTCGTATCTCAAGGAGTCGAGCGGCCGCACCTCAACGGGTCTCAAACAGAACCGGATCCGCGGCCTGCTGGTGGTTGCAGAGATCGCGCTCGCGCTGGTCTTGCTGATTGGGGCCACGCTCATGATCCGCACGTTTGCAGGCCTGCGTGCCGTGAATCCCGGGTTCGATGCTTCGAACGTCCTCACGTTGAAGACATCGCTCGCGAGCGGCCGGTACGTCAGCACGGCTCAGGTCGAGATTCTGGTGCGCCAGGTCAGCGAGCGCATCGAGGCCCTGCCGGGAATTCAGTCGGCGGCCAGCGCGATCATTCTGCCGCTCGAGGGCGGAATCGACCTGCCATTTAGCATCGAGGGTCGAACGCCGGCGGGCGGCGGAAAGTGGGAGGGCGATGAGCAGTGGCGTTCCGTTTCAGCGCACTACTTCCAGGTTCTCCGCATTCCGCTGCTCCGTGGCCGCGTGTTCGATGAGCGAGATACCGGCAAGTCTCCGGGCGTCGTCGTCATCAACGAGGCGTTCGCCAGGAAGCATTGGCCTAAAGGCGATCCCATCGGACAGCGGATCACAATTGGCAAGGGGCTTGGGCCCGAGTTCGAGGAGCCGCCGCGTGAAATCGTGGGCATCGTTGGCAGCGTGCATGAAGTCGGATTGAGCCAGGGCGCGCAGCCGGTCATGTATGTTCCCGCGGGCCAGATCACCGACGGTTTGACCAGGTTGGCTAACAACGTCCTCCCGCTGAGTTGGATGGTTCGAGCTCGAACAGATGTGCTCACGCTCAGCCCCGCCATCGAGCGCGAATTTCTCGCCGTGGATCGGCAACTGGCTCCCTCGAGAATCCGCACCATGGAGCGCGTTATGGCGGAATCGACCGCGCGTACGAACTTCAACACGCTGCTGCTTGCGGTGTTTGCTTCAGCCGCCCTGTTGCTGGCGGCAATCGGCATCTACGGGCTCATCTCTTACAGCGTGGAACAGCGTACGCAGGAAATCGGCGTCCGCGTTGCGCTGGGCGCCGGCCGCGAGCAGGTGCTGAAAATGATCCTGGGCCAGGGCATGCGCCTGGCGGCGATCGGCATCGTGCTTGGCTTGGTGTCCGCCTTTGGCCTGTCGCGGGTGCTGTCGAGTCTCCTGTTCGGGGTTAAGGCCGCCGACCCGCTCACTTTCGCGATGGTGGCGGGCACCCTGGCCGTGGTTGCGCTTCTGGCCACATTTGTTCCCGCCCGGCGTGCCACCAGGATCGATCCGCTCATGGCTCTTCGCCATGAATAAACCAGACGAATAAGAGGTTGCGACGTCCGCGGAAAACACGCATCATAGCAGCGATGCCATGGGTCGCGGGTGTGGACGCGTGCAGAGCGGGCTGGTTTGTGATGATGCGACAAGTGCGGTCGG
>QHXU01000195.1:0-6877 GCA_003223065.1 Acidobacteriota bacterium | reverse complement strand
GGTCGGGACGCGTCGTCTGCTCCGTAGTGCCTTCGTTCGACGCCCTCCTGTCAATTGACGAGCGTCCCAGCATCATCGCGATTGATATGCCGATCGGCCTTCTTGAACAAGCCGTGCCCGGTGGCCGGGAATGCGATCGCCAGGCGCGTGGACTATTGGGAGCGCCGCGCGCTACCAGCGTTTTTTCGCCGCCGGTTCGGCAGGCGCTGCGGGCAGCGACGTACGGGGACGCCTGTTCTATCAACGCAGCCTGTTCCGCGTGCGGTCTCCGCCTCGCGAAGCAGTGCTTTGGGCTGTTTCCGAAACTTCGGGAAGTGGACGAGCGCATGACGCCGGACCGGCAGGTGGTTATCCGAGAGGCGCATCCGGAACTCTGTTTTTACGAACTTAATGGCTGCCAGTCGATCCGCGACGGAAAGAAGACCCGCCAGGGCCTGAAGCAGCGGCGTGGTCTGCTGTCCAAGGCTGGGCTTCTCGGAACCGCGGCTCTTTCGGCCGCATTGTCGTTGCTGGGTGTTATCTTGGACGGCGGAGCGGATTTTAAGAAGGAAGGCCGTCTATGTTCCGCGCCAGCCGCCGCTTGATTCAAAAGGACTCCGGATGGAGATCTGGCGTTGAGTCTCAGTCTTGCCTTCTGATTCTCAGGCGCGTGTGTTGGTCGCCGGTAGATCAGTCATGATGTCCGTGGCCGTGTCCATGGCCCCGGCCGTGCTCGTGGCGCCAATCGTCACCGCGGTCCCAATGCCGTTCATGACGATCCCAGCCGCGCCGCCCGTAATCCCCGTAGTAACGATGCTCGTAATAGCGGGGTGCCGCCCAGTACGAGCCGTGGTATGACGGCGCCGACCAAAATCCGGCTCTCCATGCATAACGAGGTCCGTCCGGATACCAGTAGCCGTCGACCCAGGAATATTCAGGACCGGGGCAGGGCGGTCGCACCACGACCACTGCGGGAGGCGGTGGCGGATAGTAACCAGGAACGCCAACGCCAACTCCTATCGAAAATCGCGTTTCCCCGAACAGCGAACTTCCCGCCGCCAGAACTAATGCAAGCAGTCTCGATTTCATTTTCGTTTCCCCCTTTTCATTAGCCTAACTACGGCATTCCACCTGCCAATACATAAGTGCTTTGGAATCAAGGAAGCTAAAACCGCTGGGTGGTGGCTGACAAGCAGCGGTGGTGGTATTCAGCCAATCGCTTCGATGCTGACACTTCGTGACTGCGGTACGCCGCGATGCTCCCGTTTCAGAGGATGGCTCGCGGCGGCTCCCAGCGGATTCGTGGAATATGGCGCCTCTTTTGCAATGGCCGTTTCCGGGGATCGTCCAGGCTCGCAAGCCCTTGCTAAGGATCTGGAAAAGCGCTTCCCGGAGGATACGTGTGTCAGATTCACCTACCTGCCGATTCATCGCGCGCTCCTGGCTCTGAACGGCGATTTTTCCAACGCCACCGAACACTTGCAGGCTGCGGTGCCTTACGATCTCGCCATACCCGGCAGTTGGTTTGGCTTCTTCGGAAACCTCTACGCGCCGATTCTAACGATCGTATCCTCCCCGCACAGGCTTTCAAGCTCTGTGTTGTCTTGGTTTCAGCCACCCTGGGATTGTTTTCACCGGTCCCGTGCGAGTAGCAGCACGATTGCAACTCGGCCGGGCATTCGTATCGGCGGGAGATGGGACGAACGCGAAAGCTGCTTACCAGGATTTCCTCACGCTCTGGAAAGACGCCGATCCCGACGTCCCGATCCTTAAGCAAGCCCAGGCGGAATACGCGATGTTGCGATGAACCAGTTGGCTGTACGATAGAACGACCGCTGATCGACTGTCGCGTCAATGGAGTTTTGGTGAAGGACACGGGATTTCCGGCAGCGACTAATCGGGTACACGGCTGCGAGAGATTTTGCTGCGTCGGCAGCAGATTATGGCCGAGCTCGTGCGCGAGGGTAAAGCGGCGTCGGGATTGCTCCCGGATTTGATCGCTCAAAACAACGTTGAGAGCGGGGCGGGATGCGCCGGTTCACCTGCGCGGAATTGGACACTGCTCGTCACCGGCCCGACAAGAAATCCTAAGCGTGATCAGTTCCGGATCATGCGTGCTCTGGAAGCAATGGCGGCCGATCTATTCAGCGGGGACATGAAAAGGCTCGTCCCGTCGGCTGGCGCAGGCGCGTCGGAAATTTCCGCATTTTTTTACGATCTGCATCTGGATGAACGGCTCGTCATCGTAACAGCGATCAAACGTCGCACCTCGACCACATATTGAGTAAGCAGTCACATGAGTAAGCAGTCAGACAGAGTAAGCAGTCACACTTGTAATCCGCCTCTGGACGCGATATAGTGTGACACCAACGCGGCTCGCTGTTGAGTTGCTCTTCCATGTCGAGGTGAACGTCAACAAAGGGTTTTAAGAATGCTCTGCAAATCCGGGTTACGAGTTCTCTGCGCCGGCATATTCTTGGCCGGCGTTTTGTGTTTTGGACAGACTTCTACGACAGCGCTTTCGGGAACCGTTTACGATGCGAGCGGCGCGGTGGTGGTCGGCGCAAATGTGACGTTCGTTAACGACGCCACAGGCGTTCCATTGAAACAGGTGACCAACAGCGCCGGGCTGTACTCGTTTCCGTCGATCGGAGTCGGGACCTACACGCTCACCGTCGAAATGACCGGGTTCAAAACTGTGCGCCGCACCGGGATCACGCTGGTGGTGGGGACGCCGGCGGTGGAGAACGTCACTTTGGAGCTTGGCGACACGCGCGAAGTGGTGAAAGTGGAGGCGTCGGCGGCGCCGATCAATACGGCCACCGCGACGCTGGGCAACGTGGTGGAGCATCAGGCGGTGGCGTCGCTTCCCTTGAACGGGAGGAACCCGTTGAACCTGATCGTGCTCGAGCCCGGCGTCCAGCAGAACAGCGGGACGACGCTGACGGTGAACGGGAGCCGGTCCATGGCCGGCAATGTCACCATCGACGGTATCGAGGCCAATGAGGCTTCGAATCCAGTGCCCACCAACAATGTGTTCCGGATCAATCCGGACAACGTGGAGGAGTTCAAGGTCACCACCAGCAATCCGACGCCAGAGGAGGGAAAGAACTCGGGACTCAATGTGTCGATCGCGACGCGCTCGGGCACCAACGACTTTCATTTTTCAGCCATCGATTATTTCCGCAATAGCGTGCTGAACGCGAATGAGTATTACGCTAACGCGCAGGGCAATCCGCGGACCAACATTCATTCGAACCAGTACGGGTTCGACGTCGGAGGGCCGATCAAGCGGAACAAGACATTTTTCTATGGTGCGTGGCAGGGGCAGCAGGTGAATCTGGCGCTGGCGATCGACAAGGCGTTCGGGTCGATTCCAAGAGTCTACACGCCCACAGCTCTTTCGGGCGTGTATCGATATTTTGTGGCAAACCTGTCGAATCCACTGCTGATCAATGGGCAAAAGATTCTGCAAAATTCGCCGCTGCTGGTGAACCCGGACGGATCGCTGGCGGCGGGAGTGCGGAACTGCGGCAGCCCGACGGATTTGAACTGCATCCAGACGTACAACATGTTCACCAACGATCCGCTGCACATCGGCGGCGATCCGACGGTGCTGAAGCAGCTCAAGAGTTATCCGGGGCCGAACAACTACACGTCGGGCGACGGGTTGAACATCGCGGGATTTCTGTGGAACACGCCGTATGAAGTGCGAGGGCCGCGCAAACTGATCCGCATCGATCACGTTCTGAATTCGGCGAACAGCATTTTCTTCCGCGTCATGTGGGCGGAGGAGGATCAGCTCAAGGGCGATCCGCTGAACAGCCGCCCTGCGATCTTCCCGGGATTCCCGCCGCGCGGCGAAGTGTACCGGCCGGCGCAGAATTACGCGCTCTCCTGGCGGCGTGTGCTGAGCCCGACCATGGTGAACGAGTTGACGCTCGGCTTTGCGCGATTTTCCTTCGACTTCACCTATATCGACTCCAATCCCGACGCCGCGTCGTTGCCGCGATGGACCTTCAACAACGCCGATGTCTCTTATGTCAATCAGCCGCACACCATTCGCTGGCTGAATACGCCGCAACTGATCGATAATTTCTCCTGGACGCGCGGCGCGCATCAGTTGAAGTTCGGCTACAACATGCGGCTGTACCAGCAGAACAACCAGACGGGCACCGCGGCCAGCCAGGGGCTGGTCCCGTCGATTTCGCTGAGTCAGAGCCTGAATCCGCCGGGCGCTGCGTTCAACCTCCCGACGGTGGGGGCCAGCGCCATCGCGTCCGCGGACAATACGAGACTGCTCGGCGCCATCAACGATCTGCTGGGCATCCCGGCGAATTTGAGATCGGCTTTTCTGGGCAATCTGAATACGGACACATTCATCGGGACCCAATCAGGCAATTACTACACGCTATGGGCCACGGGCGAGCGGTTGAAGCAGTTCAATTTTTACGGCCAGGATGAATGGCGCGCGCGCCGGAATCTTACGGTGATCTATGGCGTGCGCTGGGAGGTCAACCGGCCACCCACCGAATCGAGCGAGCCGGTTTACGTTCCCAACAAGCCAATGGATGGATCGCAGGGGCCGGTGACTTTCGTGCGAGGCAACAGTTGGTGGCAACGCTCGAACATCGATGCGTTCGCGCCGCGCATCGGCATCAGTTGGAGCCCGCTTGGGTCTAAAACCGTGATTCACGCGGGCTATGGCATCGCGTTCGATCCGGTGGTGACCTATCCCGCGGGCGCCGCGGCGAACTCGATACCTGGCGTGTCCTACACCTGCACTGCGACAACCTACGCGTCGACCTCGGTGGGATGCGCGTCGGTTCCCAACGTGCGACTGTCGCAGAGTTTTCCTTCAAGCTTGCCGCCGCCGTCCTTGAAGCCATCCAGCTTCCTCTCGCCTCCGCCGGCGCTGCTAGGCGTCGCGCCTAACGCGTTCGTACTTGACCAGAACATGCACCAAGCCACCGTGCACCAGTGGAATTTTTCCATCCAGCGGCAACTCCCGTACGACATGGTGATCCAAGTGGCCTATGTGGGCAATCGCGGCGAGAGGTTGTACAGCCAACTGGACGCCAACCAGATCGGCGCGGCTCCGATTCTGCCGCAATTTCTGTCGATGCAATCGAACGTCGCCAAGGGATGCAGGCCGGACGGCTCGGGATGCCCGGCGGGCGTGGCCGGCGCATCGATTCCGCTGGTCACCAGCGGCATTCTGACCAGTGCATTCGTGAACTCATCGGCCACTCTCACGGATCTGGCGCAGAACGCGGCGGGAAATTTCGCGGGCCGCATCGAGCAAACCACGCTCGCGGCACATCTCCGTCCCAACCAGCAGTTCGGCAGCATCATTGTCATGTCGAACGCGGCCGATTCGATCTACCATAGCCTGCAGACTACGTTACGGAAGCGCTTCGGCAACGGCCTCCTTTTCAACTTCGCCTATACCTTCTCTAAGGTGATCGACGATCAGTCGGGCGACCCCGTGGGCACGTCGTTTACGCCCACCAGCACCGCTACGATCGACAGCAACAATCTGCGCAACGAGCGGGCCCGCGCCGATTTCGACCAGAAGCACGTGATGATTCTGACCTGGATTTACGAGCTGCCGTTCGGGAAAGGCCAGAAGTGGATGAGCAACGCCCCCAAGGCGTTGAACGCGATTTTCGGCGGCTGGAGCCTGCAAGGGTTCAACAGCACCATGAGCGGGCAGCCTTTCTCGATCACTTCCGGCGCGAAGACGGCTTTCTATTCGAGCTCCGCAACGGTCAATTCGCGCGCAGTCATTGTGGGAAACACGCTTCCATCCAATTCGCTGCATTCCAAAGCGGGCGTGATCGGACCGGTGTATTTCGACGACACGTCGGCGTTCGCGCTGGCGGCGCCGGGGTCGACGGGAATGGGACGCAACATGTTCAACGGCCCCTGGTATTGGGACATGGACGGATCGATCTCGAAGACATTTTCGGCGACCGAGCGGGTGAGGATCACGTTCCGGATGGAGGCGTTCAACGCTCTGAATCACACGAATTTCCGTGCGCTGAAGAATGCGACAGTGGGGTCGACCAGCATTCTTTCGTCGAACTTCGGATTGGCGGGGAACCAGACGCTGGCGACATCGACGTCGACCTCGATCGTGTCGAACGGCGAGGCGTATCGTGTGGCGCAGGCGGTGCTGAGGGTGGCGTTCTAGTGTCGTGAGTTCGAAGCTCGACAACCAAAGACTCCGACGATTCGCTAATCGCCCCACTCAGAATTGCTGGGATCCGCTGCCGCCTCGGGTCGTGAAAGCAGGGAACTGCAACGGGTCTAACCTGTTTTAGGTTCCTTTACCGAGAGTAGCTGCACGGAAGGCTGGAACCACTCTCCTTGATCGAATCAATCTGATACTGAGGAGAGACAAATTGAGTCTTGGCGATGCAGAAACCTGGCGTCTACGCCGTCTTTCAGACCCGAGTTGTTTGCACTCGATCAATGCCCACGCGGTTTTCGAAGACCTTGCTCGCTGGTATCACGGGCGCGACGCACTTCGCCCTAGCGATCCACATCAACGAAAGTCAGTTTACGAAAAAGAATCTCGACAAAGGTCAATCCAATCCACCCCAGCGGCTCGTAGATATGATTGCGAGGACATTGGATCGGATTCAATCTGACTCAATGCGGATCGCGGCACAGCCTCGAGGGCGTTGCTGGGAGAGTAAGTGTCGAAAGGAGAGTGAACATGAAACGAATGTCGAAAGGATTGGTCGCGATGACCTTGCTCGCCGCGGCGGGAAGCACGGCGCACGGCTCAAGCCATCGCGAGGCTTTGGCGATCCTGAACGAGCCCTGCGCCGACAACACCGACCCCTACGCCTGGGTGTCGAACGGCTCGCACAACAAGCTCTACCTGATC
>QHXU01000501.1:448-2625 GCA_003223065.1 Acidobacteriota bacterium | reverse complement strand
GTTCCAAAGCCAACTGCCTACGAACACAAAAAACTGAGTCCGCGCTATCCGGCGCTCGCCGGCCGCGCGAGCCCAACTTCCGGCCACGCTGTGACCCACAGATTCCCCGACGCTATTTTATTTTGACCCAATCCGATACGATTTACTTACAAGGAAGTGGGTACCGCGGCTCCCTGGTCCTCCGGTGCACCATGACTCTGAGATGCTCGGTCGTTTCATGCTGGCGCCAATTTCGCTGCTGGGACGGCGCTTCTGTGGAACCTGGTTGTTTGCCGGAGAGGCAGCGCCCTTAGGTCGCAGTGGCGCCCGGCGGTTTTTCGGTGCCGCCAGATCGGCGGCCTGTCTGGCGTTGATTGTTTTTCACGGCGCCGCACAACCGCGGCTGGATTGGGTCGCGTCCCTCCACGGCAACGGCGCCGATCGGGTTGCGTCGGTCGCCCTTGATGATGAGGGCAACATTTACCTGACGGGAAGCAGCACCTCATTTGACCTTGGGACGGCGGGAGTATTTCAGCCCCGTCGCTTGAGCTCAAACCTGTATTCTTTTTCGAGTGCGACCCAGAAACTGAGCCCGTTGTTTCCGCCGGACACATCGCAGATATACAAGCTCGTCCCGGATGCGCAGCATCCGGGGACGATTTATGCGGCGAGTCGGTACGGATTGATCAAGACGAAGGACAACGGCCTCAGTTGGACGTCGTTATCGATAGGCTTTCCATCAGACCAGGAGATCTCCGATGTTGCCGTGGCTCCGTCCCAGCCCGGCACTTTATACGCGGTGTTTCGTGACTCGAGTGCCACGATGTCCTACTGTTACAAAAGCACGGATGCCGGGGCAACCTGGACGCAGTTGGCGCCTCTGCCGCAACTCTACGATATTTTCTCGCCTGGAATCTGGGGCGTTGCGATCGACCCGGCAGATGCATCGCATGTATTCATTTACGGCTCCCAGACCGCATACTCGACGGACGGTGGCGCCTCTTGGACGCAACTGCAGAGGCACATACTCAGGGTCACTTTCGATCCGGGCGAAGCTGGTACGGTTTACGCGGGCGCCTTTTCCGGGAACGGTTATGCACTTGTCAGGAGTACGGACAACGGCAGGACCTTCGTAAGCGCGGACGCTCCCCCCGTCACTTTCATCACCAGTATTTGGCCGGATCCACTGCATCCCGGCACAGTTTATCTCTCCGCCAATAACGGTATTTCGAAAAGCGTCGACGCTGGCGCGAGCTGGAACCTCGTCTCCAGTATCATCGCGGCCCAACTCGCGGAGGACCCCGCCACTGGCAGTCTGTATGCGATGACGTCCAAAAACGGAGTTTCCCTCAGCAATGACGGCTTTCGGACCTCGACAGCCATCACGCAGGCCGGGCCGGGCTACGCAATCGCCGTTCCGCAGTCCGGAACGTTATTCTTCGCCACAGACCCGAAGCGTGAGATGTTCGTCAGTAAGCTTGACCCAAATGGCCACGTCATCTTCACGACATATATCGGCGGAATATTTGGAAGCCGGGGGACCGCGATCGCTGTTGATCCAAGCGGTGAGATTTACATTGCCAGCCAAGGCGAGTCCGCGGACTTCCCGCGTACTGCGTCTTTGAAAGACGTGGCCTCCGGTGCCGCGATGTACCTGCTGAAACTGTCTTCCGATGGAACGCGAGTTGAATACTCTACTCGTATCGCGGATCGTGCAGTGACCAACGCGCTGGCGCTGGACTCTGCCGGGAATGTTTACCTCGCCGGCACTACCGGCCCGGGATACCCTACCACCCCAAATTCGGCCCAGCCTGATTTCCCTGCAAACGCCCTCACGCCGCCCAATCGCACCGATGCGTTCGCCTCAAAGTTTGCGATCGATGGCAAGACACTCATCTATTCTACTTATCTCGGCGAGGCCTTTTTCGACAGGGCCGCGTCCATTGTCGTCGACCCGGATGGTAATGCGTACGTCACCGGCACGCGTCTCTGGAAACTCGATCCGACAGGCGGCAAATTTATCTGGAGCACGGTGCTTCGTCCGGGTGAAATTCATGCCGCTAGACTCGATGGAGCGGGCAACCTTTACGTTTGCGGAGGCACGCCCGGTGGCAATCTGTACACTTCAGCGAACGCATTTCAGCAAGTTCCCCCACCCTATTTCGGCCCGCCGGTCGAGTTCGTAACGGAAAGTCCAA
>QHXU01000501.1:0-440 GCA_003223065.1 Acidobacteriota bacterium | reverse complement strand
TCCAAAAAGCGTGGACGCATTTGTGGCCAAGTTTAGCTCGGCCGGGGACGTCATCTACTCGACCTTGTTGGGTGGGCGGCTAGGGGATGTGGCTAACGCGATTGTGGTGGATGCGCAAGGCAACGCGATCGTGGCCGGCGCTACGGAGTCAATGGACTTTCCGGTGCGCCACCCCTTCCAGGCGCCATTCAGCGCTCACACGGGCTTCCTGGCAAAGCTCAATGCGGATGGTTCCGACCTCATCTATTCCACCTATCTCGGCGATTTCCGCGCGTTTGATGCCACGGCCATCGGATTACAGCGGTCCGGAAGTCTGATCATGGCCGGTTACACGTCAAAGGTGGCAATTGCCATAGTGGGGGGCACCAACGGTCCTTACAAGCTATCGCCCGCCAACCCGACTGACAGCGACGCTGTGTTCTTGAACCAGATCGTCGAAG
>QHXU01000194.1:24541-30398 GCA_003223065.1 Acidobacteriota bacterium | reverse complement strand
GCGGAAGCTGAACGGCGGCGGCGGTTGATAATCAGCCTCGAAGACCACCAAAAGACCATAGGCGTCGATGACCTTTTCGACAATCGTCCGAGCGTCGCCTTTGATGTCGAAACTCCGCTTTTCCGGTGAGCCTGCCAGGCGTGGAGGTGGCAGAGCCTGGCGCGCTTCCTGGATCTCACGCCCGCTCAGTTCCTCGGTTTCAATCGCGCCGGTTACTTCCTCATTGGCTGCGTCTGGCTCCATCCGCTCCTCGCTGAGCATTGCCGCCGCTGCCTGAAGCGCGGTTTTGCGTGCGGCGTACTGCGGGTTTCTGGGATCGAGCGCGGCGGCTCGCACATACAAGAGGTAGGCGTGCAGAGTATCACCAGCGCGCTCCGCCCGCTGGCCGGCCTTATACAGACGTTCCGCGAAATCGCCGCCGGCGCACCCCCAGGATATTGCCAGCACGACACTTAGGAGCCGGAGACAGTTCACCAAGGAATATTGACGATCCAAGTTCTGATTCCGTGCAAGGCCCGGTAAACTTTATGGCGGCTTCTGCCGATAAAACTCTGGGAGGAACGTACTCATAGCCATGCCCGTATTCGCGCCGGTTCGCTCCGCCTTTAGCCCGGCGATTCCACAGAATTTTACGGAGTTAGGCGTCTCCGAATCGCTGGTCCTCGACCTGGTTCTGAGGCGTATGTTGATCGAGGGTTACACCACTCTTGCCGGTTTGAGCCGCTCGTTGCGGGTCTCAGTGCCGATCGTCGACCTTGTGTTCAAACACATGCGATCGCAGCAACTGGTCGAGATCAAGGGCATGAGCGGCAACGACTATAATTTCGTCCTCTCCGTCGCCGGCAAACAACTCGCGGGGGAGCGCTTTCAGGTATCGCAGTACGCCGGCGCCTGCCCCGTCTCTCTTTCGAATTATCAACGAGCCACAAAGGCGCAGGCCGCCAAGGTACAAGTAGACCGCGCGATGCTGCGTAACGCATTCTCCGATCTCATCGTGACGGACCGCATGCTCGACCAGCTCGGGCCCGCCATCATTTCACAGAACTCGATCTTCGTTTACGGCCCCACCGGCAACGGTAAGACCAGCCTTGCCGAACGAATGCTCCGCGTCTACAAGGACGCAGTACTCATTCCCTACGCTGTCGAAGTGGACAAGCAGGTGATCAGCCTATTCGACCCGGTGGTGCACCAGCCGCTGGATCACGATGAAGCCGAAATCGATCCCCGCTGGGTCCTGTGTAAACGCCCCTGTATCGTGGTTGGCGGCGAGCTCATTCCGAGCATGCTGGAGCTACGCCTGGACGAGGCCTCCGGAATCTACGCCGCGCCTCTGCAGATGAAAGCCAATAATGGCATTCTCATCATCGACGACTTCGGCCGCCAGCTCATGTCGCCGCGCGACCTACTCAACCGTTGGATCGTGCCCCTGGACCGCCACGTCGATTACCTCACACTCCGCTACGGCGTAAAGTTCCAGATTCCTTTCGAGCTGATGGTGGTCTTTTCGACGAACCTCGAGCCGGCTGATCTGGCTGATGAAGCGTTCCTGCGCCGTATTCACAACAAGATTTACGTGGAGGCGGTCGACACCCAGAGTTTCGACCAGATCTTCACGCGCGTCGTGCAATCGCGCAACATCCAGGCCGAGCCTGACAGCGCGGAGTATTTGCGAAAGCTCTGCCTTCGCGAAGGCCGCACGGAGCTGCGCGCCTGCTACCCAGCCGACATCTGCAATATCCTGCTGTCCATCGGGCGGTATGAGGGCCGGCCGCCCATGATGACCAAGTCGGAGCTGGAACGGGCGACGGCGTTGTATTTCGCGAAAGGGTAGTCGCGGAATCACGGAGCGGCAGCGGTCATTGCTATCGTGAAGCTTGACGCCCGCGGCTACTGATCGCGCCTCAGCCATCCGGTTCATCGTCTGCCTCGGCATCGTGAGCCTGCTCGCCGACACAACCTACGAGGGCGCACGCAGCATCACCGGCCCGTTCTTTAAAGACCTGGGAGCCACCGCCGCACAGGTCGGGCTCATCGTGGGCCTCGGCGAGCTTTGCGGATTCACCTTGCGCCTGGCTTCTGGCCTTCTCGCGGACCGCACGCGCGCATATTGGACCATCACGATCGTTGGCTACGCAGTGAACCTGGCGGCCGTGCCGGTGCTTGCCTTCGCCGGAAGCTGGCAAATCGCGTCGCTGCTGGTGATCGCCGAGCGCACCGGGAAGAGCCTGCGAACGCCCGCGCGTGACGTGCTGCTTTCGGAAGCCGCGCATGCCGTCGGCAGCGGCTGGGGTTTCGGATTGCACGCGGCCCTGGATCAAGTCGGCGCAGTGCTGGGCCCGCTTTTTGTGGCCTGGTCGGTGGCGCGGTCGCATAGCTACGCTCCTGCATTTCTGCGCTTGGCGATCCCGGCCGCGGCTGCCGTGGTCGTGCTGGTTGCAGCCCGCGCCGTCTACGCGGCCGCGAATGCTGAGACGCCGGCGGCCGCCCGGGAGTCCGGAGCGCTTCCGAAAATATTTTGGAGGTACGTTGCCGCCGCTGCTCTGCTCGCGGCCGGATTCGTGGACTTCCCACTCATCGCGTATCACCTGGAGAAGACCGCACTTGCGCGGCCCGCTGCTATCCCGCTGCTATACGCGGGCGCGATGGCGGTAAATGCCGTCACGGCGCTTTTGTTCGGAAGACTTTTCGATCGCTATGGACTTGCCGCGCTTGCCGGCGGGATCGTTATCTCGCTCGCTTCTTTGCCTCTCGCCTTCCTGGGTGGCTTTATTGCAGTGAGCGCCGGCATCGCCTGCTGGGGCACAGGCATGGGGGCGCAGGATGCAATCCTTCGCGCCGGAATCGCGCGGGTGGTTTCCATGGGCAAACGTGGCAGAGCATTCGGCGCATTCAACGCGGTGTACGGCGTTATGTGGTTTTTGGGAAGCGCTACGATGGGCCTGCTATACGATCATTCGGTGCCAACGTTGGTTATCTTCGGGGTCGTAGCCCAAGCCGCGGCAGCGGTCGCCTTCCTCCGGCGCTGAGTTCCTTCCACTTCTTCCCCTGCGATTCAGCCACTGCCGGATAGACTACATGGCCCTGATACGTATTCACGCCCTCACGGATGGCGTTGTTCGCTTCGCAGGCAGCCTCCAGGCCGAGGTGAGCCAACTCCATCAGATAAGGGAACGTCGCGTTATTGAGCGCAAATGTGGAGGTGTGCGGCACCGCCGCCGGCATGTTCGACACGCAGTAGTGCAACACGCCGTCGACTACATAAACCGGATCCGTGTGTGTCGTGGCGTGCGAGGTTTCAAAGCACCCGCCCTGATCGATCGCGACGTCCACCACCACGGTGCCCTTTTTCATCAGGGAAATCATTTCACGGCGGACAAGCTTCGGCGCTGAGGCGCCCGGAATCAGCACCGCGCCAATCACCAGGTCCGCCTGCCGCAGAGACTCGGCGATGGTGTAGACATTGGACGCCAGTGTCACAATCTGGCTCGAGTAAACATCGTCCAGCTCGCGAAGGCGGTTGAGGTTCCGGTCGATAATGGTCACATGCGATCCCAGCCCAACCGCCATCTTGGCCGCGTTGTGGCCCACGACACCGCCGCCCAGAATCACGACATTCGCCGGCGACACGCCCGGCACACCGCCGAGTAGAACCCCTCGGCCGCCCATCGGCGCCTCCAGGTACTGTGCACCCACCTGAACCGCCATCCGGCCGGCGACTTCGCTCATTGGGGTCAGCAGCGGCAGCGAATAGTCCGCCTCGCGGATCGTTTCGTACGCTACCGCGTTAACCCGAGCTTCGATCAGCTTGTCGGTCAACTCCGGAAGCGGCGCGAGGTGCAGGTACGTGAACAACGTCAGCCCCGGGCGCAGAAACGCGTACTCCGATGGCTGCGGTTCTTTTACTTTTACCACCAGGTCCGCGCCGGACCAAACGCTCGCCGCGGTGGGCACAATCTGCGCTCCCGCTTCGCGGTATTCTTCGTCGGTCAGCGAACTGCCAAGGCCCGCGCCGGCCTGCGCGAGCACCTTGTGACCCGCTTCCACCAGAGCCTTCACGCCACTCGGCAACAAACCGACTCGGGCTTCGTGGTCCTTGACTTCCTTCGGAACCCCGATCGTCATGTTTACTGCGGTGGTTTCGGCTGCGGCGCCGGTTCTGCGTGCGCAACGCGTTTCGGACCAAGTCCGAGCGCCATCAATGATAGCGAACCGATCTTGCCATCCTCGGCGAGGCTCTGGTCGTGCTGGAATCGCTTCAACGCGTCGATCGACGAGGGCCCCCAGTTGCCATCTACCTGCCCTTTGAAATAGCCTTTATCGGCCAGGACCTGCTGGATCTCTTTATAGCGCTGCGGCGTTGGCTGTTGCTGCACAGATCGGCGCGGGGCGGCTTGCTTCTTGGTTGATTTCGAAGTTGATTTCGAGGCTGCCTTCGAAGTTGATTTCGAAGTACGCCGGTGTGCCGGCTTGGAGCCGGATTTCGAGCCCGACTTGGAGTTGGACTTAGAGCTGGATTTCGAGCTCGAAGCTTTCTTTTTAGTTGCCGGGCGCGTCTGGGCAACCACGATCGCCGTGGTAGTCAGCGCCGCCGCCAAAATGAATACAGTTATTGGCCGCAAAAACTAGTGTATCAACGAAACACCGGGAGCGTACAATCCTGGCTCTAATTACCCGGCAGCGTTCCGCTCAGAAATAGTGTCGCCGAACGAGGAGCGCCTTGATTCCGAAGCGCGGCGGATATCGGACGGACCACGCGGAACGCCACGGGATCACCTGGCTTCAACGCTTGGGCGAGCTTCTTAATATCCTCCACGGAGTTCACTGGCTGCCGGTTGACCGCGGTTATGATGTCCCTTTCCGCCATGCCGATCTCCTCCGCGAAGGAGCCCGGTTCAACCCGCGTCACAGTCACGCCGTGCTTGTCGGGCGTCAGGTCGCGTTCCTGCTCGCTCACTGCCCGGCCCTGAAACCCGAACTTCACCGGAGTCGCCTCGGGTTTGCCGGTCTCCTCAGGATTCGCGTGATAACCCACGACGCGCGGGTCGTCCGCGAAGACTTGGGTGCGATCCTGTACGGTGAGCTTGAAATCCATTTTCTTGCCGTCGCGGGGCATGTCCGCTACTCGCGCCATCAGGTCATCGCCGTCTCTTACGGGATGCTCGTTGATAGCGATGATAATGTCGTCCGGTTTGATGCCGGCCTTTTCGGCGGGTCCGCCCTTTTTCACTTCGCCCACGATAACCCCGTGATCGACGCCCATCGCCTTGAGTGTTTCAGGCTTCGTGTATTTGTCCCACTGCACGCCGATCGAGCCGCGGGTTACCCGGCCCTCCCGGATGACATCGTTGTAAACGCGCACGACCATGTTAATAGGCAGCGCGAAGCCGACGCCTTGGTATCCGCCGTTCTGGGTCGCGATCATGGTGTTGACGCCGATCACCTCGCCGCGGATGTTCAGCAGCGGCCCGCCGCTGTTGCCGGGATTGATGGCCGCATCAGTCTGAATGAAATGCTGGAACTGCTGCGAGCCGGGGACATCGCGGCCTGTTGCGCTCACGATGCCTGCTGTTACGGTAGCTTCCAGGCCAAACGGCGACCCGATCGCCACCGCCCAATCGCCCACCTGCACGCCATCCGAATTGCCTATAGTCACCGGCGATAACGGGCGCTTCGGCTCAATCTTGACTACTGCCACGTCGGTCTCGCGGTCTGCCCCGATCAGGCGGGCACGATACTCGGTGCTATCGCCGTGCATGCGCACGCGGATGTGATCGACATCCTCGACCACGTGGTTGTTGGTGATGATGTAGCCGTTCTTATCGACGATGAATCCAGTGCCCGACTGCTCACGCTTGAA
>QHXU01000194.1:2491-24471 GCA_003223065.1 Acidobacteriota bacterium | reverse complement strand
CGTCGTCCTGGTTCTGCGGGCGAACTCGGTTGCGCCCCTGCTCCACTTTCGGCGTGTAGTCCGCAGTGATGTTCACTACGCTGGGATCAAGCCTTTTGGCGAGCTTGGTGAATTCGTTCCCGACCTCCACCGCTTTCGGAATGGTCAGCGGAGTGGCGTCCGGCGCCACGTTCTGGTCTCTCGCCGCGTGCACTCCCGTGTTGATCAACGTTCCGATCACAATGCCTACCGATAGAGTGAATAACAGCAGCGTGATGGAGAGAAGTTTCTGCTGACGCATCTTTTCAAACAATTTCATAGTTCTTTTGGTTTTCCTTGTGGAGTGCAGACGCCCTCTTTACTATTATAGATCCGCTAACTGGTGGATGCCTAGTGGAACCAACAGGTTTCAGGCACTCCTGAGCCTTATAGACGGAAATGGGCGCTAAATGTCACTCGCGGCCAGGAGCAGGGACATTGCCAACAGGATCCGCCGCAGGCCCAATTCCCGGCCATCTGGTTGGAACCACTCCGCCGCCGTGTGCGCTCCGCCGCCTTGCCCCCCGGCGCCGATCGAGACCGCGGGCAGCCCGAGCGAAAGCGGGATATTGGCGTCAGTAGAGGAACAATCGAGATGACTGCGGATTCCCAAATGCGCGTCCACGGCGCGCAGGCATTCGAGAATCGGCGCGTCATCGCTCAACCCTCCGCCCGGCCGCGAGCCGATCTCTTTCACCCTCGCTGTCAGTCTTCCGCCCGCGCTGCGTCCGTTCTCCGCCTCCAGCGCCCTTTCCACTGATGAGGAAAGCAGCGCCGCCATCTGCTCGATGCGATCCGTGCTCTCCGAGCGCAGGTCTACTTTGGCTCGCGCTCCACTCGGGATCGAATTAATGCTCGAGCCGCCCTCGATAAGCCCGAAATTGTACGATGACCGTGGCCCATCGCCGTTCGGCGCCTGGTCCGTAAACAGCGTCACGGCGCGGCTGAGGGCGTGAACAGGGTTACCAATGCCGTAGTCGCTCCAGCTATGCCCGCCCGGCCCGGTAAACGTCACGTCAAAACGGCGGCTTGCCAATGCCCGGCAGGTGACGCGATCCGTGCTCGGACCGTCCAGCACCAGAAACGCCCGCAGGCGCGCGCCATTTGACGGCCGGCACAGATACCGCATCCCGCTCAGGTTTCCTTCTCCTTCTTCGCCTACGTTCGCCACAAGCAGCGGAGCCAAGGGCGTACCTTCGAGAGGCAACTCGGCGCTCCAGGCCGCGGCAATCGCAAGCAGCGCCGCGAGCCCCGCGCCGTTATCGGAGACGCCGGGGCCCAACAACCGCCCATCGCTCGTAACTTTGATTTCGTCGGCCAACCGCGGCGCGAGTACCGTATCGAGGTGCGCCGTCACCGCCACCGAGACGGAATCGCGCCGGCCGGGACGCGAAGCCACGAGGTTTCCCGCACGGTCCAGCCTCGTCTCCCATCCCAGCGCGCGGAAGCGCTCCGCCATCCATTCGGCTCGCTTTTGCTCGAAAAAAGTGGGCGCCGGAATGCGGCACAGTTTCACGTGCTGTTCGTTTACCCACGCCCGCTCGCGTCGGAACCAGTCGAGACAAGACCGTACCGCGGGCAGTGCGGCGAGGTCGGCCACGGAATGGGCGAGTTGGGGCATCGGAACTCTAAGTTTAGCCGCGATCGCGAGCGAATGCACGTTCGATCAGTACGGCTCAAATCTTTGCCTTGGGATACCGGGCCCGCATCCACTCCACGAACTTCTCCGGGGCGGCCATGGTAGACAGCCTGCCTTGCCGGACCAGCGCCCAGTCCTCGAACTTTTTCGACTGTTTGACCTCTGCCAATGTCGTCGGCGGCTCCAACCGCCCGGCGAACTCCAGGTCCACCACTTCCGATTTAGGATTCTTAGGGTCGGGCCGCGCCGCCGATCGAACCACGGCCATGCCGACAACACCCGAAGCGCCGCCGCTGTGATAGATGAACACGCGGTCACCCGGGCGCATCTCCTTAATAGCGCGCACGGCTTGCGGATTGGTGACACCGTCCCACACGGTCTTCTTTTCGCGCTCCAGATCATCGATCGAGTAGGTTTCCGGATCCGTTTTCGCGAGATAGTAGCTCATTCGAACCTCCTAAAAGCGCGCAGCCATTGTCCGCTGCAATAGCCGATACGCGGTCACCGCAGGCATCCGTGCAGCCTGATTCTATCGAAAATTTAACGAACGGACGCGACCTGGTGACGGTTGACGTTGTACAATACAAAGAGGTTTGCCTCCTCCGGCAAACTCAGGAGGAGTTCCCGATTGATCCCCAGAAGTCCAGCGTCACTGTTGGTACTGACAGTCTGCACATGTGCACTTGCCGTGGCCCAAGAGCGCCTGGCCCCGCCGGCCCCCGAAAAAAAGGAGGCCCCCAAAGCCCCGCCCAACGGTACTAGTACCGACACGACCGGCGCTCCGGTCGATCCCAAGAGCTACATGATCGGGCCTGAGGACGTTCTCTACGTCAGCGTGTGGCGTGAACCCGATTTCACTCGTCCTGTTGCGGTCCGGCCGGACGGTAAGATTACAATGCCGTTGATCGGCGATCTGCAGGCCGCGGGCCTCACGCCGGAGCGGCTCGGTGATCAGTTGAAGCAAGCTCTCTCGGAGCAGATCATTAAGCCTGAGGTCACGGTGTCCGTCACCCAGGTGAACAGCAAGAAATACTACATTACCGGCGAAGTGAACCATCCCGGCATGTTCCCATTAGTGGTGCCGACGCGAGTCTTTGACGCGCTGAGCGGCGCCGGCGGTTTTCGCGATTTCGCCAATCTCAAGAGAATTGTCGTTGTTCGAGGTAATACACGGATCAAATTCAACTACAAAGAAGTGCTGAGTGGCAAGAAACTTGACCAAAACATCTTCCTCGAGACCGGAGATACGATCATCGTTCCCTAAGGGCGCGAGGAGCTAAAAGGCAAATGCAGCCAACCGAAGGTTTCAGTGTTCCTAGAAGACCGCTCGATGTAGAGGACTACATCGACATCGTCCGCCGTCACCGCGGATGGATCTTTGGTCCGTTCCTGTTCACGCTGGTGGCGAGCGTCGTGGGCGTTTACCTGTGGCCAGATAGTTACGTTTCGCAGGCGGTGGTCAAGATTGTCCCGCAACAGGTCCCTGAGAACATGGTGCAATCTGCCATTAATCAACAGATGACAGACCGCATCAATTCGATGTCGCAAACGATCCTGAGCCGCGGCGTGCTGACCACGATCATTAACAATTTTGGCCTGTACCAGCGCGAGCGGCAACGAATGCCCATCGAAGACGTGATCGAAGAAATGAAGCGGAACATACATATCTTCCCTGTGCCGAACATGGGAGGCGCGGGCAGCAACCGGCCGGTGCCCGCCTTCGTGGTCCAGTTCTCGTATGAGAACCGTTACCAGTCGCAGCGCGTGGTGCAGGACCTGGTGAGCCGGTTCATGGATGAAAACGTTCGCAGCCGCTCGGCCGCCACGTTCCAGACCACGCAGTTCATGAAGGACCAGCTCGATCAGGCCAAGAAGGAACTTGAAAACATCGAGAACCAGCTAACGGCGTTTCGCATGCAAAACAATGGACGCCTGCCGGACCAGGTGGACGCCAATGTGCGCCAGCTGCAGGCGCTGCAGGCGCAAGTTACGTATCTGGCGACCGCTACCAGCCGCGCCCAACAAGAAAAACTGCAGATGGAGACCAACATTCGGATCTACAAAGATCAGCTTGCGACATTGCAGAAGGAACCGCAGGAGCAGGTCGTCGTGCAGAAGAACGAGAAGCTGGTCGAAGCCGAGCGCGAGATCGAATATTGGCAAAACCAGCTTGGCGTCCTCCGCCAGCACTACCGGGACACTCATCCTGACGTCAAGACCGCGATGAACCGGCTGGCGGGCGCGAGGCAGAAGCGAGACGATCTTCTGAAAGAGGAAAACGCCAAAAAACAGGAAACTCCCACAACTCATCCTCGGAGCCCGCAGGCTGTGCGTGAGGCGCGCGATCTGGACGCCTCCATTCAACGTCTTCAAAGCGCCCTTGCAGCCAAAGACATGGAGATCGAGGAGTTCAACAAGGATCTGAAACACACCAATGATGCGATCAAGACATACCAGTCGCGCATCGAGGCGATTCCGCTTGGGGAGAAGCAGTACGGCGACTTGATCCGCGACCGCGAAATTGCCAAACAGAAGTACGTGGATTTGGACGAAAAATTGTCCAGAGCGGAGATCGCGCAGGAAATGGAAGGCCGCAAGCAGGGAGAGACCCTCGAACTGCTCGATCCGGCCTCGCTGCCGATCAATCCGACGGAGCCGAAGCGGCCGCTGGTGATCTCGATCGGCGCCGGCTTGGGCTTGCTGCTCGGCATTGTAATCGCCGGCGCGCGGGAAATGAAAGATACCGCTCTCAAGAACTTGAAGGACGTGCGGGCTTACACCCAGATGGCCATTCTGGGCAGTGTCCCGCTGCTCGAGAACGATTTCGTGGTCAGACGCCGCAAACGCCTGGCATGGTTGGGATGGACCACGGCCTGTTTGGGGGCTGGCGTTATTATTGCGGGCTCGATCGTGTATTACTACGTAACGAAGGTGTAGGAGTTAAATGAGCCGAGTACATGATGCACTCCGCCGCGCCGAGCAGGCCGGCATGTTATCTCCGCCGGCAAATCGCGTCACCACCGACGCGCGCGCCACAGCAACGCCGGCGGTCGAGCTGGGCCCAAATTTGTCCGGTCTCCTGGAACAGGCGGAGGTGATCCCGTTCCGCACGGCGACTGATTCGCTGTTGATCGACGTTTCGCGCCCGCATGAGGCTCCCATGGAGGAGTTTCGCACGCTCCGGACCCGGCTCAATCACATGAAAAGCCTCCAGCCGATCCATACGGTGGTTGTGACGAGCCCCTCGCCGGCGGAGGGCAAGTCGATCACGGCGACCAACCTCGCTCTCGCCCAGGCTCATCTGGCGGGAAATACGACGCTGCTGGCCGATTTCGACTTCCGGCGGCCCATCGTGCACACGTTGTTCGGGCTGGACCGCAGCCCGGGCATTACCGACTTCCTGCTCGGCAAGGCTCCGTTGCACCGGGCCATCAAGAAACTCGGCAAGGCTCCGTTGCACCGGGCCAGCAAGAAAATCGCGGGCACGAACCTTTTCGTGATGCCCGCCGGTGAAGCGGGCATCAATCCGCTGGAGTTGCTGAACTTGCGCGAGGTCAATCATTTGGTGGATTGCTTGCCCACGCTGTTCAATTGGATCATCCTGGACAGCCCTCCCTTACTCTTCGCCGCCGACGCCAACCTGCTCTCCACGCTTTGCCATGGGACCCTCCTTGTGGTCCGCATAGGACACACGACCATCGACTCGGTTACACGCGCGATGCAGTCGCTTTGCAACAACAACGTGCTGGGAATCGTGGTGAATGGCGCGCGGCGTGGCGAGCTGTACAGTAAGTACACGTATTATCACTCCTACTACACGCCGAAAGAAGAAGACGAGAAGAGAAAACTCGACGAGGCGAAGTCGGAGCCGATACCGCCGGAGTAGGTCAGGCTTCAGGTTCCGGCGTCCCGTCACGCATATCGTCTCAGCACCAATGCCGAATTCTTGCTCCCGAACGCGATGCAGTTCGCCACCGCGTATTCGAATTGGGCACGGCGCCCGGGCTCGGGAACATAATCGAGATCGCAGTCCGGATCCGGGACCTCGACATTGGCCGTGGGCGGCAACACGCCATCGCGCATCGAAAGCAAGATGGCAGCCACTCCGGCCGCTCCACAGGCGCCCTGCGGGTGCCCGATCAGGCTCTTGAGGGAGGAGCCGGGCAGTTTGTAGGCGTGCGGCCCAAAGGCGAGTTTCACCGCCCGCGTTTCAATGCGATCGTTCAGGTCCGTGGACGTTCCGTGGTAGTTCAGATAACCGACGGCTTCCGGAACCACGCCCGCTTCTTCGAGCGCGAGTCGGATGGCCCGTGCCGGCTCCTCGCCGCATTCTTCCAGCCGCACGCGATGGTAGGCCTCACAGGTTGACCCGTATCCGACGATCTCGCCCCAAATATGCGCCCCTCGCGCCTTCGCCCGCTCCAGCTCCTCCAGAACGAAGAACCAGGAACCTTCCGCGATCACGAAGCCGTCCCGGTCGCGCGAGAAAGGGCGCGAGGCTCGCTGTGGCTCGGCATTCCAACGCGAGGCCAGGATGCGCATCGCCATGAAGCCGCGCAGGATAAGCGGCGCAATGGGCGCGTCGACGCCGCCGGCGATCATCAGGTCCAGGACCCCCGCCTGGATGTTGCGGCAAGCGTATCCGAGCGCATCGGTCGAGGACGTGCAGCCCGTCGAGATAACGTGGCTGAGGCCCCGGAATCCGAATCGCATCGAGATTTCACTGGCCAGGGTCCCGATCGTCGACGTTGGAACGACATATACGCTGCATTGGCGCCAATGGCCGGTGTGATAAAGACGGTATTGCTCCTCGGTAAATTCGTGGCTGCCGCCTCCGGACCCGACGATCACGCCCACCTGCCGCAGTTCATCGCGGGACATCGATGCCGGATCGAGGCCCGCTTGATCGAGAGCCTCACTCACCGCCGCGATCGCCATGGGCGTCACGCGCGAAACGTGCGGCCGGTCCTTCGGGTCCACGTAGTCCGCCTCGCAAAGGCCTTTTACCTCGCCTGCCACGCGGACCGCGAACTTCGTAGCGTCAAAGCGGGTGATGAGGCCGACGCCGCTGACTCCGTCGCGCGTGGCTTTCCAGAAAGCCTCGGTGCCGTTGCCGTTAGGGCTTAGTACGCCCATGCCGGTGATCACCACTCGTCGTTTCATGAGAAAGCGGGACGCTTGTGCTAGTATAAGGCTGTTTTAATGGAAGCATCGAAACCGCAGGCATCCCCGCCGCTGATGCGCGTATTGACGGGAGTCGAGGCTGGAGTGATCGGGGGCCTAGCGATGCTGGCGGTACTGGTTGTCGCTTCGTTGTTGCGCCGGCACGTGTGGTGGGAAACGCCGAACCTGCTTGGATCCACCTTTTATGGCAGCCTGGCTTTCCGCGCCGGACCAAGCCTGGTTACCATAGCGGGCGGAGCGTTCCACATAGTAATTACAGGTGTGGTCGGCGGGCTATTCGGATTGGCTTGCGGCACGGTACGCCCGCGGCGGCGGCTGGTCTTACTCGGAATGCTCGCCGGCGTTGTCTGGTATTACCTTGGGAACGCGCTGTTTTGGCAGCGTGTCAACCCGCTGGTACCGCTCTATTCGTCGCATACGGCAAACATCCTGTCGCATGCACTCTTCGGGGCCTGCCTGGGCTATGTGGTCCAAAAGCCGGTTGCCGCCGAACCTGGAACTGAGTTTCCTGCCCCAAACCCTCCCCCGGAAGCAGGGCCAGTTGGACCACAGGATGCGGTAGAATAACGATTTCACTTCTAAGTCGTCCCGCTGCTTGGATTCCGTTCTTTCCGTGAAACCGGTAGTTGTGACTGGACGTCTGAAGTTAGGCGCAGAGTGGAAAGGAACCCGCTTTAGATGATGTTTCCCAGGCCTGGATGCCTGCGCACTCTGGCCATTTGTTTTCTCTGCGCATTGCCGCTGCTTGCGCAGCCGGCCCAGCAGCCACCCGCGCAGCAGCCGAAACCTGAACAGCAGCCACCGCCGCAGCCAAAGCAGCCTCCGCAACAGAAAAAAGCCACTCCCTTTGAAACGATTCCGCAATCGACCCAGCAACCCAAGCCCCAGCCGCCGAAGCTCGAAACGCCCAAGCCCGCTCCCGAGACCGCAACTCCTGAGAAACCTCAGGAAGACGTCATCGAAGCCATCGAATTCAGGGGCGCGCGTCGCGTGCCTCAGGACACGCTGCGGGCTTTGATCTTCACCAAAAAAGGCGACAAGTACGATGAAGAGGCCCTGCACCGCGATTTCATGGCCTTGTGGAACACCGGCCGCTTCGACGACATCCGCATGGAACGCGAGGTTGGAAAAACCGGCTGGATCATTCGTTTTGTGGTGGTGGAACGGCGGATCGTGAGGTCAATTAAATACGACGGCATGAAATCGATCACCGTGTCGGAAATCCTCGACCGGTTCAAGGAACGCAAAGTTGGCCTGAGCGTCGAATCGCAGTACGACCCGAACAAAGTACAGCGCGCCCGCAACGTGCTCCAGGATTACCTGGCCGAGCGAGGGCGGCAGTTCGCTACCGTCGAGCCCGATATCCACCAGATTCCCCCCTCCTCACTGGAGATCGTCTTCAAGGTAAATGAGGGACCGAAGGTGAAGGTCGGCCATCGTCGGCAACGAGGTTTACAACCATCGTGCCGTCCTCCGCGCGATGAAAAATCTTCATCCCATCGGCATCCCCCATTCGATCCTGCTCGAAAACATCTTTTCCAGAACCTACGACTCCACCAAGCTGGAAGAGGACCAACAACGAATCCAGCAGTTCTACCAGGACAACGGTTACTTCACAGCCCATACAACCGGCGCCAAGGTCAACATCGTCGACGTAGGCGGCGGTAAGTTCCGCCTTCCGCTCATCAAATCGACCAAGATTGGCAAGGCCGCCAACATCGAGATCACGGTTGAAGAAGGCCGGCGCTATCACTTGAACAACATCAACTTCGTCGGCGTAAAACTCTTCCGCACACCCGACACGCTCATGCGTCCCGTGTTCCAGATGAGCACCGGCGATATCTTCTCGACGGCCAAACTGCGTAAGGGCTTCGAAGAGTTGCGGAAGCTGTATGGGAATTTCGGCTACATCGATTTCGTGGCCGAACCAAGCTTTGAGCCCATTCCCAACACCGACAAGATCGATCTCACGTTGACGTTCGACGAAGGCAAACAGTTCTTCGTGCGGCGCATCGATTTTTCAGGCAATACTACGACGCGCGACAAAGTGATCCGCCGCGAGCTGCTGATCGATGAAGGCGACGTCTTCAATACGCGCCTGTGGGAGCTGAGCATCCTGCGCCTGAACCAGCTCGGTTATTTCGAAGTTCTGAAGGAGAACGAGGCCGCCGACATCAAGCGCGACACCAAGACCAACACCGTGGACATCACGCTGAAGGTGAAGGAGCGCGGCAAAAATTCCATCCAGTTGAACGGCGGCGTCTCCGGCATCGCCGGAAGTTTCATCGGTTTCTCATACGCTACAAACAACTTCCTGGGACTTGGCGAAACCCTCAGCCTCTCCACGCAATTGGGTACCCGGATCCGTGACGTGACGCTCGGATTCACCGAGCCGTACTTCCTCGACCGGCCGATGCAGGTCGGCTTTACCGTTTTCATGCAGCGGTTTAACTACAACCAGGCGCGCGAGGCCTCGATTTTTAGCGGGTCCAATCTGATTCCGCTGTTCAACTCGCTCGGAAACAGCAATCTGCTGAACTATGTGTCCAATTCGCGAGGTTTTACGGTGTTTGCCAGTTATCCGCTGCGGCGAAGCTTCGCCCGCGTCGGCATCAGTTACGGTTACACCGTTCAGAACGTCAAGACCCTGACCGACGCCGCATCGACCTATTTCGACTACATCAACTTCCTGCACATCAACGGCCCGAACTCGCTCCAGGGAATCTACTCGTCGACTATCATTCCCAGTTATACCTACAACTCCGTGAACCATCCGATCACGCCGACCGCGGGTAAGAGTCTGTCGGTCTCGTTGCAGTTTGCCGGAAGCCTGCTCGGCGGCAATGTGAACCAGATCGAACCGGTGATCGACGCCAAGTACTTCCGCCACGGTCTCAAGAAGGGGCACGTGATCGGCATGCACATGCTTGGCCGATGGGTGACAGGCTACGGAGGCAAAGTGGCGCCTCCGTTCAACCGCTTCTACATGGGTGGTGAGAATGATATCCGGGGCTTCGATATCTGGGGCATCAGTCCGATTGCCTACGTGCCCACGCAGGCTTCGGTAAACGTGCTTAACAATGACGGCAGCCCACGCCAGCAGAAGTACATCGACCCGACCACGGGCGCGGTTTCCTTCGCTAATGTCACGCAGAGCATCCCCACCTACCAACTCGTGTTCCCCGGCGGGGACACGCAGGTGGTGACGAATTTCGAATACCGCATCCCGATCTTCGGTCCGGTGACCCTGGCTGCGTTTTTCGATGCCGGCGCAGACCGTCTCACCAACACGAGCCAGTTGAAGCTCAACCCGGATCGCATCACGCAGTTGAACGGGCTGTTTCCGGAGGCGTCGTTCCCCGGTCGGGCGGTCATCGCGCCGGGCACTCAGGCCATTCGGGCGTCAACCGGGCTGGAACTGCAGGTGCTCATGCCAGTCGTAAACGCACCGTTCCGCATTTACTGGGCCTACAATCCGCTTCTGGTGCGCCAGTTCCTGCAGCCGCCCGTTGTGGCCGACCGCAGCTACTTTCCTAACGAAGCCACATTCATTAATTCGGTGGCGCAGTTCGGCCAGCCCCAGCCATTCTTCGAGAGACGCTCGAGTTTTCGGTTTACCATCGGGCGTACTTTCTAGTAGTGAGTTAAAATATTACAAACAAAGCACAGGAGTTCGTTGTGAAAAAACACATGTTTGCGTCGGCCTGTCTGGCACTAAGTATTGCCAGCTTGGCTGGCGCGCAAAGCCAGACGCCAGGGCCGTCGAGTTCGACACAGGCGCCGAACAAGATTGGAGTAATCCAGATTCAAAGCGCGATCGCCAGCACAAGGGACGGGCAAAAGGCCGCCGCCGAGCTGGAAACCCGTATGGGCCCGAAGCGCAAGGAAATGGAGAGAAAGCAGACCGAGCTGCGCGATCTGCAGGACAAGCTGCAGCGCGGTGGCAACGCCATGGCCGAGAATGCCAAGCAGGAGCTGATGCGCACCATAGACCAGAAGACCAAGGTCTACAACCGGGACATGCAAGACGCCCAGGACGAGTTGGATCAGGAACAGCGGAAGATCCTCGACGAACTTGGCCAAAAGATGATGCAGGTCATCGACAAGTATGCCGTAGCCAATGGATATTCGGTGATCCTGGACGTTAGCAGTCCGAATACGCCGGTGCTCTACGCGTCCAACGCCGTGGACATCACCAAGGACATCATCGACCTGTACGACAAATCCGCGCCTTCGGCGCCGGCAGCCAAACCCAGCGGCGGCGTTGCCGCCCCGCCAAAAACGATTACCCCGGCTCCGACCGCGCCTGCGCCACCGGTCAAGAAACAGCCTTAATCCCCAACATGCTTGGCTGGCTCACTGCTCGATCGATTCGCGCAGATCTAGATCGGTGTACTTCTGGCAGCACACGCACTTGCCGGGCGAGTAGGTGCGGATGTAACAGACGTCGCACCAATACGTCACCATTAGGCGCTTGCCGTTCTTGTGGACGAATAGCGACCTGGTGTGGATATGATCCACGGCGAAGCGGTCCGGAGCTTCCCAGTGGCCGAGCACTTCGAAGTCGGTGTCCTTTAGCCGCTGGTCAGCCAGCACGGCCATGGTCGGCGCATCGCTTTCGAGATGCACGCGCCGTCCGTCGTCGAGCCTCAGGACCGGCTTTTCACCAGTTTCAAGCCGCCCTCGCAGGCTGACGCTTTGCGGCGGCCCCGCCAGTAGTGCGGCCGCGAGCATGAGCGCCGCGAATAAGATCCTCCGCGTCACCTGCTCCTATTTTACAAAACCTCTTCGCTCCAGTTTTCGAGCACCGATTTCACCTTTCCGGTGAACTGATCGGCCAGCGCGCCGTCGATGAGCCGGTGATCGAAGGTCAGCGCGAGGTAGCCGACGGACCGAATGGCGATTGCGTCCTCCACTACAACGGGTTCCTTTTCCACGGCGCCCACCCCCATAATCGCCACCTGCGGCTGATTGATCACGGGCGTCGCGAAGACGCTTCCAAAGCTGCCAAAGTTGGTGACCGAGAACGTTCCCGCCTGCACTTCGTCCGGACGAAGCTGGCGGGAACGGGCGCGCGATGCCAGATCCACAATCGAGCGCTGCAGGCCGATCACGTTTTTCTCATCGGCGTTGCGGATCACCGGCACGATGAGTCCGTTCTCAAGCGCAACCGCGATTCCGACGTTGATGTCGCGATGGTAGATGATATTTGTCCCGTCGATTGATGCATTGACAACCGGATATTGGCGCAAAGCTGCAGTGGCGGCGCGAATTACGAAGGGCAAGAAGGTCAGGCCGAAGCCATACTGCGCCTGGATCTGGCCCTTGATGCGCTCGCGCAGCTTCGCCACGCGGGTCATGTCAACCTTGTGCACCGTGGTGACGTGCGCCGAGGTCCGTTTGCTGAACGCCATGTGCTCGGCGATCTTTTGCCGCATGATGCTCATAGGCTCGACCCGTGTCGCGGGCGCCTCGCCGCGAATTGGTGGCGGCTGAACTTCCCTCGCCTGGGGCGCGACTTCCCTGGGCGGCGTCGGCCCCGGCGGAACGGTGGTCATGGCAGCGGAAGGCGATGCGCCCGCCGCCGGACCCGGCCGTGAGGCCAGGTAAGCCTCCAGGTCCTGTTTCGTAATCCGGCCGCCTGCGCCGGTGCCTTTCACCCTGCTGAGGTCGACGTTGTGCTCACGAGCCATCTTGCGGACCAGCGGCGAAAGCGGCCCTGCCGTCTCTTCGACCACGGTGGCCGCCGGAGCGGGAGGGGGCGGTGGGGGAGCTTGGGGGGCCGCCGCGGCCGGTTCCGGCCTGGACGGTTCCGCGCCATCGGCTTGCGGGCTAGGCTGGGGCGGTGCTGGAGCAGGCGCAGCCGCGGAGCCGGCGGCTCCAGCGCCGTCGCCCTCGTTGATTCGTCCGACCACGGTGTTAATCCCCACCGTCTTGCCTTCTTCGATCACGATTTCGGCCAGCGTTCCGGCGGCGGGCGACGGGATCTCCGTATCCACCTTGTCAGTCGAGATCTCGAATAGCGGCTCGTCGCGCTCCACATGATCGCCTGGCTTCTTCAGCCACTTGGTCAGCGTTCCTTCGACAATGCTCTCCCCCATCTGGGGCATCACGACATCGATCATAAGGTCTCCATCTTCCGCTCAAACACGCGGGCGAAGCTCCGGATCAGCGCGCGGATCACCTGATCACGCGCGACCATGCATCCGAGCATCCTCATCGAGGTAACGGGTTGCTTTAATCCGCACGGCACGATGTACCGGAAATAATCCAGCTCCGTGTCGACGTTCAGCGCGAAGCCGTGCGAGGTTACCCAGCGGCTGATGTGCACGCCGATCGCCGCGATCTTCCCCTCGCGGGTCCACACGCCGGTGGCGCCCTTGAGACGCGCGCCTTCGATTCCAAACCCGGCCAGAGCGTCGATCACCACCTGCTCCAGGCCGCGCACGTATGCAACCACGTCGCGCTTCCATTCTCGCAAATCGAAAATCGGATAGCCGACGATCTGCCCTGGGCCGTGATAGGTGACATCGCCGCCGCGATCGGTGTGATGAAACGCGATGCCCGCGCGCGCCAGCAGCTCGGGCGGAGCCAGTAGATTTTCAGGACGGCCGTTGCGTCCCATCGTTACCACGTGTGGATGCTCCACGATCAGAAACTGGTCGGGAATCTCGCCACGCTTGCGCCGTGCGACGAAAAACCGATGCGGCCCAGGTCACGCAATTGGCATACTGCTCCCTCAGAGACTATGGAACCCCCGGCTCGCATCCCGCTCGCCGGCGCGCCCGGGTCAGGGAACAAGTCTGCGCTAAGCGTTGATCGCCATTCCATAGACCGCATTGAACGCCTCGCCCACCGCCTCATAGAGTGTCGGGTGCGCGTGAATAGTTTGCGTCAAGGTTTCAACGGTGGCTTCGGCCTCCATCGCCAGCACGGCTTCGCCGATCAGCTCGAACGCCTGCGGCCCGATGATGTGCACGCCCAGAATCTCGCCGTAAGCTTCGTCGGCCACGATCTTGACGAACCCGTCATGCTGCCCGAGGATGCTCGCTTTGCTATTCGCCATGAAAGGGAACTTCCCGACTTTCACCTTGTGGCCCTGCGCCCGCGCTTGCGCTTCCGTAAGACCGACGCTGCCGATGCCGGGCTCGGTGTATGTCGCGTTCGGGATGCGGTTCTTGTTGACGGGCGTAGCCGGCCTTCCCGCAATATGCGCGAGCGCTACCATGCCTTCCATAGTCGCGGCGTGAGCCAGCTGCGGCGTCCCAGCGACGATGTCCCCGATCGCGTAGACGCCCGGCTCCCCCGTGCGCTGATACTCGTCGACTTTCACGAAACCACGGTCGAGCTCGACGCGTGTGCCTTCGAGGCCGATGTTTTCAGTATTCGGCTTGCGGCCCACCGCCACCAGCAAGGTTTCGACCTCCGCGTCCTCCTTGTTGCCGCCGGAAAGCGTCACCGAGTATCGGACACCACTGTCCGTCTTCTGGATGTTCTCGACACGCGCACCGGTTTCGACGCGAATTCCGTTTTCTCTTGAACAACCGCTCGAGTTCCTTCGAGACCTCTTCGTCCTCGACGGGCACGATGCGCGGCAACATCTCGAATAACGCCACCTTCGTGCCGAAGCGGTGGAAGCACGAGGCAAATTCGACGCCGACAGCGCCGGCGCCGACGATGGCCATCGACTTAGGAACCTCCCGCAAGTCCAGAATCTCAATGTTCGTAAGAATACGTTTCGCGTCGGACTTCAAGCCCGGGAGCATGCGCGCCTCCGAACCGGTCGCCAGCACGATATTCCGCGTCTCCAGGATCTGCTTTCCGCCATCGGCGATCACTTCGACTTTGCCTTGACCGGCGAGGCGGCCGTAAGCCTTGATCCAGTCGACCTTGTTCTTCTTCATCAGGAATTCGACGCCTTTGGCATGCTTGGCGACGATCTTGTTCTTGCGGTCGCTGACCAGCGGGAAATCGAGGCGAGGGTTCTCGCAATGGATGCCGTCCTCGGTTGAATGCAGAAATCGCTCCCACACGTCCGCCGCGTGGAGGAAAGCCTTTGTGGGAATGCATCCGACGTGCAGGCAGGTGCCGCCGAGCTTGGGATCCTTCTCTATGATCGCTGTCTTAAGACCGTACTGCCCAGCACGGACAGCCGCCGAATAGCCACCAGGACCGCTCCCGATGACGATGACGTCGTATGTCATTTTATTTTCAGTGTAGCAGGCACGTCCAGCGTTCCTCCTGGAAGTTCCAACACGATGAAGCCCGCCCCGGCAGGACAAATCCTAAACCCTTCCCCGGGAATGCGCGCCCTGTGCCACGATGACAAGAGATGCGTGCGTACTTCAAGTACTTCCTGGGAGCGATTCTCTTGGCCGCGCCCGCTGGTGTTTATGGCCAGGCAGCGCCCGCGGCCAAGCCCGCCCAAAACGCGCGCGGCAATCCGATCGCGTTGCGCGATCTGAGTTCCTCTTTCGAAGCGCTCGCGGCGCGGGTCCGGCCGGCGGTGGTCCAGATCTTTTCCACCGGATACGTCTCCGGCGAAGAAGGCGAAGGCACCGACGCCTCCAACTTGCTTTCGAAACAGCGCAGCACGGGCTCGGGCGTGATTCTTTCGGCGGACGGTTACATCGTTACGAACAACCACGTGGTTCAGGGCGCGCGTAAGATCGAGGTGAAGCTGCCGATGCTCAGCCGGGCGCGAGCCCGGGAATCGACGGTCCCGGCCAGGCTGGTCGGCGCCGACCGCGAAACGGATCTTGCCGTAATAAGAATCGAGCGCACCGACCTGCCGCGGCTCGCGCTCGGCGACTCGAGCGACCTGCGCCAAGGGCAACTGGTGATGGCGTTCGGAAACCCGCTGGGACTCGAAGGCTCGGTCACCATGGGCGTGGTTAGTTCCGTCGCGCGGCATTTGAAACCGGACGACCCGATGGTCTACGTGCAAACCGATGCGCCCATCAATCCTGGTAACAGCGGCGGCCCGCTGGTGGACACGGACGGACGAGTTGTCGGCATCAATACGTTCATCCTCACGCAGTCGGGCGGCAGCGAGGGCATCGGCTTCGCCGTCCCGAGCAACATTGTCCGTACCATTTACCAGCAGATCCGGAAAGACGGCCACGTACATCGCGGACAGATCGGTTTGGTCGTGCAAACGATTACGCCGTTGATGGCGAAGGGCCTCAGTCTCTCGCAAGATTGGGGCGTGATCGCCTCCGACGTGATACCGGACGGGCCGGCGGATAAGGCCGGCTTGAAGACCGGCGACATCATTGTCACCTTGAATGGCCGCACAATGGAAGACGCGCCACATCTGCAGACTGCTATCTATCGCCTGGCGCTTGCCGAAAAAGTTATCCTCACCGTGCTGCGCGAAGGCCAGACGCTCAACTACACCGTTCCGGTGTTCGAGCGCGTGGACGACCCGCAGCGTTTCGCCGACATGGTGAATCCCGACGACAACCTGGTCCCGAAGCTCGCCATCCTGGCGATTGAGATCAACGAGAAGCTTTCCGCCATGCTGCCTGATCTGCGCCATGAGTACGGAATCGTGGTGGCGGCGCGCTCTGCGAACGCTCCCTACACAGGCGGTGCGCTCGAGCCCGGTGATGTGATCTATGAGCTCAATCACACGCCCACCGTCACCATCAAGGCATTGCGCGCCGCGCTCGATGCCATGAAGTCCGGCGATCCGGTCGTGCTGCAGGTGGAACGGCGCGGGAAGCTGCTTTACATCCCCATCGAGTTGGAGTGAAACCCGATATTTGCGGGCGACGTAGAACTTATATGCGCTGGGCAGCGGCTTTACTGGTCTTGATGGTTGCACCACCTGCACTTATGCAGCAGAAGAAGCGCGTGGCGCCGCCCCCGAAGCCGCCAGCGGCTCAGGCGTTTCCGATCGAGACATTGCGAGTGGAGGGCAATCGTCGGATTCCCGCCGAGAAGATCGTTGCCGCAAGCGGCCTGCAAATCGGGCGCCCGGCGGCGAAATCCGATTTCGATGCAGCCCGCGCACGCCTCGTGGCGACCGGCGCATTCGAGAGCGTCGGCTACGAGTTCAAGCCAAGCGCGGCCGGCACAGGCTATGACGTCGTGCTCCAGGTGGTGGAAGTGGATCAGGTCTATCCCTATCGGTTCGAAGATTTGCCGGCATCCGATGATGCTCTTCGCGCGGCGTTGCGCAAGCAGGAGTCAGTTCTCGGCGACCAGATTCCGCCTACCGCGGAAGTGATCGACCGCTACACAAAGGCCATCGAGCAGTTCTTGGGCAACGGTGTGAAGGTCACTGGAAAGGTCAGCACGGACGTGCCGGGCCAGCCCGCCATTGTCTTCCGGCCTCCCGTTCAGCGCGCCAACATCGCCGAGGTGCGCTTCACGGGCAATGAAGTTCTTCCATCGGCGCTGCTAACCAACACTCTTTCCGGCGTCGCTGTCGGTGTGCCATATAGCGAGGCGATGGTGAGGACATTGCTCGACTCGAGCATCAGGCCTTTGTACGAAGCGCGCGGGCGCATCCGCGTCGCCTTCCCCAAGGTCGTGACCGAAAAAGCTAAGAATGCGGATGGAGTTGTTGTCATTGTAACGGTGAACGAAGGGCCGTCGTACAACCTGGGCACGGTCCGCCTTGCGGGCGTCGCTCCGGCTGAGTCGGAGGCGCTTCAGAAGGTCGCGAGCTGGAAAAAGGACAACATCGCCAACTTTGAAGAAATCAACGCCGGTCTCGGCCGCATCCTTCGCCGATTCCGCGGCTACGGATACCTTCGGATAAAGGCCCGCGTGGATCGCGACATCCACGATCAAGACCACACCGTCGGCCTGCTGGTGACACTCGATCCCGGCCCGCAGTACACCTTCAACAAACTCGAGATTGTCGGCCTGGATCTCACCAGCGAGCCCGCGATCCGCAAGGCGTGGGCCATCAAGCAAGGTAAGCCCTTCAATCCGGAGTATCCCGACAGCTTCCTCAACGACATTCGTGAGGAGGGCGTCTTCGACAACCTGGGCAGGACCCGATCCGAGACACGGATCGACGACGCGGCCAAGACCGTGGATGTGACGCTCTATTTCAGCGGTCACAGCCGCGAAGGCGCTCGTAAGAAGGGTCCTGGTATCCTAGACTGAAGTGACTGCTCCGCTCAATTTCCACCTCGAACATTACGACGGGCCGCTCGACCTGCTGCTGGACCTGATCCGCAAGCAGGAGATCAACATCTACGACATCCCCATCGCCCAGATTACGGCGCAGTACCTGGAGTATATGCAGCGCGCCCTGGAGATGGACGTCGAGCTGAGCGCCGAGTTCATTTACATGGCCGCAACTCTCATCCACATCAAATCGAAGATGTTGCTGCCGCGCGATCCGGAGCTCGATAAGCTCCTGCCCGAAGAGGACCCGCGCAAAGAACTGGTCGACCGGCTTCTCGAACACGAGCGGTTCAAGAGCGCGGCCGAAATGCTGCATCAGAAACGCGTCATCGAGGAGGCCGTCTGGTCCAACCCGCAGATCGAGCAGTTTTTGGCCGAGGATAATAACCCGGGCCTGGCCGTTACTCTCTTCGACCTGGTCAAGACGTTCCAGGTCGTCCTCGAGCGCACCAAAAGCCGGCCCATCTACGAGATCGATAAGGAAGACGTTTCGGTGCCCGATATGATCCGCTATCTGCGCAACGTTTTCGAGAACGAAAGCCGCAGCGAAACGATCTCCGCGCGCGGCTTGTTCGAGCGCCAGCGCAGCCGCCGCGCCATGATTTGCCTGTTTCTCGCCGTGCTCGAAATGGTGAAGCTGCAGGCGATCGGCCTGGTGCAGAACGACTCGTTCGGCGAAATCGGATTGAAACGCCTGAAGGGATTTGAATCGGCCTTCGGCTCCGAGCAGACGATGACCGTAATCGACGAAGGGTACCATTAATCGAAATGGAAGAACTGGATCTATCACAACTGGGTGAGGAACGTCCGTCGGGCGGGGATGAAGCGCAACTGAAGGCGATCCTCGAAGCGATCATCTACGTGACCGATGAGCCGCTCTCGGCCCAACAGATCGCGGCCGCATTGGGCCACCCCATCGACAAGATTAAACGGATTCTGGATGAGCTGGTTGCCGAGTACGCCCGCCCCGAGCACGGTCTCACCGTGCGGGAAGTCGCCGGCGGGTACAAAATGGCGACCAAGGCCGAGCACCACGAAGCCGTCCGCGCGTTCGTCAAGAAGCTGACGCCGCCGCTCAAGCTGTCTCTGGCGGCGCTCGAGACGCTGGCGGTAATCGCGTACAAGCAACCCGTGACCGCGCCCGAAATCATGGAAATCCGCGGCGTGCAGGGCGCAAGCGTGCTGAAAACGCTGCTCGAACGAAAGCTGATTGCCGAGTCCGGCCGCAAGAATGTGGTCGGGAAGCCGATCCTCTACAAGACCACCAAGGAATTTCTGGTGCAGTTCGGCCTAAAGGACCTCAGCGAGCTGCCGACGCTCAAAGAGTTCGAGGAATTGGGCCGCATGGAAGTCGTCGAGCCGGATCCGCCGCCGGAGACGAAGGCCGCGTCGGAACATGGCTGAGGAGCGGCTTCAAAAGATCCTCTCCCACGCCGGCGTAACCAGCCGCCGTAAAGCCGAACAGCTCATCGTCGAGGGCCGTGTCACCGTGAATGGCGGTGTGATCAGCGAGCTTGGATCGAAAGCCGATCTCGAGCATGATCACATCAAAGTAGACGGGCGCCTGGTGCGCGCGCCGAAGCGTCACGTTTATATCGCGCTTAACAAACCGAGGGGTTGTGTGACCACCGTTTCGGATCCAGAAGGGCGCGAAACAGTGATGCACCTGCTGCGCGGCGTGCGCGGACGTGTCTTTCCGGTGGGCCGGCTCGACTACCATAGCGAAGGCCTGCTGCTGCTCACGAATGACGGCGAGTTCGCGCATCGGCTCACCGCGCCCGCGAGCCAGGTCATCAAGACGTACGTAGTGAAAGTGAACGGCGCACTCACGGCGGAACAGGAACGCCTGTTTCGCGAGGGCATTCCCCTGCATGGCCGCAAGACCGCCCCCGCCGAAATCAAGCTGATCAAGCCCGGAGAGAATCCCTGGTACGAGCTGCGCATCGTCGAGGGACGGCAGAATCAGATCCGTCTCATGTTCAAGTATTTCGGCCGGCTCGTGGAGAAGTTGCGTCGGGTCAAGATCGGTTTTCTTGAGCTCGACCTGCCGCCGGGGCGCTACCGCGCGCTGAATCCCGCGGAAATCGAACGGTTCCGCAGATTACTCAAGCTGGACCATGCCAAACATTCCTGAGCTTCTGAAATCGAGTCACACGATCGCCGTTGTCGGCCTTTCGGGCAACCCCATGCGCCCGAGCAACGGAGTGGCGGCCTATCTCCAACGTTGCGGATACCGCATCATTCCCGTGAATCCAAACGTGGCGGAAGTATTTGGGGAGAAGAGCTATCCCCGGCTCGAGGACGTTCCGGAGAAGGTCGATATTGTTGACATTTTCCGCCGCTCCGAGTACGTACCGGAGATCGTCGAATCGGCCATCCGCATCGGCGCCAGAGCCGTCTGGATGCAAGAGGGCGTGGTGCACGAAGCCGCGGCGGAACAAGCCCGTCACGCCGGCCTCCAGGTCGTGATGGATCGCTGCATTCTCAAGGCGCACCGGCGGAACCTCCCCTGAGGTCTTCTCAGCTCGCCGCCGCGAATGCCTCCGGCGGCGGCGGTTCGTTCACCACCAGCCAGAACAATCCCATTTGGTTGATCGCGGTCTGGAACTGCTGATAATCGACGGGCTTTTGAATGAATGCGTTCGACCCCAACTTGTATCCCTCCACCAGGTCTCTTTGCTCTTTTGAGGAGGTGAGAATCACGACAGGAATCGCTTTTGTGCGCTCATCCGCGCGGATGGCCCTGAGAACATCCAACCCATCCACCTTTGGAAGTTTCAGATCCAGGAGAACGACGTTCGGCCGCTGCGTGATGGAGCGGTCCCGATATGCGCCCCGGCAGAAGATAAAATCCAAAGCCTCCTTGCCGTCCTCGGCCACGTGAATTGAATTGGCCAGATGGTTGCGGCGCAAAACGTGAAGCGTCAACTCAACATCCGCCGCGTTGTCGTCAACCAATAAGACGTCGACATTCATGGCTGCCCTCCTGGCTGTTCTCCGGAATCTGGAAGAGTGAAAAAAAACGTTGCACCCTTGTCCGGTTCAGCTACGGCCCATACCCGCCCGCCGTGTTTTTGAATGATCCGCCGGACGATGGCCAAACCCACCCCAGTACCCTCGAAATCGCGTGCTTTGTGAAGGCGCTGGAAAACGCCGAAAAGCTTTCCGGCGTATTCCATCTCGAAGCCCGCTCCGTTATCACGGACGAAAATGGACCGCTCTCCGTTGGACCGCGTTTGTCCTATGTGAATCGTCGCGGGGTCGCGGCCCCGCGTGTACTTGATAGAGTTCGAGAGCAGATTCACGAACACCTGCTTTAGCAGGCCAGGATCGCATTCGGCGCTGCCCATGTCCTCGATCTTCCACTCGATCTGCCGCCCCGAAGCTTCTGAATTGAGGTCCTCGAGAGCCGCCTGGATCAGCCAGTTCAGCGGCGTCAGGCGGGGCGAAACCACTTGCCGCCCGATTCTGGCCAGGTTTAACAGATCGTCAATCAGAACTCCCATCTGCTGCGCGCCGTCTTGCACCCGTTGCAGGTGCCTCCGTGATTCGGCACTCAGTATGGGCTCGCATTCTTCTGCCAGAATGTTCGAAAATCCCGCAATCTGGCGCAGCGGCGCGCGCAAATCATGGGAGACAGTATAAGAAAACGCCTCCAGTTCGCCATTGGCGGCAGTCAGCGCCGCGGTGCGTTCGATCACCCGTTGTTCCAGCTCTTGGTTCAGCCGCTGGATCTCTTGTTCCGCGCGTTTGCGCTCGGTTATGTCAACGATTGCGCTGAGGACCCATTTGCCCTGGTTCGTCTCGATGGGGTTCAAGCCAATCTCCACGGGGAACTCAGTGCCGTCTTTTCGAAGACCGTAAAGGTCCCGGCCGGCGCCCATGGCTCGGGCACGCGGGTCGCTCATGAACTCCGCGCGATACGCCGGATGTTTGTTCCGGAACCGGGGTGGAACCAGGATGTCCACGGGTTGGCCGAGCAGCTCTTCAC
>QHXU01000194.1:1329-2417 GCA_003223065.1 Acidobacteriota bacterium | reverse complement strand
CTCGTCGTCCAGCATGACCATGGCGTTTGGCGCCGCATCCACGGCCAGGAGCAGCATTTCGTCCGCGCGGTCTCAGTTCCGCTGTTCCGCCGCTCGTGTTCGGAATATCGTTCTCCATTCGCTCCGCCACGCTGCGGGCAGTATGACGGCCGTGGTTATGGATGCCACCGCTGTCATGAGTTTCACCGCGCCGGACAGCCAATAAACAGGGGTCCAAAGCGTCCACACTACCATGAAATGTGTGGCGCCGCAGGCGATCATGAACACTCCGAAGGCTACAAACTTCCACGAAAAGGGGGCGTCTTCTTTCGACCGCCGCACAAGGTAGATCAGCGAAACGGAGATCGCCATAAAGGAGAACCCGATCGCCAGGTCGCAGAGCAAATGCATCCCGATCAGGCTCGGGTGTCACGCCGATGATCTCTGCTGCCGATAACCAACTGATCTTTTTGGCCATCGCTTTCAATAACACGTCTTGTAGTTTCATCATCCGCTCCACGTCGCGAGCGGGAATGCTCTGATTGGTTTCCACCTCCCAGGATCCCGCCCGGCTAAAGCGGACAGATCATGTGCTAATACCAGCGGACAGATCGTGTGTTACCGACAGTCGCGCGGCTCACGCTCGACGTCGTCGAAAAATCTGGTTATACTGTGCTCTGTGTCACGCCTTCTTCGTTGTGCAGCGATTGGTTCGGTAGTCATCCTCTTGTTGGTTTTTGCGGCCTACCCCCAGGGGGCCGGTGATCTGGTGGGCGTCCTCCAGGACATGCGAAAGACGCTCAACGAGTTCAATTCGCGGCTGGGACACCTGGAACAACTCGTCAAGGAACTCGCGAAGAAAGAGAAAAAGGATTCCAGTGGCCGTGAGCGAGCGGCTGGCACCGCACCTCCCGCAACGCCGGCAGCATCCCCGGTAGCAGCGGCCCAGGATGCATACCAGCGCGGCCGGGCGGCTGAGGATCGCGGCAACTACGAACCCGCCATCGAAGCCTATTCGAAAGCCGTCGAGCTCGATCCCAGGAATGATTCGGCGTTCCTCCATCGGGCGTACTCGTACTTTCACCTCGGACGGGTCGACCTGGCTCTGA
>QHXU01000194.1:0-1274 GCA_003223065.1 Acidobacteriota bacterium | reverse complement strand
CTCCCGTGTCTACCGGGCTTTGAAGGACTACACTCATGCGATCGACGACCTGGACGAAGCCCTGAAGCGGGACTTCAACCCGGACTTCCTGCTGGCCGAGGCGAGCCTCGAAGAGGAGCGCGGCGATTTCAAAACCGCCATCGATCTCTATGGCAACGCTCTCGCACACCAGCCCGCACCGGCCATTTATTTGAAGCGTGCATCTGCATATAAGCAGATGAACGACACCGATCGTGCGCTGGCGGATTGCGCCGCGGCTCTTGCCGCCAAGCCTCCTCTTCCTGAGGCGTATCTCTGCCGCGCGGATTCCTATGTACGCAAGGGCATGCTTCCCCTTGCGGTCGCTGACTTGAACGAAGCGCTTCGATTGAAGCCAAGCTTGCCGGAGGCAGGCAGCATGATCAAAGCAGTGCGGGAGTTGGTGGCGCTCAATGAAGAAGTTAAAAGTGATGACTCCTCCAACCCTTTCGGCGATCACCACAACGGCCAAGCCGGAAGAGCCCACCACTGCAGCAGCTCAGCCGCCTTCCACTGCAGCAGCTCCGCCGCCTCCCGCTGCAGCAGCTCCGCCGTCCACCACTGCATCAGCTCAGCCGTCCGTGACTGCATCAGCTCAGCCGTCCGTGACTGCACCAGCTCAGCCGTCCGTGACCGCACCAGCTCCGCGGCCTCTCGCGGCAGCAGCTCCGCCGCCTGCTGCGGCGGCTGCTCGCTCCGCTTCGACCGCCACTGTCCCTACGACGCTTCAGGATCCGGCCAAAGAGGCGCAGCGCCTGACATCAGTGGGGCGTGCGAACACGATGCAAGGCAAGTTCGAAGACGCGATCGATACGCTGACCCGCGCGATCGAAGCCAGCCCGTCGTCGCCCGTGGCTTATAACTCTCGTGGCTACGCCTATCTGCGAAGTCGCAAGTATCAGCAGGCTTTGAACGACTTCACCACAGCCATCCGCCTGGCTCCTAACTATGCCAACGCTTACTGGAACCTTGGCGTCACGCTGCGGCTGATGGGAGACAGGGAAGCCGGCATGAAGGACATGCAAAAAGCCGCGGAACTGGAAAAAGCCTACTCCTCTGTGTTGAATCGCAAACCATCCCAGTAATTTTTTCAAATCCTGACAGAGCCGCGACCTGACCGAGCCGCGACTAGAGGAAGCGGGTTACTCACATCTCAGCGCGATCATCGGATCTATCCTGGTGGCGCGCCGTGCGGGGATGTAACCCGCCAGTGCCGTCACCGCAACCAAGCCGCCGGTGGCCAGAGCAATGCTCAG
>QHXU01000193.1:8931-9403 GCA_003223065.1 Acidobacteriota bacterium | reverse complement strand
GAGTTGCCGTAACGTTCTTGTAGAATGCCGAGAAAAACCAGCCCAAACCGACCTGCTGCAGGGCGCGCTCGACCTGGGGTATTACGCAGCGCATCCAGCAGATGTCCCAGGGCGTGCTGAAGGTCAACCAGGGCTCACTCTATCCGGCGCTGCAACGTCTGGAAGAACAGGCCTGGATTGATTCGGACGCGGCAGCCCCGGTAGTGTTGCTGGCGGCGGCCCTGGCCGCGGGTTGGTTGCCGGCACGGCGCGCCGCGCGCGTGGACACGGCGGCAGCTTTGCGATGTGATTAACATAGAAGCGTGGATGACCAAGTCTTCGACGCGCCGCGGATCTCGCTGAACCGTATCTATACCAAGCGCGGCGATGCGGGCGAAACCAGCCTCGCGGGCGGCCAGCGAGTGACCAAGGACTCGGCGCGCATCGAGGCTTATGGCACCGTCGACGAACTGAACGCCTTCATCGGCCTTGC
>QHXU01000193.1:0-8812 GCA_003223065.1 Acidobacteriota bacterium | reverse complement strand
TAGGCTCGATTCTGGCGACCAAGCCGGAAGACGTGCATCCGAAACAGGCGCGGATCACGGGGACCGAAATTGAGCAACTCGAGCGCGAGATCGACGCGATGAACGAGGACCTTCCGCGGCTGCGCAGCTTCGTGTTGCCTGGAGGCTCGCGGGTGAACGCCGAACTGCACGTCGCGCGAACCGTTTGCCGCCGCGCTGAGCGGTTGCTGGTATCGCTCGCGCGCGAAGAACCGGTGCCACCCGAGGCGATTCAATACCTGAACCGGCTCAGCGACGCCATCTTCGTCTGGAGCCGCTGGGCCAATTTCGTGCTCGGAACTCCGGAAGTCCTGTGGGACCCGAACCAGGCGGCGTCAGCCACTTGAGCGTGCACGTAAAGACATCAGGACATCGTTCAAGGCGGCCCCGGCCTCGGGGAAACGGAACTCGAATCCGGCCCGGACGGCCGCTTCGGGAATGGCTCGCTGGCTGGCAAAGATGATCTCAGCCATTTCGCCGAACAGGAGCTTCAGCGCGAACCGCGGGATCGGAAAGATCGCCGGGCGGTGAAGCGCGCGTGCGAGCGCGCGTGTGAATTCGGCATTGGTGACGGGGTTGGGCGCGCACGCGTTGACCGCGCCGCGAACAGAGGGATTGTCCAGCGCGAACCTGATCAGCGATACCAAGTCCTCCCGATGGATCCAGGACATCCACTGCTTGCCGCTGCCGATGCGTCCGCCGATGCCCAGCCGGAATGGCAGCAGCATCCGTTCGAGCGCTCCGCCGTCCGGTCCGAGAACCATGGCGATCCGCAGCCTGACCACGCGCACACCGAGTTTTTCGGCATTCTGCGCTTCCCTTTCCCATTCGACTGCAACTGTAGCCAGGAAGTCGGTGGCGGGAGAAGCGTTTTCGTTCAGGATCTCCTCGCCGCGCGAGCCATAGTAGCCGACTGCGGAAGCGCTCACAAGCACCGATGGCGACCCCGGCCTGAAAGCGGCCACCAGGGCCCGCGTGCCCTCGACGCGGCTCGCGCGAATCCTTTCGCGGGCATCGGGCGTCCAACGCTGCGCCACGGGCTCGCCGCTCAGATGAATGACGGCATCGCAGCCCTCGAGATCCTCGGGCCGGGGCGGCGTGCGGGTGGAAATACCTCGCACCGCGTGACCCTCCGCCCGCAAGCGTTCAACGACTCGCCGCCCGATGAAGCCTGTAGCCCCGGTGATGATTCTCATCCGCCTGGTGTGGCACAGGCATTTTGCCTGTGTATCTCAGCATGACGCAAACGGTGCGAAGATGGTGGTTGCGCATGCGTTTTTCCAATCGCGCGAAATTGTTGTGGAGCTACCTGCGCCGCCGCGAGCGTGTTCCGGCGCTGCCGGTGGAGTACATCGTCGAAACAACGGCGAAATGCAATCTGTATTGCCCCATGTGTCCGCGCGAGACTCACAAACAGCCCAAGGAAGACATGGCCGACGAGATTTTCGAGCGCCTGGTCGAGGGGGCTTCGCGAACGGGCGAACACATGATGCTGATCGGGCTTGGGGAGCCGTTCATGGATCGCAGGATCTTCGAGCGGATCGAGTATTGCGAGCGCCACGGCATTTCGACTTTACTTTCCACCAACGGCACGTTTCTCGACGAAAAGACCGCCGAGCGGCTGCTCGAAACGCGTCTGGCGCACATCACGCTGAGCTTCGACGGCGCGTCCAAGGAAACGTTCGAGCATTACCGGAAAGGCGCGCGATTTGAGAAAGTGCGTGAGAATTTCGTGCGCTTTGCGCGCATGAAGCACGAGCGTGGCGCCGGAATGCAGATCGTGGTGCAGATGGTGCGAATGCCGGGCAACGCGCACGAGGTGGAGGAATTCCGGCGTTTCTGGAGAGCGGTGCCCGGTGTAGACCAGGTGCGCGTGAAGGAAGACGAAACCAACCTGGTGCAGCAGGAGGGAAAGCGAGAGAGCAGCCGCCCCTGCCACTACCTGTGGCGTGGTCCAATGTACGTGAAGCAGGACGGAAACGTGTATCCGTGCTGCCAGAGCTACATGCTCGATGGCGCGCCTGTGGGACACATGGCCGAACAGTCTCTCGCGGAGATCTTCAACTCGGAATCGATGCGCCGGCTGCGCCGTTTGCACGCGGAGGGCCGCGCAGGGGAAGTCGACATGTGCGCGCGGTGCTGCACGACGGTTCCGCATCCGCTCCTGGTGGCCGGGAGTCTGGTGCTGCACGGCAAATGGGTTCGACGAGCGGTACCGGTCGTGGAACGGCTGGTTTACGGATCGAAATTGCCGAAGCGGCTGCTGGCCCCGCCGCGGGGGCAACTGGTTCAGATTCAAAAAGAGTAGTCCTGGTTTGGTAGAATTACGCAGTAATATTACGAAGTAATATGGAGTATGATTAGGACACAGTCGAGTGGCTATTTCGCCCGAGCGGGGGCGGATGTGCGCGCCCCTGGGGCCTTAAGGGAAGGAAGCTCCCATGGAGAAACAGGCGCAAAACATACAAGAGGCTTTTCTAAACAATGCGCGCAAGGACAAGACTTTCCTCACCATCTATCTGATGAGCGGGGTGAAGCTCTCGGGTCGCATAAAGAGCTTCGACAAGTATTCGGTGATCCTCGAAACGAATAACCAAGAGCAACTCATCTTCAAGCACGCGATTTCAACGGTAGTTGTCTCTAAACCGTTCCACACCACTTCGCATTCGTCCGCCGCGTCCGCGGGCACGCACGTTGCTCCGGGGGTGCCGGTAACAGAATCCGACAACTGAACATTGGCGGTAATCGAAGAAGTCGCGATTCTGGCCGGCCTGAATCTCACAAGCCGCAGCCGGCAACACGCGCCGTGCGGCATCGATGGCCATCTCATCAGCCCGGAAGAATCGATGGAAGAACTGGCGGCGCTCGCCTCGACGGCGGGAGCGCGCGTGGCCGAGCGGACGATCCAGTCGCGGCCCCGGCCGGATGCAGCGACGCTGGTTGGTTCGGGTAAAGTCGCCGAGCTCAGGACCCTGATTCCGTTCCACCAGGCCACGGTCGTGATCTTCGACCGCGACCTGACGCCCACGCAGCAACGGAATCTGGAGAACGCGCTGGATGTTAAGGTCCTGGACCGCACGCAATTGATCCTCGACATATTCGCGCAAAGGGCGAGAACGCGAGAGGGCCAGTTGCAGGTGGAGCTGGCCCAGCTGAATTACCTCCTGCCGAGGCTCACCGGACGGCGCGCCGAGATGTCGCGGCTGGGCGGCGGTATCGGCACGCGCGGTCCGGGCGAGACGAAGCTTGAAACCGACCGGCGGCGCATCCACCAACGCGTTCAAGCGATCGGGAAAGAGCTGGAACGCGTCCGCGGCGGGCGGACGACCCAGCGCCAGCAGAGGCGGGCCGTGCCGCTGGCGACTATCGCCTTGGTCGGCTACACCAACGCCGGCAAATCGACGCTATTCAACCGCCTGACCGGGGCGGGCGTGCTGACCGACGCCAAGATGTTCGCCACGCTCGATCCGACCGTGCGCCATATCACTCTGCCCTCCAGAAGGCGCGCACTGGTAAGCGATACCGTAGGATTCATCCGCAACCTGCCCACGACGCTGGTGAAGGCGTTCCGCGCAACCTTGGAGGAAGTCGTCGAGGCCGAGCTGCTTTTGCACGTGGTGGATGCAAGCTCGCCGGAGGCGTCGCACCAGACCGCGCACGTGCTCGCGACCCTGAACGAAATCGGAGCGTCGGAGACACCCCAGATCCTGGTGCTGAACAAGATCGATCGGATTCCGGGCGAACCGGACGTGGCCGCGTGCGCAAGAAGAATCCTGGCGGATCCGGAGCACCGGCCGGCCGGCGCAGTTGCGATCTCGGCGATCACGGGCGCCGGTTTTGAGACGTTGTTGCGGAAGATCGATGAAACGCTGGGGCTCGATCCTGTATCGCCCTGCGTGTTTCGCTTTCCGATCGCCGAAGGGGCGCCCCTACATCTGCTGCATGAACATGCCAAGGTTACGGCTACGCGTTATTCGGGGGATTCCTGCGAGGTGGAAGCGATGGCGCCGGAATCGATCAAACGCAGGCTCGGGAGGTATCTGGTCGGCACCGGAAGCGCTGAATAGCCCGCGCTGCGACTGGGATATTATTGTAGAGTTGGATGAACCTTCCCAACCTGCTCACGTTGTTGCGCATCTTCTTCGTGCCGCTGCTGGTGGCAGCGCTGCTCGCGGACGGCTCGAGCGCGACCTGGCAGAACCTGTTCCCGGTGTCGCGCGAGATTTTTGCGCTGGCCGTCTTTCTGATCGCTGCAGCCACGGACCTGCTGGATGGTTACCTGGCGAGGCGATGGGGGCAGGTAACCACGGTTGGCACACTGCTCGATCCTATCGCCGATAAGCTGCTGGTTTCGGCGGCGCTGGTTTCGCTGGTTGACATCCACCGCGTACCGGCCTGGATCGTGATCCTCATCATCGGACGGGAATTCGCGGTGTCGGGATTGCGCTCCATCGCGGCCGCCTCGGGATACACGATCAAGGCGAGCGAGCTCGGGAAAACGAAGATGGCAGCCCAGGTGGCCGCAATTTCGTTAGTGATCGCGGGAATCCGATGGCCGGCCCTCGTTGACCCGGCGCTGATCGCGATGTGGGCGGTGATGCTCTTCGGCATCGTATCCGCAGCGGACTATTTCCGCAAGTTCTGGCGCAAGGTGGATGATCAAATCAAACGCCGCCGCCGCCGGGAGCTGCTACTGCTCGAGCGGCAGAAGAAGCGGAACGCCGCGGTGTCCAAGGAACCAGAAATCAGAAGTCAGGAGTCGGGGGTCAGGAGTTAGTTTGTGACCTCACGTCGCCCTTTAATCTAGGTCGACGGCTTCAGATATTTCGCCAGGAACTGATAAACCTCCTCGCGCGACTCCCGGGCCAGCTTGGTGTCCAGTCGGTTGAACATGTGCCCGCCGGGCGCGTCCTGGTAAATTTTGTATTCGAACTTCTTGCCCTCGGCTTTGAGCGCGGTGATGAGGCGTTCCACTTCAAGGACGTTGACGTCCTCGTCGTTAGTGTTGGTGTGGACCAGGAGCGGCGTCTGAAGCTTTGAAACATGCGTGATGGGCGACCGGCGCTCATACTCCTTGATATCCTCGCGCACGGACTTGCCGATGTGATAAGGCGCCGAGTACTGAGCGCGGTAGCCTTCGGTCTGATAGCCGAGCCGCAGCACCAGGTCGCTCACCGGCACGCCTGCGTAGGCCACCGCGAACGCCTCCGGGTGCTGGAAAATGTTCATCAGCGTGATCAGACCGCCGTGGCTCCAGCCGATAATGCCGACGCGCTTAGGGTCCAGAAAGCTGTAATGTTCCAGCATCCAATCCTTGCCGATGTAAACGTCGTCGACTTCGCGCCCGCCATAGTCAATCTGCTGGTAGTAACTCTGTCCGTAGCCGGTGCTGCCGCGATAATCGGTGGAGATAATTGAATAGCCCTGCTCGATCAGCTCGCGTACGACGTGCGCGGATTCCGACGTGAAATTCGAGTGGACGCCCCCGTGGATCATCACGATCAGCGGCTGCTTCTTCGCGCGGTCGATCTTTTTCGGAATGAACGTGTACGCGTGGACGATGAGGGGATTCCCGGCGCCCGGCGCGGTGCGATTAGGAACGCGGGCCGGAGGCAGGCTGGTGTACGCGACCTTGTCCACCTCGGCGATGTCGCTGAGTTTGAGCCGCCACTCCAGATCATCGATGGCCTTGAGCACCTGATCGTTTTGTATGCCCTGTACCGGGGCCGGTGGAGCAACGGGCTGTGGTGCCGCAGGCGGGCGAGGGGCCGGCTCGGGCGGCGGGGTCTGACCCAGCATTCGCAGCATGATCGTGAAAAGTATCAGGGTCCGCATTCAGCAAATAGTGTACTCGACAGAGCCGGCCTCGGGGCCGTCCGGATACCCACTATTTCAGCCGGTCGTATTTCCGCAAAACCACCCGCAGCCGGTCGTGCGGGAGCGCCACCACCGTGTGGCCCTCGAAGCCGGTCATCGTTCAGCGCCGACCATCGCGTTGACGATCGCCTCTCCGGTTGCTTCCACGGTTGGCGTGGCCGACTTCCACCCCGTTCACGCCGGTGATGGCGTTGAGAGCGCCAGGCACCCGTCAAAAGGCACGCCCGGGCCGCGGGCGCGCGGCTTCTCTTGTGCAAACAGTGCCAGTGGGATGAATAATCGCGCGAGTCTCACTTCGGGCTCCGCGTGAAGTAAGGATCCGGCTCGGGAATTGCAGCGCCGTCTTTGCGCGGCGACGACGCACCGTAGTTCACCTTCGCCTTCGTATCGCGCATGACAGCTTGGCCGCCGCCCACCATACCCGAGTACTCTCCCAAGACCTCGAGCGAGTGCCCGCGCTTTTCCAGTTCCTCGCGCACCGCCGGCGGGACGCGCGACTCGATCCGCACGTCACAGCCCCCGAGCGTCATCTTTGTAAAGCGCGGAGCTTCGAGCGCGGCCTGGATGTTCATCTTGTGATCCACGACATTCGAAACAAACTGCGCCTGGGCTTGGGCCTGGTTCATGCCGCGCATGATACCGAATGCGATCTCCCGGCCGTCCTTTTCCATGAAACCCGGAATGATGGTGTGGTACGGCCGCTTGCGCGGCGCGAGCGCGTTGGGATGTTCCGGGTCCGATGAAAAGCCCGCGGCCCGGTTCTGCAGCGCAAAACCGAAGCCATCGACCGTGACGCCTGAGCCCCAGAGATCAGAAAGACTTTGGATCCAGGAGGCGACATTGCCCTGGCGATCGACCACGGCGAGATAAATCGTATGGCCTACCGTCACTGGATCGCCGGGCCCGCCGCTGCAATTCGCCTTGGCCGGGTCGATGAGGCCCGCGCGACGCTTCGCATATTCCTTGGAAATCAGCGCGGACACAGGCACGTCCTGAAAACGCGGATCGGCGATATAACGGCGCTGATCCTGAAACGTCAGCTTCTGCGCTTCGATCTTGAAGTGAAATGCGTCCGCGCTAAGCGGGTCAATGCCGGCCAGCGGAAAATTCTCCATGATGTTGAGCATTTCGAGCGTGCCGATGCCCTGCCCGTTCGGCGGAAGCTGATACACGTTCCAGCCGCGATAGGTGGTGGAGACGGGCTGCACCCACTCCGAGGAAAATTCTCGCAGATCCTCGGCAGCGAGGAGGCCCCCGAGGCGCTTCGATGTTTTGAGAATCGCTGCGGCGATCTCGCCCTTGTACAATGCGTCGGGACCTGTTTCCGCCAGGATCTTGTAAGCGCGCGCCAATTCGTGATTGCGAAAAATCTCGCCGACGGCGGGCGCCCTGTCGTCGAGCAAATAGACGCGCCGGCTGTTCTCGTCGGCGCGGAGCTTGGCGGCGGTGTTATCCCAATCCCACTGGATCAGCTCCGTAACGGGGAATCCGTGCTCGGCGTAGTAGATGGCGGGAGCGAACAGATCGCGCCATGGAAGCTTTCCGAACTTGGCGTGCATCTTGGCCCAGCCGTCGACACAGCCCGGGACGGTGACGCTGTGAATGCCTGCCGAGGGTACGGAGTAATAATCGAGTTTTTTTAGCGCCTCCAGGCTCATCGCCTTGGGCGCGTAGCCGCTGGCGTTGATACCGGTGAGTTCTTGGGTCTTGGCGGTGTAATAAATTGCGAACAGATCGCCCCCAATGCCGTTCATCATCGGCTCGACTACTCCGAGCACGGCGTTGGCGGCAATTGCGGCATCGACAGCGGTGCCACCACGGGCCAGGATCTGCGCTCCCGCTTGAGATGCCAGCGTCTGGCTGGTGGCGACGATGCCGCCGCCCGTGATGACCATGGATCGCGCGTGGGTGCGATCCTGTGCAAGGGAATCGTGAACCATGAAGATTCCTAGGCAAAAAGCGTAAAGCCTCATGTTACCGTCCCAGGTCCGATGTGCCGCCGTCAGGCAGGCAGATACTGTTGCAGGATGCCGTAGAACGATTTTACGAAGTCAACGGCCGTTTGTGTGGCGCGCTCGGTCTCGCGGTCGACAATCGGGACCACGACCCGCACCAGCGCCGTGTCCGTGCGATTCAGCCTGATGGCGTCTAAAATCACCCAAAACTTGGCTTCGTATTCGCTCGCGACCACGCGGTCACGCGACTGATACCAGTACAGCACCAGGCTGCGCTGGTCCCCGTGGGCGACAACGTAACGGTTTACCTTGATTGGTCCGGCAGGACCAACATCTATTGGATACTGTCCGGATTCTAGCGGAGCCCAACCGTTGCCAGGAAGGCAGTTCTTGGGCGAGTGGGGCGCCTTGCCCGTGCGCTGAGATCGGAAAGCAGCGACGAACAAGTTGGCTCCCGCGCCGGCGGGATTCACGTAAGACCGGTTCAGCAGGTCATCTGCCTGCAAGATTTGGCGAATCTCCGGGTCGATAACGCCCTCGTCCTGCAATTGCCAGGAACCCATGGTTTTCGGAACTTCGGCAAGAGCCGGGCTGGCCGGAATCACTTCGGGACGAATGGAGCTATAAAGCAACGCCGCTTGCAGCAACAGTAACAGTGTCACCAGGCGGGCGGGGCCCGAATTCAAGAAACTAAGCACGGGTGGTCTCCATGGCGGTCCGTTTGCAGACGTGTGTAATGAGCGAGTGCAGCCCGGCCAGCATGACCAGCGCGGTCAGGAAGATGATCCAGCCTTCCAGACTATGAAAGAACCCATGTGCCAGTTCCGGATCGTATTGGCTCAAGATACCAGTAATCGTGACGCGGCCGGCGTTGGCCAATATAGCGATCGGCGCCGTGCTGATCAGCAGGACCCATCGCATCCAGACTCGGTTGTCGAAGAAGTAGGCGTAAACGAGCGAAA
>QHXU01000499.1 GCA_003223065.1 Acidobacteriota bacterium | reverse complement strand
GGAATACGATACCGTTAGTCTTGACACAGTGCAAATCCTCGTCGCATAATCTGAATCGAAACGCGGGTGAATCTGGCGGTATGCTTCAGCAGTTCGCCGCCGGCATATCTAAGCAATCAGGTGAAATCTGATTCTGAGGAGGGCGAAGTCGCGGCCCCAGCTCAGTTCGGCACAGCCTTCGCCCTGCTCCAGTCTTCCTTTGGTTCTGTGGAGGTCGCAGTGATCCGTCTCAAGGTGTTTTCCATAAGTTTGGTCGCCTTATCGCTGGGTTTGTCTGCTCAAGTAGCCATCACGGGCAAGATCAGCGGCGTCGTGACTGATCCATCGGGTGCTGCTGTTTCCGGAGCTACCGTTACGGTGACGGGCGCCGCGCTGATGGCTCCGCGCAGGGCCGCAACGCAACCAGACGGCACATTCCTGGTTGAACAGCTTCCTGCGGGTACGTACGACGTGAGTTGTTCTCTCGCCGGCTTCAAATCCTTCGTTGAGAAGGGTATCGTCCTCACCGCTGGCTTCAACGCCACGCTGAATATCGCACTCGAAGTTGGAGAACTTACTCAGACCGTGACAGTTGAAGGCCGGGAGCCGGTAGTCGATGTGAAGAGCAGCGCTACACCCACCACGTTCGATACGAACCTTCTGCAGAATCTGCCCAGCGGGCGGGATCCGTGGTCGACGGTGGCGCAGGCGCCGGGGGCCACTTCAAGCACGTTCGACGTTGGGGGGAACCAGAGTTACCAGCAGTCCAGCATGCAGGTGCATGGCAGCAAACCCGGTGAGCAGGTTTACAGCTTCAATGGACTGAAACTGAACTGGCCTGGCTCCTCAGGATACGACTCGCTCCAGGAGTTCCGGTTGGTGACAGACGCTGCTCCCGCGGAGGTGGCGGTCGGCGGCGCTTACATGATCATGGTGACCAAATCGGGCTCAAATCAGGTTCACGGTCTGCTCGCTGCCTACTCTCTGACGGCAGCCACGCAGGCGCAGCTCAGCCTGCCTCAGTTCAACGGGGCGGCAGTGAATGCGGGCTCCCCCTTTGTGATGTCACGTGACACCACCGCCAATATGGGTGGGCCGGTCATCAAGGATCGGTGGTGGATGTTCGGCGCGTACCGCCGTTATGACATCAAACAGAACTTCCTGGCTGTGCGAAAGAAAGACGGTACGCCAATCAGCGATATAAACCATCAATCCGATCTCGTGTTCCGGAACGATTTTCAGATCAGCTCCAAGAACCGGTTGAATCTGCAATGGCTCTACAACAGCCAAAACCGTTTCTTCCGCCGGAGCACAGCGTACTCCTTCGTGAACGACGAAGCCGCCCAGCGTCAGATCGAGCCGGCCTACATCCTGCAAGGGCAGTGGACGGCCTATTTCACGCCGAATCTGGTGGTGGATGCGCGCCTCGGCTACCTGCATTTGTTGTTCCCACTGAGTTACGAGCCGACCGTGAAACCGACAGATCTATCCGTTGCAGACACGACGCTTTCCACCCTGAAAGGGGCTGCGCAGAACAATTTTCTGAATCCGGCGGAAGCCACCCGTTGGGCCGGAACCGTCTCCTACTACAGAGGCGCTTTCCTTCGCGGCGCTCATAATTTCAAGGTTGGATACGAGGGCTCGCGTAACAAGAACGGCAACTTCTACGACATCAACCAAGACATCAACGTGTTCCTGAACAACGGCGTTCCGCTGCAGGTGCAGATTTTCAATACGCCGGTGCGGGAACAGAGCATCTTCCACGAGCAGAGTTTGTTCTTGCAGGACGCCTGGACTTTAAGCCGGCGGATTACTGTGAACGTCGGTGTTCGCTTCGATCACTTCCGGGCGTTCAACCCGAGCCAGTGTAGTCCCAAGCCCGCCATCTACACCGACCTGTTCCCAACCCGGTGCTTCTCTCAGAGCACAGACGTTGTGAACTGGAACAACGCCGTGCCGCGCTTAAGCGTAGCCTGGGATCCCACCGGCAAGGGCCGATCCGTCGTCCGTGGCGGATACAACCGGTTCGTTCTTTCGGAAGGCACGCGGCTCGCCGAAGCGGTCAATCCCAACAGTCTCGGAGGCAACACTTACCGTTGGAACGACCTCAACGCGGACGGCGTTCCGCAAGCGAACGAGTTCCTGACATCGGCGAACTTTCTGGGCTCTTTCGGAGGCATTGTGACCCGCATCGACCCAAACCTGGAGCGCCCCTACTCGGACCCGGTGAACATCGGGTACGAGCAGCAGGTGTTTCGCGACCTGCGCGCGGGCGTGAGCTATTACCATCGAACGACGAAGCGGCAAATCTCGCGGCGCAACATGGCCGCTTTGCCGGCCGATTACACGTCTATCACCACGCTCAGTGGAGCGCCGATCACGAACCCGCTCACCGGCGTGCCGCTGACCTTATACAACTTGAATCCGGAAAAGGTCGGCAAGGTGGACCTTCTGATCACGAACGTCGGAGCGCTCGATGACAATGACTACAACGCCGTGGAGTTCACAGCGGTGAAGCGCTTCACCAATCGGTGGCAGGTGCTGGCGGGGTTCACCCTTCAGCGCTATGAAGGGACGCTGGGGCAAGGCACCGGTGATGACTTCAACAATCCGAATCGCGACATCAATCGGAATGGAAGCCGTCTGGATCAGGATTCAACGCACATTTTCAAGATCGACACGACCTACCAGTGGCCGTATCGGATCTCGACCAGCTTGAATTTCCAGCACTACACCGGTTATCCTCTGCTGCCCACTAATTTGTTCCGAGGGTTGAATCAGAATACCGAGACCGTGAAGCTGGCCCCGAATGGGACGCTGCGGCTGGACGGCGTGGATGTCGCCAATTTGCGGATCGCCCGTCCAACTCTGCCGGATCGCCCGTCCAACTCTGCTGATGGAGGGCAGGCTGACGCTAGAGCCGCTGGTGGATCTATTCAACCTCACGAACAACAATCCTGTGCTCGCGCGGGCGACATCATTCGGACCCGTTTTTCTGCGGCCGTCCGACGTTTTGAACCCCTTCGTGGCGCGGTTTGGACTAAAGATCAACTTCTGATATGGCCCGGAAACACGCTTTGGCATCTGTGTTTCTATTCACGGCCTGGGTCTGCCCGGCTGCTGATAATGTCTCGATGTTTTCGATCGTCGCCTACGATCCGGTGAATCAGGACTGGGGCGTGGCCGTCGCCTCGCGCGACTTTTCGGTCGGCGCCGTGGTCCCTTGGGCCGAGGCTGGCGTTGGCGCGGTGGCCACGCAAGCCACCGTGAACGTAGGCTATGGTCCTCTCGGTATCGAACTGCTCAAGCAGGGTCTGTCTGCCAAGGAGGTCATTGACAAGCTGTTGGCCGAGGACAAGTTCGAAGGCAAGGATGGCCGGCAGGTGGCGGTTGCTGATGCAAAG
>QHXU01000174.1 GCA_003223065.1 Acidobacteriota bacterium | reverse complement strand
CGCGGACACATCGATCGAGGCGCTCGCGAAGCTCAAGCCGGTGTTTCATACCGCGGGGACCGTGACGGCGGGCAACGCGTCGCAGACCAGTGATGGCGCGGCGGCGGCAATCGTCATGTCGGACAGGAAGGCTAGGGAGCTGGGACTGAAGCCGATGGCCCGGTTCGTGAGCTTCGCCGTGGGTGGAGTGCCGCCGGAGATCATGGGCATCGGCCCGGTCGTAGCCATTCCGAAGGCGCTTAAGCTAGCCGGGCTCAAGCTCGATGACATCGGCGTGGTGGAACTGAACGAGGCTTTCGCCGTGCAGGCGCTCGCAGTGATTCGCGAGGCCGGCTTGAACCTGGACACACTGAACGTGAACGGAGGCGCGATCGCGATGGGCCATCCGCTGGGCTGCACCGGGGCGAAGCTCACCGCCACGATCCTGCGCGAGATGAGGCGGCGCAACGCCCGTTATGGCATGGTCACGATGTGCATCGGTGGCGGGCAGGGCGCTGCAGGCATTTTTGAGAGACTAAATTGACTATGGCTACTACAACGGCCGCAATTCCAAAAACCAAGGGCGGGGCGTTTTTGCTCGAGCCGCGCGCGCCCGAAGCGATTTTCACACCGGAAGATTTCACCCCGGAACATCACGCGATTGCCAGGACCACGGATGAGTTCTGGGCCAAAGAGGTCGCGCCTCATGTCGAAGAGATCCAGCACCAGGAGCACGCTGTCGCCGCGAAGATCCTGAAGAAATCGGCGGAGCTGGGGCTGACCGCGGTTGTGATCCCCGAAAAATTCGGTGGCATGGAAATGGACCTGACGTCGGCGATGATCGTGGCCGAAGGCGTGGCGCGCGACGGTTCCTATTCGGCCTGGCACGGCGCGCACACGGGCATCGGAACGCTGCCCCTGCTTCTGTTCGGCACGGAGGAGCAGAAGAAGAGATATCTGCCGAAGCTCGCCTCCGCGGAGATGATCGCGGCGTATTGTTTGAGCGAGCCGCAGGCAGGCTCCGATGCGCTTGCCGCGCGCACTCGCGCCGATCTCTCGCCCGATGGCCGGCACTACATCCTCAACGGCCAGAAGATGTGGATCACGAACGGGGGCTTCGCCGACTTGTACACGGTCTTCGCAAAGGTCGGCGGCGAAAAGTTCACCGCGTTCCTGGTCGAGCGGGCATGGCCAGGCGTTTCACCCGGCGCGGAAGAGAAGAAGATGGGGATCAAAGGCAGCTCCACCACGGCCGTTTATTTTGACAATGTGAAAGTGCCGGTGGAGAACGTGCTCGGCGAGATTGGACGCGGCCACATTATAGCTTTCAACATTTTGAACCTGGGGAGGCTGAAGCTGGGCCCGTTCGCCCACGGTGGCTGCCGGGCGGATCTCGCGATCGCGATCCGCTACGCCAAGGAGCGTAAAGCATTCGGTAAATCGATTTGCGAATTTGGCATGATCCAGCACAAGCTGGCTGAAATGGCGATCCGCATGTTCGCAAGCGAGAGCATGACTTATCGCGTGGTGGGCGATATCCAGGCGCAGCTCGAGGGATTTTCCTGGGACGCGCCGGATGCCGGCCATGCAATGCTCAAGGCCGTGGAGGAGTTCGCCGCCGAGTGCTCCTTCATCAAGGTGTTCGCTTCGGAGACGCTCGATTACGTGGTGGACGAGTGCGTGCAGATCCACGGCGGCTACGGCTTCCACCAGGACTACGCGGTGGAGCACGCGTATCGCGATTCGCGCATCAACCGGATCTTCGAGGGCACCAACGAGATCAACCGGCTTCTGGCCACAGGAATGATCTTGAAGCGCGCCCAGAAGGGGATCTTGCCGCTGGTTGAGGCTGTCAAGAAGTTGCAGGGAGAGATTCAGAGCGGACCTGCGCTGAGCGGCGAAATCGACATGGTCGCCAATGCGAAGAAGATCGGGCTGTTCGCGCTGGGCGTTGCCTATCAGAAATATATGGCGGCGATCGAGGAGCAGCAGGAAGTGGTGGCGGCGATCACCGATATTCTGATGAACGCCTATGCAATGGAATCGGCTATGCTGCGCGCGCAAAAAATTGCGCGAGCCGGGCGAAACGCGGAAAACGCGGCGGAGATGGCAGCCGTGTTTGCGCGCGAAGCGATGGATACGATCGATGCCGCGGCGCGCGCGGTCCTGGCCGCCTGTTCGGAAGGGGATCCGCTTCGCACCAACCTTGCCATTCTCAGGCGCTTCGCGAAGTACGAGCCGTTGAACGCGATAGGCCTGCGGCGCAAGATCGCGGCGCGGCTCCTCCAGGCCGAACGGTATCTGGTGTAAGGAACCCGGGACAAGGAATGGCCCGCCCGTGCATCGTGGTGCTGGTGGGACTGCCGGGATCGGGGAAGTCGACTTACGTAGCAAAACTTGGCGGAACGGCGCTATCGAGCGACGAGATACGGCGCCTCATTTCAGACGATCCAACCAATCAGGACATCCATTACCGTGTCTTCGGTTTGTTGCGGCACCTGCTGAAGCATCGGCTCGAGTTGCGGCGTCCCATCACCTACATCGATGCGACGAACCTCACCCGGAGCGAGCGGAGGCCTTACATCAAGATCGCTGATCTGTACGATTGCGACGTCGAAGCAGTATTCTTTGATGTCCCGGTGGCTGAGTGCCAGCGGCGCAACCGGGCGCGTTCCCGCATCGTTCCGGACGATGTGATTCACAAGATGGCCGAACGTTTAACGCCGCCGGGCATCGACGAGGGATTCTCCCGCGTGACCGTGGTGACCTAAAATACTGAAATGCGGCTCCTGTTCGGACTGGCGCTCGCGCTACCGATTTTTGCGGCAGACGTGGACGGCATCCGGCTCCACTGGTCCTATTCAGGGAAAGGCAACAAGGCCGTGATTCTGGTGCACGGGTGGACAGGCGACTCGAGCATGTGGAGCGCGCAGGTTCCGGTTCTGGCCGAAAAGTACCGCATCGTTACACTGGATCTGCCGGGCCACGGGCGGAGCGGGTCCCCTGCGGACGGGAAGTTTTCAATGGATCTCTACGCGCGCGCTGTGGAGGCGGTGCGTCGCGCGGCCAAGGTTAAGAAGGCGGTATTGGTGGGACACAGCATGGGCACGCCGGTGGTTCGCCAGTACGCGCGATTGTATCCGAAACGAACGGCGGCGCTTGTGCTGGTGGACGGCGTGGTCGCGAAGCCGGAGAATGCGGGTATCTATGCGACCATCAGCAAACAATTCGTGGGGCCGGGCGGGTTAAAAGCTCGCGAGGATTTCGTTCGCTCAATGTTCACCGCGGCGACACCCGAGCATCTTCGGCCAGAGATACTCAAGATCACAGCGAGCGCACCGGAGGCGACCGCCACGGGCGCGATGCTCTCGATGGCCGATCCGGCGGTCTGGAAAGAAGACGTCCTGCAAATGCCGGTGCTGGCGATTTACGCCGACCGGTCTAGGCTCGCAAACCGCGAGTACATGAAGCAACTTTTTCCCGCGCTGGAGTACTTCGAGATTCCGGCCACCGATCATTTCTTGATGATGGAAAAACCGGACGAGTTCAATCGGTTGCTGCTGACGTTTCTGGACAAGCTGAAGCTCTGACGCTACTGCTTCACGAGCACCACGGGCGCTTGCTCCGCGGCCCAGAACTTCTCGAAAAATTCGCGCACGCGGGAGTATTCGGTTGCCGGAATCGTGGTGGCGAGGATTTCCCAACGGCGCGTGAACAGGAGTTCATCGCCATCAACGCGAAACACGGCTTCATAATGGCCAAAAGGCGCGCTAAGGTCGGCGTTCCCTGGGAGTTCGTCGATCTTGAAGCCAGGTGGAAGTTTCACATGGACGGTGTCCTCCACCGACTCTGAATTCAGGACGATCGGATACTTGCGCGTATGATCGGTCAGCGTCAGGGCCTCGCGGCCCGGGAGCACCGCGGGCCGGAACATCATCAGGCGCCCTTGCATTGTGCGGCCGTAACGCGGTGCGGTGAAATCCACGCGCAAGCGGAACTCGGCGTCGGATGCGCCGTCGCCGGGTTCGATCTTTGAGACGGCCGCCCCGCCCGCCTCGTTGCTCACCCAACGTTCGATGACCTTGACGTACTCGGGCCGCGAGCGCCGGAACAGTCTCCGCGCCTGGGCGGCAGTCTCGCCCAAGCTGCGCTCTTCGACTTGCGATGTAATCGAGCCATCAGCGGCCAAAGCCACGCGAGTTTCGCGAACCATGTGGTTGGCTGCCGCAGGCGTGACCGGCATGCGCAACAAAGCCCCGTGGTCCGCGCTGATCACCAGGGCCAGGCTCGCCTGCTCGTTTTCGGGCAAATATCCCACGGGCGTCTCCGAGTCCGTCGGGTCGAAGATCAGCAGGCGGCCCAATCCGGAATTTTCCAAGACGGCGCCGGCCCTGACATCTGCGCCCACTTTAACCGCGATGATCATGTGATTGAACTGATGCGGCGAAGGCCACTCCTCGCGGACGTAATTGCGGTCGCCCGAATAGATGGCCACCAGATAAGATTCGATGCCGACGCTTTTAAGCATCGTCCGCATCAGGTTGGCTTTGTCTTTGCAATCGCCGTACGATTTACGGAACACGTCGGCGGCGGCATGCGGCTTGTAGCCGCCGCCTTTTCCGATACCGGTCTCGATAGCGACGTATTTCAAGCCCTGCACGTAACGGCCGATGGCGCGGATCCTGTCGAAGTCGTTTTGCGCGCCGCCAACCAGCGACTGGGCCTTTTGTGCCAACTCCGGACTCGGCACGGCCTGCTGATCGGCCAGTTCCGATTGCCAGCGCGAGACATCGCTCCAGTTCGCGAAGACTTTTCCCTGTCCGGTCTTCGCGCCTTCGGCAGGCACGAAGCTGACCGCGAGGCGGGGCGCAAGCGCATTTATGTTCGGACTGGCCGGCTCCCGGTCCAGGAACGGCAAATTACGCATCTCCCAGGTGTAAGTCGATTCGTTGGCGCCGCTGATCTGCGGTTTCAGATTCTCCGCGTTGAACATCGCGCTCTGTGCTTTCCAACCTACCGGCAGCACCAGCGTGAACCGTGACTCCAACGCCGGCAGCCGCCCCTGGAACGCAAATTCGAACTGGGTGACGATCGACTTCGCTTCAACCACCGCTTCGTATCCGAAGACCGCGCCAGGATCGGTGTCGTTGCTCGCATCCACAACCCGGGCGCGCCCTTCGTCGTACAGAATGAAATCCTGGGACAGGGCGACATCGGCGACTTTCTCTTTCCCGTATTTCCTCGCGTCACCAGCCGGGGTAATCAGCCAGGCGCGAAAATCGCGAACCTTGCTTGTTCCCGTCAGATACGTCTTCTCTCCGATGGCGCTCCTTCGGCCGTCGCGATTGAGGACGCGAACCGCGTACCGGGACGTGGTAGTGACACGGCCACCTTCCTCCACCCGCACTTCTTCCTCGTCGAGCAAAACCACCGCGCCGACCTTTGCTTCGTACTTCGGCGGCTGGATCGATGCCGCGTGGCGCAGCCACTGCGGCGTATCGTCCGCCGCAAGCGCGACGGAGTGGATCCAGAAGCATAACGGTAAAAGGAATCGGGTCATCGGCCGGCCTGCTTCAGCGTGACAACGTGTCCGTCCTGCTGGTGCATCTGGTCGAACGCGAACTTCACTTGCGGGTAGCCTTCCACGGGGAAATAAACCGCTCCACTATCGCCGAATATCAGCTTGCGGGCGTAGTGCAGCTTGCGGCGGTCCGTCGTGAGGGTCAGTCCGACCATGTACTTCCCGATCGGGCCAAAGGCGAGCGAATGCGGCGCTTCAGCGTTATCCAAATCGTAGCCCGCGGGAATATCGATGGTCACATCGTCGTCTTCGGCCCACGGATAGCGGAACATGATTGGGTATTTGCGCTCGCTGGCGGTGAACAAAGGAGCTTCGTTGAACTGGAAGAATGCCGGCTGCACGAATAACCGCTTCCCCGTGCGCTGCGCGTAGCCGGGCACGCGGATATGAAAAGACTCGCGCAAAGGCTTCTCCGGGTCATTGACGTTTTCCACCTTTACGTTGGTGACCTCGGCCGTGCTCATCCCCAGCTTCGCTGCCTCCTTGATTTCGTCTTCCAGTTTCTCGTCCGAGTCTCCAGCGATTCGATTTTTTCGCCCAGTTGCGAAATGACCCGAATATTCGATCGTTACATCGCCCTCGACAGTTCCGTCCTCGCCCAGCGTCAGGGCAGCGCGCCGGCGCTCAGTGGATCGTTCCGGCCCAGACAGCGGCGTCACAACCAGCGCCGGCTCTCTCGGATCGGTGACTAGCGCAGCCACACCTTCTTCCTGCCACATGAGCATGCCGTAAGGCACGTAGGTGCTGCCGGCATCGAAGAACTTCCAGGCATCGCCCAGTTTTACGGCAATGTCGTAGCTTCGGAGAAAATACATGTTCGCCAGATCGGCGCGAAACGCTACGTCATCCCGGTCGCCGACGCGCGCCAGACGCACATCGAATCCGGCCGCCGCGGCCAAGGCGGCAAAAAGCAGGTTGATTTCCCGCGGCGTGCCCAAGCCTTGGCGCAAGGTATCGGCCGGCGTCTTGTTTTCCTTCCGGTCGGACCGGCCGCCGGCGGTGAGGCCCGACCCCTGGTCGGCGGTGTTCTTGATTTCGCGGCGGCAGAACTCGAACAGCCGCCGCAGCCGTTCATCGTCGGATTTCGCATCACCGATTGCTTTGTCCGCCGCCCGGCGCACCTCATCGTTAACTTTGATGGATTGTTTCCAGTCTTTATACAATTCCCGTCCGCGCTCGATCCAGTATTTTTCGGGATTCAGCTTCGTATCCGGAGCATAATACAAGAGCATCCACGGCTTCACCTGTGCCTCGGCAGGCATGCGAGGTTCCTCGTGAAATGCGGGGACGTTCTCGGCGTACGTGCTGTAGAATCCGTTCGCTTCTTTCATAAACGGCGAGTTTTGGAAATGGAAGGTAATGCTGCGCATCCCATAGGGAAAATAAGGGTGGACCAGTGGTTTGATGTAATACTTCACGAACTGCACCGGAATATCGCGCTGAAAATAGATCCGGACATAGTCGGCGAGCATGTCCTCGTGCGACTCCTTCCAGCGATATTCGATGATGCTGCCCGGCTCAACTCCAGGCATGGCGAACGATTTTGCCCGCACTTTCAGGCCGCCAGTGCGCACCAGGGTCCGGTCGAACACAGCGTCCTTTTTCAGTTCGAGGGTCTCTCCATTCGCTTTGGTCGTGCGGCCCGCGATGTCGCTCACGTGCGTCCGGCCGGCGTAGGCGATATCGAGTGTACCGAACTTTTCCTTGCCGCGATCCGTGAAAATCTTGATCCGCACGTAATGTGTGAACACGCTATGCGGATACTGCCCGCTTTGGGCTTCGTCAAGAACGTGGACCTCCCAGAACAGGGCCTCCGCATCCGCATCTTTTTCGACTTTTGGCGCGGATTGGGCGAGCTCCGCGGGTGTAACCGGTTTCCAGTCCGCGGCAAATAGCGCGGGTACTGCCGCCAGTCCGGCCGCGGCCAGGACCGCTAAGGACGGAATTCGCAAGAAAACCTCCGTGTTCTTGGGGAATTGGTAATTATAGCCTAACCGGCGTTCCTCTTGCTCGGGCACGGACACGGAACTCCCCGGTCGGGATAAAATAGTTCGCGGCATGGTGCTTCCCAGAGCGGACCCGGCGCTGGTCAGGATGTGCCGCGAGGAGACTCAACAATGAGCCAGGTTGGCGTCGAGGAAAGGAAAGCCAGCTTTCCCGGCTTCACGGAAGAACACGACATGATCCGTGAGACTGTGAAGCGCTTCGTGCGGGCAGAGATCACGCCGCACGCGGCTGAGTGGGACGAAGCCGGCGAATTTCCACGGGAATTGTTCAAAAAAGGCGCTGATTTGGGACTGTTCGGCATCCGTCTGGATCCGGACTGGGGCGGCAGCGGACTGGACTGGTGGGCCACCACTGCGTACATCGAAGGAATGTCGTGGTCTGAAAGTGGCGGCGTCAACACGGCGTTCATGGTGCAGAGCGACATCACGCTGCCGGTGCTGGATGAACTCGGTACGCGCGGGCAAAAGCAAGAGTTCCTGAAGCCCGCCATCGCCGGAGACCTGGTGGCCGCGCTCGGGATCAGCGAGCCGGGCGGCGGCTCCGATGTTGCGGCCATGAAGACGCGGGCCAGAATGGACGGCGATGACCTGGTTATCTCCGGACAGAAACTGTGGATCACGAATGGGGTTTGTGCCGACTTCGTGATTCTGGCCGTGCGAACCGGCGAAGAGGGACACAAGGGCATATCGCTAGTGCTGCTTCCGGCGAAAACCAAGGGATTTTCGGTCGGAAAGAAGCTGAAAAAGATCGGGAATTTGTGCTCCGATACGGCTGAGCTTTTCTTCGACGAATGCCGCATTCCGCGCCGGTACGTCCTCGGTGAACTGAACCGCGGCTTTTACTACATCATGCAGAACTTCCAGGGGGAGCGGCTGGCCGCTGCGATCGGCGCGCTGGCGGGAATGGATCGTGTGATCCAGCAACGCGCTCGAGTATGGCTTGGAACGCTCGGCGTTCGGCAAGCCGGTCCGCCAGTTCCAGGTTTGGCGCCACCGTTTCGCAGAGCACCTGACGAACATAGAGGCCGGGCGCTGGCTGGTCTATCGCGCTGTTGATCTTTTGAACCGCGGCCAGCGCTGCGTGCGGGAGGTTACGATGGCCAAGCTGTACTGCTCCGAGCTGTGCCAGAAAGTGGCCTACGACTGTATGCAAATCTTCGGAGGCTTCGGATACACCACCGAGTATCCGGCCGGCCGCTTCTGGCGCGATGTCAGGCTGCATACAATCGGCGCAGGCACTTCGGAGGTCATGAAGGAGATTCTGGCGAAGGAGTATAAGATCTAGCGGCTTCCCATCCCATTCCCCATGATTCGAATCGCAAACGGACAAGGCTTTTGGGGTGATTCGCTGGAAGCGCCAGTCAACCAGGTGCGGCGCGGCCCCATCGATTACCTGACGCTCGACTATCTGGCCGAGATCACGATGTCCATCCTGCAGAAACAGCGTTCGAGGGACCCGAGGGCGGGCTACGCTCGCGATTTCGTGGAGATGATCGCGCGGGTGCTTCCGGACCTGGTGGAGCGCCGTATCCGCGTGATTGCGAACGCGGGCGGCGTCAACCCGGCGGCGTGCCGCGATGCCGTTTTAGGAGTGGCCAAGCGGCAGGGCATCGACATCCGAGTGGCTACTGTCGCGGGCGACGATATCATGGACCGGCTCGATCAGTTGATCCAGCGCGGCATCGAGCTCAGGAACATGGATACGGGCGAACCGCTTTCGGCGATCAGGGCGCAGGTGCAGAGCGCCAACGTCTATTTCGGCGCTTTTCCGGTGGCCGATGCGCTTGCCCGCGGCGCGCAGATCGTCATCACGGGGCGCTGTACCGATACCGGGCTGGCGATGGCGCCGATGATCCACGAGTTCGGATGGAAAGCGGACGACTGGGATAAGCTGGCTGCCGGCACCATCGCCGGCCACACCGTCGAGTGCGGCGCCCAATGCACGGGCGGCAATTGCCAGGTGGATTGGGACACCATTCCGGATATGGCGGATATAGGCTACCCGATTATCGAGGCCGAGCCGGATGGAACGTTTGCGATCACGAAGCACGCCGGCACGGGCGGCCGCGTAACCGTGGCGTCGATCAACGAGATGGGCGATCCACACGAGTACATCACTCCTGACTGCGTGGCGGACTTCACGACGATCCACCTCGAGCAGACCGGCGCGGATCGCGTGCGCTTCAGCGGAATTCGAGGCCGTCCGGCAACGGAGTTCTACAAAGTGTCGATCAGTTATTCCGCCGGATTCAAGGCTATCGGCTCGCTGGTCTACGCCTGGCCGGACGCGTACAAGAAAGCGCGCGCGGCAGACCAGATTCTGCGGCAGAGGCTAGAACGCCTGGGCCTGAGATTCGAGGCGATGCGCAGCGAGTTTGTCGGCGCGAACGGCTGCCACGGAATCGCGGCGGCCGAGCCTTCACCGGAAGTCGAGCCGCAGCTGGCGGAAGTCGTTTTGCGGTTCGGCGTGCGCTCCGAGAACCGCGCAGCGGTGGAGCGCTTTACCAAGGAGCTGGCGCCGCTGGTCCTGAATGGTCCGCCGGTGGTGACCGGGCTCGGGGGCGGGCGCCCGAAGGTGGAAGAAATTGTGGCGTATTGGCCGGCGCTGATCCCGAAGCACGAGTTAACGCCCGTGGTGGGGGTATGGCCAAACGAAAATTGATCGAACTGGCGCACGCGCGCTCCGGCGACAAGGGAGACACCGCGAACGTGGGCATCATCGCGCGGAAGCCGGAATATTATCCGATCCTGGTGAGGGAAGTCACCGCCGAGCGCGTGAAACAACACTTCGCCGGAATTTGCAAGGGCAAGGTGGAGCGGTTCGAGCTGCCCAATCTGGGAGCGCTGAATTTTCTGCTGCATGAAAGCCTGGACGGCGGCGGCACTCTGGCGCTCAAGGCGGACCCGCAGGGCAAGACTTACAGCACGGCGCTGTTGCGCATGGAGATCGATGCCGATTCTCTATAGTGTCGAATCCGGCGTCGCGCGGATAACGCTGAACCGGCCGAAAAAGCGCAACGCGCTGAGCCCGGAACTCATCGCCGCGCTGAGCGAGGCTCTGGCGCAGTCGGCGCGGGACGGGTCGGTTCGCGTGGCCCTGCTCGCCGGGGCCGGTCAAGACTTTTGCTCCGGCGCGGATCTCGCCGCACTTGATCGCACGGCCGAGGCCGGCGTATTTGATCATCTAGACGCGGCGCGCGCCATCGCGGAAGTATTTCTTGCGATGCGGCGGCATCCGCGGCCGATTGTGGCGGCGGTTCGCGGGCGCGCTCTGGCAGGGGGCTGCGGTCTGGCCACGGCATGCGACCTGATCCTGGCGTCCGAATCGGCCCTGTTCGGATATCCGGAAGTAAAGATCGGATTCATTCCCGCGATGGTGATGGCGATCCTCCGCCGCTCTGTAGGCGAGAAGCGTGCGTTCGAACTCATCACGTCCGGCGAGGTGATTTCCGCCGCGGAGGCGCAAGCCGCCGGCATGATCAACCGCGTGTATCCGGATGCCGAATTCGATCGGAGCGTCGAAGCGTACGTCGCCGCGCTGGCGGCGAAGCCGGCGTCCGCCGTTGGCCTCGCCAAGAACCTGCTCTACCACATGGACGGAATGACGTTCGAATCGGCCCTTGAGGCGGGTGTGCACGCAAACGCGCTGGCCCGAATGACAGAAGATGCAAAGCGGGGCATCGAGCGATTCGTCAAGAAGGCGTGATGAATGGCGGTGCGGCTTCGCGCGCCGCTAAGCGGCCGAACGCCGGAGCTATCCTGTAAAAATGATGAATCGACGAATTCTGTTGGGAAGCGCCGGTGCAATTTTGGCCGAGGCTCTAGCGTCGGGCGGTCAGTCTGGGACCCCCGGCAGGGTTCCGGTTTTCCAGCACGACCTCCCGGATGTGGACATGAAGGGATGGGCGGTCACGGTCGTGGAAGTCAACTATCCACCGGGGAAAGGCTCTGCCGCA
>QHXU01000001.1:31958-33449 GCA_003223065.1 Acidobacteriota bacterium | reverse complement strand
TTACTCTCGCAGCGCTGCGCGCACAACGTTTCACTTCCCGCGACAAACGGTCGATCTCTTCAATCAGTTCTGAGACTCTCTCGAAGAAGTCATCGATCCGCGCGAGGCGTAGCGCCGTTTTTCTACCGCTCTGATTCACAGGGATCGGGTTAGTCCAAGACCACGATCCTCAGGTAGTGTTTTGTTGCTGCATTCGTGAGAGGACGCAACGATTCCACTACATGCGGCGCCGTGATGTACCCACGCGAAATATCACCGCCCATCGAATGCCCCATGAGCATGCGTGCCTGATCTGGGGACGCTCCGAGCTGTGCGAGCATCGTCCTGAAGGTGTGCCTTAATCGATGCGCCGGCCCGACTCCTTCCTTGTCGTTCTTTACCCCTACGATGTGATTGCCTTCTCTCGCGCTCGACGGGAACACCCATTCCGAAGGCGAAACCTCACCGCCGTCGCGGTAAACGATCAGGAACTCGGAGAGCTGGTCGCTCATGGGAACGATGTACGGGCGGTCACCCTTGGTGACGCGAAAGTGAATCGTCTTCTTCTCCAGGTCGAGATCCGTCCATTTCAGGGCTTCGATGCTGCCCTTGCGCGCACCTGTGAAGAGTGCGGTAAGCCACCACATACGCTTGATCGCTCCGAGAGTTTTCACGCCCCGTTCCGTGGTCTCGCCGCCCTTTTCCTCACGCGAGTACCACCATTTTTTCAGTTCCTCAGAAGAGTAAGCCCAATCCCGCGGCGGAATAGATTCGATCTCTACGGCGGTCGTCGGTGGTTCCGGGAGCGAAGGATCGATTTTGCGTTGCCAGCGATACACAGCAGAGACGAGCCGAACCACTTGGTTGCTGGTCGCAACGCCGTGCTTCTTTTTGATGTCTCGAATGAGATACCGGAACCCCGCGCGATCGTTGCCGACGTCGTGCAATCCACGCGGCTTCCAGTCGGCTAGGTACTCGCCGGCGTTGTAGGTGTAGTTGTCGCGCGTCTTCGGCGCGAGTGGTTTTTCCTCCAAGTAGCGGTCGATCGCGATTTCAAGCGTCACGACTTCATGGGCGGCGGGCTTGGGCCTCAACGCGCTCCACGATTTCATGGCCTTTTCGCGCGCAACTTTTAGCGATAGTTTGCCGATGGTCTCTTTCACGAGGTGTCCGCGAACGCGTCGCTGAAGCAGAAACGACTTTGATTTTGCACGGCAGCGCACGTACAGGCCCGGAATTTCCTTGACGCGCCACATGCCGCTGTTGAATGGCAGGGCATCCACGGCCTTTTGGTTCGCGGCGACTATTTTGACCTGGTCTTCCCCGGCCGGTTTGCGGATCGGAACTACGGCTGTCATAAAGCTCCTTCCGGGCCGAATCAGTTCATTTGAAAGTGGCCCGAGCGCCCCGCGGATTTCGACCGACTGATTTTCGATCAGTAGGTTCTCGGGTGGTACTCCGGGTGGTACTTTTTTTTCGAAATGGCCCGTTAGGTCAGAGTATAGCAGAGTA
>QHXU01000001.1:4053-31950 GCA_003223065.1 Acidobacteriota bacterium | reverse complement strand
AGAGTACCAATAAAATTAATACTTCAGACACTTATCGTTAGCTGGAAGGAGCGGGAGAGAGATCGGTTTTCTAAACTCTTAATCAGTAGGTTGAAGGTTCGATTCCTTCCTCACCAAGTCCTTCAAACACTTACGAGTCACTGCAACATGGCGTTGTTCTCGTCCTTCCGAGCCACAACCGCCAGGGGTCGATGATGAGGACCTCGATTCCATCGCACTTTACGCGCCCGGTGAGCTTCTCGATTCCTTTCTTTGCGGTCCTCCAAAGCCACAATCGGGCTCGGCACATTCATGTCTAGCAGCCGCGGCGCGTCCGCCGGGGAGGACCAGCCGCGTCGGCCCGATAGATGCGCTCGGCGTGATGCAGCCAGAGCGAGGTCCTCACTCATATCGCAAAGCGATCATGGGATCGACGCGCGTCGCGCGGCGGGCGGGAACATAACTGGCCGTCAGGGCTACGATCGCGAGCACCACTGGCACTGCCGCGAATGTAAGCGGATCGACCGGCGCTGTCTGAAACAGTAGTTTGGTTATGAAACGGACCAGCAGCACTGCCCCCGCCACCCCCAAGAACGTGCCTGCGCCGATCAGCGCTGCCGCCCGGCGAAGCACCAGTCGCAGCACATCGGTTTGAGTTGCGCCCATGCTCATGCGGATTCCGAATTCGCGCGTGCGCTGAATGACCAGGTAATTGATCACCCCGTAAACCCCAATCGAAGCCATTACGAACGCGAGTATCGAAAATGCTGCCAGGACAACGGTCCGGAAACGCGGTTGCGCTACGGATCGCGAGAGTAACTGATCCATGGTTTCGATCCGATCGACCGGGATGGTGCGATCCACCGCCGAAACCGATTCGCGAAGCTGGGCTGAGGCGGAACCCGCATCGAGCGCCGTTCGCACAACAATCGTTGGGCCGCTCTCTACATTGGGCGCGTGCTCCATCGGGACGTACATCTCCGGCTTCATCTCGCCGCCCAGTCCCTCATGCCGCACATCGCCAACCACTCCGATTACCGTGCGCCACGTGGCCGATCCAAACCTCAGGCGCTGCCCGATCGGGTCTTCCGCGCCCCAATATTTCCGCGCCATGGACTCATTGATTACCACGACCCATGGCGATCCTTCCCGTTCGTCACCGCGCGTAAACGACCGTCCCCGCAAGATCGGAATTCCCAGAGTTTCGAAATAACCGGCGCTCACGGGACGGTACTTGGCGAAGTTAAAGATCCCCGTCGGGAGCGGAGGACGACCCTCGATCAAGAAGGCCCATCCGTTGTCTGAACCGCTGAGCGGCAGATACGTCGTGAATCCTGCCGATTGTATGGCGGGGCTTCCCTCCAATTGCTCGAGCAGCCCCCGCTCGAACACGGCGATCTGATGATTATCCGGATAGCGGGATCTCGGCAGAGACAGGCGCCCTGTCAAGACGCCCTCGGAACGATAACCTGGCGCCACATGGATCAGCTTCACAAAGCTCCTGACCATGAGACCAGTGCCAATCAGCAGGATCAGTGCAATTGCGATCTGTGCCACTGCCAGCCCGTTTCGCAAAAGCGACTGGCCTCCGCCTGCGACTCGATTGCTCGCCTTCAGCCATTCTCCCGCCTGCGCCCGGGCTGTTCCAAACAACGGACCCAATCCGAAGACGATCCCGGAGGCGACCGAAATCGACGCCGTAAATGCCAGGATTCGCGCGTCTGGCCTGACTCCGCCGGCCCGCGACAAGTCAGCGGGCAAGTAGGGGCTCAGGACCGAAATCACAATCAGCGCCAGGAAGAAACCCGCCGTCCCGGCGATGCCTGCGAGCAACAGGCTCTCCGTCAGAAGTTGCTGTGCGATGCGACCCCTGCCTGCGCCCAGCGCAACCCGCACTGCCATCTCACTCCGACGCGCAGCCGCCCGGCTTAGGAAGAGATTCGCGACATTGGCGCACGCGATCAGGAGCACCAGTCCGACTGCGATCAGCAGCATTTGAAGCGCTACCCGCACGGTGCCCGTCGCTTGCTCTTTCAGTGGGACTGCCGCGATGCCTTTGTCCCGGTTGTCCGCTGGATACTGGTGCGCAAGATGGGTCGCGATCACGTTCAATTCCGCCTGCGCCTGTGCTAATGGCACACCCGGCTTGAGCCTCGCGATCACGCGCAACGGATGTGTGCCGCGCTGTAGTTTCTCAGCATTGAGAGCGATCGGCGCCCAAATATCGAACTGGTCACCTGGCGCGTTAACAAGGAACTGATCTACTACGCCTTGGTTACGCGGCTGGAAATCGGCTGCGCTGCTACCGAATCTGAAATCCGCGGGCAGGACGCCGGTAACCGTATAACTGGTGTCGTTGAGCTTGACTTGCCTCCCGATGATGTCCCGGTCCGCTCCGAAGCGTTCCTGCCAAACGCGGTAGCTCAGAATGGCCACGTGGTTGGCGCCGGGCCGGTCCTCCTCCGCAAGAAAGTTGCGTCCTAAGGCGAATCGAACACCCAACAGCGAAAAGAAATTCGAGGACACAGCTGCCCCCGCCAACCGCGCGGTCTCATTCTGAGAAGGAAGGATGAAGCTGGAGTTCGGGTTCAGAGCCGCCATCTCACTGAACGAGCGGCTCTCGTTCCGCCAATCAGCAAAGTTCGCCGGCGCCACGGTCATTACAGCCCCCGTGGCGGTCTGTTCCCAGAGCATCACAATGCGGTCCGGCTCATAAAATGGCAGAGGTTTGAAGAGCACCGCATTACAGACGCTAAAAATAGCCGTATTGGCGCCGATTCCGAGGGTCAGCGTGACTGCTGCCGCCACCGCAAAACCGGGATTCTTCCGGAGCATCCGCGCAGCGTAAACCAGATCGCCTTGCAAACTTTCGATGACCGGTATGATCTTCTTGGCTCGCCGGTCCTCCTGAATCAATGTCTGGTTGCCAAACTGGCGGCGAGCGGCCAGACATGCTTCCTCCTCTGTCATTCCTTGCCCGCGATAATGTTCCGCGAGTAGCCTGACGTGTTCCTCTATTTCGGCCTGGAACTCCACATCCGGTGACCTATCGCGAGCTGTGTTGCGTATTCGCTGCCACAGATTCGGCAAGGACATTAGTTCTGGCCCTCAAGTTGTCAGCACCCGGCCGATCACTCCGGAAATCCGCTCCCAGTCCTCGGTCTCCTTCGCCAACTGCCGGATACCGGCCTTGGTTATCGAGTAGAATTTCGCTTTGCGGTTATTCTCGGAAGCGCCCCATTCGGCGGCAATCCATCCCGCCTGCTGCATCCTCAGCAAGGAGGTGTACACGGTGCCTTCGTTGAGGTGGAGCACGTCTTGACTCAACAGCTCCAGCCGGCGCGCAATTCCGAATCCGTGCAGCGGCCCCATTGCCTGTAGCGTCTTCAAAATCATCAGGTCCAGTGTGCCCTGGAGCACCTCGGACCTGGTGTTTTTGGCGCGCCTTCCTTTGGACATTGCATATAAGATAGCAAACTCTCCTATGGAATGTCCAAAGGGCTGCGCCTTCGTACAGAGCGTCTCTCCGATGGCATAATCTTTTCGTAGGATTTGGTTGCGCTCATCGTCTCTCTGTCCAGACGGCGTTGCTGAGTCTCACCCCGCCCGGCAACCATAGCGCCAAACGCGACTCACTGGCAATCGAGCGTGGTCCCGTGAGTCAAGTCGTACTCGTAACGGTCCACCCACCGGCGTAATTGGGAGCACGATGGAGTGGTTCCACCGCCCAGAGTCACTGCGTCATCAATGCAACCCTGTCCAGCCCCGCGCCTTTGGCGATATCGATTACCTCGACGACCTGACGAAAATCGAGATCCTTTTGTCCTCTCACGAAAATGACATGGTTGGTAGCGTTCTTGAAGAGCACTCTTAACTTTTCGTCCAAGTCTGCCAACGCCACGGGTTCCTGGTTGACCCGCACTGTTCGGTCTCCCAGGACGGTGATGACGATGTCGTCCCTCGGCGCCGGTTTTTCTTGATCCGGTGGTTGAGGCACGAGCGCTTGCATGCCCGTGGACAGCGACGGCGTGATGACCATGAAGATGATCAGGAGAACGAGCAATACGTCGATCAGCGGAGTCACATTAAGGTCCGGGTGACGACCAAGGCTGCGACCCAGTGACATGGTTTCCTCGGTCTCTTGGACACTGCTGAAGCGGAGAAGGTTCCCCAAGCTCCTTGCGCTCGGCGCGCCGAAGGCAGATCAGAACTTGCGTGCCGCGGATTTCGCCGGGATGATCCAGAGGTAGATCTTGCGCCCTTCCACCTCCGCAATTCTGTCAGGCTTCCAGTCGCCCATATCGAAGCTATGCGACACGACGCGGGTGCCGGGCTTCAGCTCGTTGAGCAGTTTCGGGCGAAGCTTCAGGTTCACGCTCGACAACAGGTAGAGAGTCACGACCGACGCCTTACTGATATTCGCGTCAAAAAAATCCTGCTGGCGAAATTCTACCAGGCCGGTCACACCCGCCTTGCCTGCATTCTCGTTCGCCTCCTGGATGCGCTGCGGATCGATGTCGATGCCGATGCCGTGAGCCCCAAAGTCCTTGGCGGCTGCTATAACGATGCGCCCATCACCGCATCCGAGGTCTATGACAGTGTCATTTTTTGTCACGTTCGCCAGTTTCAGCATCGCTGAAACAACTTCCGGCGTGGTCGGCACATACGGAACGATTTTTTTTGCGTCTAACGTTTCAAGCGGCGATTGCGCCCACGAAAGCCCAATCGCGACCAGCGGAGCAATGACGAGAAGCCTGTGTTTCATAGACGACCTCCTGGGTCCTTGCTTGATCCGCATCTGGCGTGCCCAAACGATCGCCTAAGAGGCGGTGTGTTTTGGCAGGCGACGTGCGGACTAGGTTCCTGGGATGAGACGTGCAGCGGAGGCAACAAAGAGTGCCGAACATCCAGCAAGCAAAACGAAGCCGTGAATTGGCGTTGAAAAACTGGAGGAACGAACTCCAGTTGCTTAATACCCTTAGGGAGCGATCCGTGGAAGGGAGTCCTGAACTGGAGAAACAGCGGAGGCGAGTCGACGAAGCCCGAGTTCAGTACGACACGGCAAACGAGCAATACCTCGATAGAATCGAGGGCCAAAATGTTGAATCGAATGGCCACCGGACCGCCCCCTAATTGCAGGGGGTGGCTGTCGAACGTTAAGCTGCCGCGTAGCCTAAGTGTAACCTTGACACCTCGTGGCGATTTCCGTTATCCTGACAAGTCATTAATTATTCCGTTTCTCTTACTACCCGTTAGGTTCTCCGGCTCGCGACCCGTACTGTAATGCTTTCGGGGGACGTGGCCGAATTAATTGTTGAGGAGATTGATGAAGCAGCACTACTTCGTTGTCGTCCTCGCTCATTCTCTGCATGGACGCCTCCGGCGTATCCAGATCCCTCATCAAGCCTTCTATCTCATTCTGATTCTGGCACTATGCGGCTCCTTCTCCCTGTTTGGCATGGTTTCAAGCTACCTTCGCATGACCTGGAAGGTAGCGAATTACAATTCCTTACGAAGCGAGGTCGACACGCTTCGCAGCAAGTATCAGGCATTGCAGAGGGAGAACAATCAGAAACAGGAACAGCTTGCATCGCTGCAATTGATGGCCAGCGAAGTGAGCATGGCGCTGGGGCTCAAGCGCAGGTTGGAGGGCACCGAAGACCTCGCCGAAGCGGGCCGGCTGGTTCCGAGCTATACGGAGTCCATCGAGGAATATAATTTTCTCAAGTCGGCAAGCTTTTCACGGCTTCACCATACCTACGCCAGGAGCTGGCAGAAGAACCTGATTCCCACGATCTGGCCGGTGAACGGACGCCTCCTGAGCCGGTTCGGTGAGCGCCAGGACCCGTTCTCGGGCGAAGGCGCCTTCCACACGGGAGTCGACATTTCGGCTTCCATGGGTACGCCGGTTCACGCCGCCGCTGACGGGATCGTTTACTCCGCCGAGTTCTCGGGCCGCTACGGGAAGCTGGTGATCATCGACCACGGCAACGGGATGCGCACCTGGTACGCGCACCTCTCACGGTTCGAAGTTGTCGCCGGCCAGGAGATCCGGCGTGGCGAGGTTCTGGGAGCCTCGGGCGACACGGGCCGGGTAACCTCGCCCCACCTGCATTTCGAGGTGCGTGTCGGAGGCAGCCCCGTGAATCCCCATCCGTACCTGACTCGCTCCGCGGTGTTGCAGCCAAGTACACAATCGGACCTTCCCTTCTGATCCACGCGCTGATACACTGGGTGCGATTATGCGCCACTGGAAGCGTCTGCTGTTGGTTTCCGCAGGCGTGGTACTGCTCATGGCAGCCTACACCCGCCTGAATCCCCCCGTGGTGATGTCCGATGCGGCCAAGGCGTTCCTGGCATCGCTCACACCGGAGCAGAAGGCTCGTGCCACCTTCTCGTTCACCGTCGAAGAGCGGATGAACTGGCACTTCATCCCACGCGAGCGCAAGGGGCTCGCGCTTCGCGACATGACACCGTCGCAAAAGCAGCTGGCTCACGCGCTGCTCTCGGCGGGTCTCAGCCAGCAGGGCGTGATTAAGGCTCACACGATCATGAGTCTCGAAGAGGTTCTGCGCTCGATCGAGCAGGGCAAAGGACCGGAGCGTGATCCGGAGAAATATTACTTCAGCGTCTTCGGCGAGCCATCGGAGTCGGGCACCTGGGGCTATCGCGTGGAAGGGCACCACATCAGCCTGAACTTCACCATTGTGAACGGAAGAGTTGCGTCGAGCCCCAATTTCTTCGGCGCCAACCCCGCCGAAGTGCGCGAAGGACCGCGTGCCGGCCTGCGCGCGCTGAAGCGCGAAGAGGACCTGGGGCGCGCGCTGATTCAATCGCTGGCCGAAGACCAGAGGGCCACGGCGATCGTCGATAAGAAAGCCTATCCCGACATCATCACGGCCGCGTCGCGCAAGGCGGCGCTCACTGGACAGCCGAGCGGGCTGCCCTATTCCAAACTGACCGCGAAGCAGAAGGAGATCCTGGGCGAGCTGGTCACGGAGTACGCGAACACCTTCCCCGCTCCAGTGGCCGAGGCCCGGCTTGAGCAGTTTCACAAGAGCCAGAACAATCTTTATTTCGCGTGGGCCGGCGGCATCGAGCGCGGCGACCCGCACTACTACCGCATCCAGACGCCGCTGTTTCTGATCGAGTACGATGACACTCAGAACAACGCGAATCATATTCACAGCGTCTGGCGCGATTTTGAAGGCGATTTCGGACTGGATCTGCTCGGCGAGCATTACAAGACCAGCCACAGGTGATACCATCCAGGTATGGGCCAAGCGAGCCGCGCTCCGGCGCGTACGCGGCGCTGGTTTCTCGCCTCGCTGCCGGCGGCTTGCTTCGCGGTAGACACTGGAAGAGGAAGGCTTGTTCCTTCGGCTGTCACCCGCTATCCTGATCCCACCACCGAGTTTCCCGTCTATCGCCTCACTGATCCTGCGCACACCAGTCATTTGCCATCCTTTTTCGCGCGCGCGATCTCGCGGCGCAGCAATTCTCTCGTGTACGCCTCCGATATTTCCGGCCGCTTCGAAGCGTTCCGGATGGATCTGAAATCGGGCCAGTCGCGCCAACTCACCGATGCAAGCGCACTCGATCCGTTCTCGCTTACTTTGTTCAGCGACGACCGCGGGTTCTGCTACCTGGATGGCGGGCGATTAGTGTCGGCCAGCCTGTCGAGCCTTCGGCCGCGCGAGATTTACCGGACCCCCGACGAATTCGAGGAGAGCCACGGATTGAGCGTGGCCGAAGATGGTTTGTTCTCGGCCCTGGTGGAGCGCAAGGGCTCGCACAGCCGGTTGCAGTTGGTAAATATGAGTGCGGGCACGGCGGTCACGCTAGCGGAGTGCGAAGAAGAAATCCGGGACCCGATTCCGCGCCCGCGGCGCGCGTCGGTTCTCTACCGGCGTGGCAGCGCTATCTGGCTGGCGAATTACGATGCGCAGCAGAACTATCGCCTGCGACTGGCCGAAGGCGGAACCGGTCCGGCGCTGTGGAGTCCGGACGGGCGCTCCGTGCTTTACCTGAACTATCCGGACGATCCCCACAAGCTGCATAACCTCCGCGAGTTTACGCCGGACACCAACGAGGACAAGGCCATCGCGAACACAACGCAGTTCGTCCACTTCGGGCGCAATGCCGATGCCAGCGTATTTGTCGGCGCGAGCGGCAGCAAGGCCTCGCCGCATGTGCTCCTCCTGGTGCGCGTCGTCAGGCGCGAGCTGACGCTGGCCGAGCACCACGCGAGCGACCCGCACATGGTGGCGCCGATCTTCTCGCCCAACAGCCAGCACGTTTTCTTCGCGAGCGATCAGCACGGCAAGCCGGCAATTTATAGCGTGACCGTGGACAGGCTGGTGTCGGAAACGGAAGCGTACTAAGGGAGAAAAAAGGGGAGAAGTCCGGAGTGTTCGGGATACAATAGACAGCGGAGGATTTTCCTGATGCGCTTCGTTATTGCCGGCCTCATTCTGTCGGTGGCTCTTCCCGCCGCCGAGGCCGGGAGCAGGAATGCGGGCCAGTGCAAGGCCCGGTGCGATAGCAATTACCAGTTCTGTCAGAACAGGTCGACAACAAAACAAGCACGCAAGTCGTGCAGGGCAGACAGGAAAATCTGTAAGAAAACCTGCGGAAAATAGGTCTCCCAGACGATTTGTCGAGGGATGAGACTGCTCGAAATCCTGCTGTTGACGCTGGGAGGCCTGTGGCAGGGTTTCCGGCAGGATTTCAATCTCCTGGAAATTGTTCTGATCGCCGGCGGGCTGTGGGCCTGGAAGCGCGGCTGGCGGCCGCCACAATTCGGCCGATTCGAGCTGCCCGTTCGCCCGTGGATGCTGGCGCTGATGCTGGCCGCGGGCGCGGTTTGTCTGCGCGTGGCGTTATTGCCGTTGCTTCCCGCGCCCGTACCTGTGGTCGCCGACGAGTTCAGCCACCTGCTGCTCGCCGATACGCTGCTCGATGGGCGCGTGGCGAATCCCACGCATCCTTTCTGGCAGCATTTCGAGAGCTTGCACATCCTCCAGCAACCGCATTACGTCTCGAGCTATTTTCCGGGGCACGCCGTGATTCTCGCCGCGGCTTGGAAAGCGGTTGGCGGCCCGTGGGCGGGTGTCCTCGCCGAATGCGGAGCATTTCTCGCCGTCCTTTACTGGATGCTTCGCGGCTGGATGCCGGCGCGCTGGGCGCTGTTCGGAGTACTGCTCGCGGCCCTGCGTTTCTCGATCGGCAGTTATTGGGTGAACGCATACCACGGCGGATTCCTCGCGGCTATAGGGGGCGCGCTGGTGGCAGGCGCCTTCGCTCGCCTCCGCCGCCCGGCCTCTACTCCTGTGCGTTCTCTCTCGCAGGGATTCGTGTTCGGGCTCGGTCTGGCGATTCTCGCCGCGACGAGGCCTTTTGAGGGCCTGCTTCTCAGCGTGCCGTTCATCGCTGTTCTCGCTTGGGAGCGGCGGAGCCGGGCGCTCGCGATGTTGACCATGGGCGTTCCGGCGTTACTGGTCGCGGGCGCCGGTCTCGCCGGGCTCGGCGTCTATTTCGCTCACATCACCGGAAGTCCGTTCGTCACGGCCTACCAGATCAGCCAGAAGACCTACGGGTGGCCGATGGCGCTGGCCTGGACTCCTCCGCCGCGCATCGAGCACCGGCACATCGAGCTCGCGCGCTACTACGAGTACGAACTGGGCGAGCGCGAAAAAGTCGACGGCCCGCTGGATTTCATCGAATACCTGACGTTCCGCTTGCAGGAATATTGGCGATTTTTTCTGGGTCCGGTGTTGACGATTCCGCTGCTCATGATCGGGCGGGTGTGGCGCCGGCGGCGGATGCTGATCGCGGGGGTAGCCGGCGCGGGCTGCGCGATCCTGCTTGAAGGCGCGGCGTCGCCGCATTACCTGGCGCCGGCTACCGCGCTAATCGTGGCCATCGTTGTCGAATGTTGCCGCCATCTTCGCGCGGCGCGGGTGCCCATCCTCGCGTTGCTGCCTGCCACGATGGCCCTGGTGCTGGTCCTGCGAATCGCAGCGCAAGACCTGGGCCTGCCTTATACGCAGGCGCGGAATTTTCAATCCTGGTGCTGCAAGGTGCAGGGCAACATGAACAAGGCGCGAATCACCATGCTGCTCGAGCAGCTTCCCGGAAAACATCTGGTGTTCGTCAAGCCGAAAACCGAAGCAACGAATCTGTTCCAATGGATATACAACGACGCGGATATCGACGCATCGCGGATCGTTTGGGCGAGAGACCTGGGTCCGGAGCGCAACGCTCAACTGGCAGCGTATTTTTCCGGGCGCCAGATCTGGATCGTGAACCCGAACGTTGAGCCGGCGACGTGCTTAAAATTACCGGCCAATTAATCAAGCGAACAGTTTGGCGATTGCATAGGCCGCGCCCGCGGCGATGCCGCCGATCAGCGTCGTGTGGACCGCGCTGCGCAGCGGATGCGCACCAGTGAAGCGGCCCTTAATATAACCGAAAATCGCCAGCGCCACCACGGTCGCCGCCACCGAGCACTCGAGCGCCGTCACGGCGTGGGGCGTGACCATGTAAGGCGCCAGCGGAATCAGGCCGCCGGCGACGTAGGACAGCGCGATGGTCGACGCGCTGCGCACCGCCCGCCTCGGGTCGGGCTCCTCGAGCCCAAGCTCGAACCGCATCATCCAATCCACCCAGGTCGCGGGCTTGGCTTCGAAGGCGACCAGAATCGGCGCGCTCTGCTCACGCGTCAGGCCGTAGGAATCGAGGATCTCGAGCACCTCGCGGCGCTCGTCGTTCGGCTTCTCGATGATTTCTCTCTCTTCGCGAGCCCGCTCGCTGGCGTAGTGTTCGGCATCGCTGCGCGCCGCGAGATATCCACCGAGTCCCATCGCGATCGAACCGGCGGCGATCTCGGCCAGACCGGCGATTACGATCACACGCGAGGCAGCCACGGCGGCAAGCCCGGCCGCCAGGGCGAAGGGCACCGTCAGGCCGTCGGCCATGCCGATGACAACATCGCGCACGGAAGCGGACGATCGAAAATGAGTTTCTATGTGGGGTGAACCAGGCATATCATTTCGCGTGAAGGCCTCTCTGCAGATACCGCCCAGTATAGGACTCCGCTACCTCTGCAATCTGCTCCGGAGTGCCTTCGGCGACGATTCGCCCTCCTGCATCGCCGCCCTCGGGTCCCAAGTCGATCACCCAGTCAGCCCGGCGGATCACTTCGAGATTGTGCTCGATTATCAGAATGCTGCCGCCTGACCGCAGAAGACGCTCGAACGCATCGAGCAATTTGGCGATGTCGTCGAAGTGCAAGCCCGTGGTCGGTTCGTCGAATATGTAAAGCGTTCCTTCGCTCGACGCCTGCGCCAGGTGCGCGGCCAGCTTCACGCGCTGCGCTTCGCCGCCGGAAAGCGTGGTCGCAGATTGCCCAAGCCGCAGGTAACCCAGGCCGACGTCGTTCAGCACCTTCAGCTTCTGTACCAGGCGCGGTGTGCCCGAGAAAAACGAAATCGCTTCCTTGACAGTGAGCTGCAGAACTTCGTGGATGTTCAAGCCGTGATAGCGGACGTCGAGCACACTGGACTTGTAGCGCGTTCCCTTGCAGTCCTCGCACACCAGCTCGACGTCGGCCAGGAACTGCATCTCCACGGTGACGGTGCCGTCTCCCTGGCAGGTTTCGCACCGTCCTCCCGGAATGTTAAACGAGAAGTGGCCGGCAGCATAGCCGCGCCGGTCCGCTTCCGTTGTGGAAGCGAACAGCTCGCGGATAATGTCGAAGGCTTTGATGTACGTTACAGGATTCGAGCGTGGCGTGCGCCCGATGGGCGATTGATCCACCAGCACCACCTGGGTCAGCAGATCCGCTTTCTCGACTTTGCGGCAGGTCAGCTTTTCCGGCGCAACACCGAACTCCTCGGCCTCGACCGATGGACCCGGCTGGTCGCGGTTCATCCGCTTGGCGAGCGACTGATAGATCACATTGTGCACCAGCGTTGATTTTCCGGAGCCGGAGACGCCCGTCACAGCCACCATCAGGTGCAATGGAATTGAGACATCGATGCCCTTCAAGTTGTGCGCCTGGGCGCCGAGAAAACGGACCCAGCGCTTGGGATTCGGCGTGCGGCGGCCGGTCAGGTGGGAGGTCTTGAGCTCGCCGCGGAGGTAACGCGAAGTGAGCGACGCCGATCCATCGCTGAGCAGTTGCCCATACGACCCCTCGAAAATGATGCGCCCTCCGTTTTCGCCCGCGCCCGGCCCGAGGTCGATGATGTGGTCCGCGGAGGACATCACATCAGGATCGTGCTCCACCACCAGCACGGTGTTGCCGAGATCGCGCAGTTCTTCGAGAATTCCGATCAGGCGGCCGGTATCGCGGCTGTGCAAGCCGATGGACGGCTCGTCCAGCACGTAGCACGCGCCTACCAGGCGCGACCCTAAACACGTGGCGAGCTGGATGCGCTGCGCTTCCCCGCCCGATAGCGTCGCCGAAAGACGGTCGAGCGTCAGGTATTCGAGCCCGACATCATTCAAAAACTTCAGACGCTGCCGGATCTCGACCAGCACCCGCTCGGCGATGGCGGTCTCTTCGGGCGATAGTTCGAGCCGGCTGAAAAACGCCTGTGCATCGGCGATGTTCATGCGGCTCACGTCGGCCATCGTCTTGCCGCCCACGCGTATGTACAGCGCCTCCGGCCGCAGGCGCGAGCCTCCGCAATCCGGGCACATCGTATAGCCGCGATACCGGCTAATGAACACCCGGACGTGGACCTTGTACTTTTTCGCTTCGACTTCGCGGAAATACCGGCGGACGTGTTCGTGGACAAATGCCCGCTCCTCTTCGCGAAGCTCGACAAACGGCACGCTCAGGCGTACCCTTCCTTTGGCTGCCTTGCGAAACTCCTCCTCCAGATACCAGGAGTGCTGGGGCTTGGTCCACGGATCGACGGCGCCCTGCTGAATCGAGAGCGAGCGGTCCGGGATCACCAGGTCCATGTCGTAATCGATGGTGTTGCCAAAGCCCTGGCACCGCTTGCAAGCACCATAAGGATTGTTGAAGCTGAACAGGCTCGGCTCAGGCTCGGCGAACTCCTTCCCGCAACGCTTGCAGGCAAATTTTTCGCTGAAGCGCAGCGATTGTCCGCCGCCCGCGGGCTCAAAGATCACCTCGCCCGCCTCGCGATAACAGATCTCGAGGGTGTCGACCAGCCGTTGCCTGATGTCAGGGGAGATCGCAATGCGATCGACCAACACGTGAACAGGCTTCGAGAAATCGACGTCCAGCAGAGATTCCGGCGTGGAAAACTCGAAGACGCGGCCGCCTTGATACAGGCGATTGAAGCCCTTCTTGCGAAGATCGAACAGGCGGTCCCGCAGAGCCTCGGTCGACTTTTCGGGCGCAAGCATAAATAGCGCATACCAGCGCGAGCCCGCGGGTTGCGCGAGCATCTTCGCGGCGACCTGATCGACGGTGTCGCGCTCCACATGGATACCGCAGTTTGGGCAGAACGTACGCCCGGCGCGCGCCCAGAGGAGGCGCAGGAAATCGTACAGCTCGGTCGAAGTGGCGACGGTCGAGCGTGGATTGCGCGTGGTGTTTTTCTGGCGGATGGCGACCGGCGGCGCGATGCCGTCGATCTCGTCCACATCGGGTTTCTCCATGCGCTCCAGGAATTGCCGCGCGTAGGCGGAGAGCGATTCGACATACCGCCGCTGGCCCTCGGCGTAAATCGTGTCGAAGGCGAGCGACGACTTGCCCGAGCCTGACACGCCGGTGATCACCGTAAGCCGCTCATGCGGGATCTCGAGCGTGATGTCCTTCAGGTTATGGACGCGCGCGCCACGGATGCAAATGGAGTCGTTCAAGGTGAGTTGGTCCGTGGTGAGTGGTGAGTGGTGCGTCACGCTTCACCACTGACCACTGACCTTATTCTTTAGTATAAGAGGTTGGACGTTCGATCCATTCGCCGCAAGCTGGCCCGCTGGTATGAACGGGCGAAGCGCGACCTGCCCTGGCGGCGCACCCGCGATCCCTACGCGATCTTGATCTCCGAGGTCATGCTGCAGCAGACTCGCGTGGCGGCTGTCATCCCTTACTACGAGCGCTTTCTCAAGCGTTTCCCCAACGCCGAGGCGCTGGCGGCCGCGCCGGAGGCCGAGGTGCTGGCTCTCTGGAGCGGTCTCGGGTACTACTCGCGGGCGCGCAATTTGCAGAAAGCCGCCCGGCAGATCGTCGAGCGAGGTGCGTTCCCCAGGGACTACGCCTCGATCCGCGAGCTGGCCGGGGTCGGCGATTATACAGCCGCCGCAATCTCAAGCATTGCCTTCGGGTTGCCGCACGCGGTGGTGGATGGAAACATTCGTCGTGTCATCGTGCGTCTAACCAACGACGACGGGGTTGATGTCCGGCGAAAGGCGGACGGCCTGCTCGATAACGGCGACTCGGGACGCTCCAACCAGTCGTTGATGGAGCTGGGCGCGATTGTGTGTCTGCCTGGCGATCCGCGCTGCGGCGTTTGCCCCGTCGTTGACCATTGCGAGTCGCGAAAACACGGTAACCCGAGCGAGTTGCCGTCGAAGCGGACCAAGCCCTACCCCGTCCGGCTTGAAAGAACGCTGCTCATAATCCGCCGGCGGAATCAGGTTCTCCTGGTTCCGAGCCCCCGCGTAAAGGGCTTCTGGGACCTGCCCGGCCCCTTTACCAGCGCGCGTCTGGGAAGAAGGCTGGGCGAATTCCGCCACACGATAACCCACCACTACTACCGCTTCTTCGTTCACGAAGCCGCCGCGAATTCTTTCCCCAAAGCGTCGTTATGGTGGCCCTTTCGCGAGGAAAATGAAATCCCTTTAAGCACCACAGCAAAGAAGGCGCTCCGGTGTTTAGGCAGATAGCGTTATGGCGACGAAGGGGCAAAGGGTCTTATGGGGCATATGTGGGCTAAGCGTGGCCGTGGTTCCGGCCCTCCTCTACGCGTACGCGAGCGGTCCCGATCCCCGCGCCACCGGCGCCCCGGGCGACGTCAATGCGTACCCGATGGCGTGTGCCTCCTCCGGGTGCCACTTCGGGACGCCACTTAACGGTGCGGGTGGTAAGGTGGCCGCCACCTTTTCAGGCGGATCCAGCTACACGCCCGGCGTCGCGCAAACCATCACGGTAACGGTATCGGACCCGGTGAACACGCACTACGGGTTCCAGATGACGGCGCGCCTCGAAGGCAATCTCGCCAACGGGCAAGCCGGTGATTTCACGTCAGGCCCGGGCACGTTCGTGCTGTGTGACAACAACCAGCCAAAGCCTAAATCCGGCTGCGGCGCGATGGTGCAGTTCATCGAACACAGCACCCCAAGCACGACCTCATGGACTTTCACCTGGACGCCGCCCGCGACGAACGCCGGCAACATTCATTTCTACGTAGCGGGCAACGCAGTCAACTTCAACAGCGAGGCAGACAAGGGCGACCACGCCTATACCAACAGCTACGTGCTGACGCCGGCCGCGGGATGCACTCTATCGCCACCCTCGATCACGAACGTGATCTCGGCGGGCGCCTACGGCGCGTTTACTACTTTCGGTGGAGGATCGTGGATCGAGGTATATGGGTCGAATCTGGCGGCCAACACGCGGGAGTGGACCGGGAACGATTTTAGCGGGGTGAATGCGCCGACGAAACTCGACGGCACGGCTGTGTCGATCAACGGCCAGAGCGCATTTACGTGGTACATCAGCCAGGGTCAGATGAACGTGCAGGCTCCCGCCGACACGGCGACGGGTCCGGTCCAGATCACGGCCACCAATTGCGCCGGTGCCAGCGCGCCGTTCGTGATGCAGAGGGCGGCCATGATGCCGGGCATGCTTGCTCCACCAAGCTTCGTGGTAGGCGGCAAGCAATACGTAGCCGCCCTTTACAACGACGGGATAACGTTCGTCGGTAACACGAACCTGATCCCGGGCGTGCCGTTCCGTCCGGCGAAGCCCGGAGACTCGATCACTGCCTACGGTATCGGCTTCGGCGACGTCATGCCGCCGATTCCGCCCGGCGTCATCGTCACACAGTCCAACAGCATTCCCAACCTGACAATCCAGTTCGGTCAAACGCCGGCAGCGACAACGTACGCCGGACTCGCCCCGGGCTTCGTCGGCTTGTACCAGTTCAACATTACGGTTCCCGGCGTGGCCGATGGCGATTACCAGATCCACGTGGCCTTGGGAGGAGTGGCGGTGCAGCAGACGATGTTTCTGACTGTGCACAGGTAACGCGAAGCCCTACCGGCCCCGCGTGTTTCCGTACAGGTCAATGTGCAGCCGGGGACTGTAGCGAAAATGCTCGCGTTTGCAGATCTCAACCAGCCAACGTGCGCGCGTGTTCAGTGTTTCCGGATCGGTCCCCTCGGCCATCAGCACCACGCGGCTGCGGTGAGCGCCTGTTTCCTTGAGCATCGTTTCGATCTCGGTCAAATCGTCGGGTGCGGTCACGACAAACTTGAGTTGATAAGCGTATTCGGCCATCAACTTTTTGAGGACCTCGGGTTGGTACCGCAGGCGATCGTGCTGCCCCGCCCACCGTCCGCCTTCGCGCTCGTGCGGCGTCGAATTCGCCAGCTTGGGGCTGATGCTCATCAGGTCGCACACAACGGGCTGATAAACGGTGCCCGCCGTCTCAATCGTGACGTGCATACCAAGGTCTTTCAGGCCTTGCGTCAGTTCCACAACACGATTGGCAATCATCGGCTCGCCGCCCGTTACCACGGCGTGAGAAGCCCGGCAGCGGCGCACATCGGCAAGGATGGCGCCGAGCCCCATATCACTTCCTTCCGGCTTCCACGAGGTATAAGGCGTATCGCACCATCGGCAGCGGAGATTGCAGACGCTGGTGCGCACGAACACGCTGGGCGTCCCGGCGAGCATACCCTCACCCTGAATCGAATAGAAGATCTCGGCGATTCTTATTCCGCGTACCTCAGCGGGTCCCGAAGACCGGCTTCCTGAAAGCCCTTCCGGCGCAGTAGGCACGAATCGCATTGACCGCACGGCCGACCTCCCTGATCAGGATCATAACAACTGTGGGTCAGGGCGAAGTCGAGTCCCGCGCTCGCGCCCAATCGCACGATTTCCGCCTTGCTGAGCTTTATGAGCGGCGTGTGGATGCGCATACGGCTTCCCTCTACCCCGGATTTGGTCGCGAGATTCGCCAGGCGCTCGAAGGCCTCGATGAATTCCGGACGGCAGTCGGGGTAGCCGGAATAATCGATCGCGTTGACGCCGATGAAAATGTCCGAACATTCGAGCACTTCCGCCCACGCCAGCGCAAACGCAAGAAAGATCGTGTTGCGCGCCGGTACGTACGTGACGGGAATGCCCTGGGTCATCTCCGCCGCCGAACGGTGCTTGGGGACCGCGAGATCATCGGCGGTGAGCGCGCTCGATCCGAAAGCGCGCAAGTCGACTGGGATGATGCGATGCTCCCGCGCGCCAAAAAACTCGGCCACACGCGCCGCCGCCTGGAGTTCGATCCTGTGGCGCTGTCCGTAATCGAACGACAGGGCGTAGCACTCAAAGCCCTCGCGCCTGGCGACACCGAGGCAGGTGGAGGAGTCGATTCCTCCGCTCAGAAGGCAAACAGCTTTCACCTGTTCTTTCGTTCTTTAGGCAGCGCTAGCGTGAAAAAGAAGCCGATGAGCGGAAAGATGATCAGGGAACTCATCGTCGTCTGCATACTCAAACGGTCGGACGCCCATCCGATGATTGGAATGAAAATCAATCCGGCCACGCCCCACGCGAAGCCCATCATCAGCGCGCTGACGGTGCCCGCCTGCGAGGGAGCCAGATCCTGAGCCATCACCACATTCACCGGCACAGTGAATAGCAGTATCAGGCCGCCGATCGCGAGTCCCGCGAGCGACGCGATGCCATGTCCGAAGAAAAAAAGCGCCAGCAGCGGCACCGACGCGATCATCGAGAACAGAATCACGCGCCGGCCTCCGAAACGATCCTGCATGTGGCCGCCGGCAAACCCGCCCAGCGCGCCCGCCACCTGGTACATCGAAAGAGCGGCGGTGGCCTGGATCAGTGTGAATCCACGCTCGCGGTAGAGATATAGCGGCAGGAACTGGCTGAAGACGATCTGCACCGCGGACCGCAATACGACCAGCACGTGGAGAATCGTTAAGGGCTTCCACACCGCGCGCAGCGGCGCTAACTCAAATTTCCGGTGCCGCGCGCCTTCGAGATGTGCCGGCTGGCGGAGGCACAACAACAGCATCACACTGACGATTACGCCGGGAATCGCCGCCACGTAGCTGCGCTCCATTCCGAGCCACTGGATAATCGAAGCGAAATATGTCGGGCCCGCCGCGAGGCCGAGCGAGCCGGAGCTTATGAACACGGCCATCCAGCGGCCGCGATTCGTATGCAACCCAAGCGTTGCGCGCGCCGACGCCTGTGGATGGAAGGAGGCGATTCCCGCGCCTCCGGCCAGTACCAGCGCAGCAGCCGTCCAGAAGTTCCACGCCAGGCCGAGCAACGCGATGAACACGCCCGCCACCGCTGGCGCAAGCACCGAAAACAGCCGCGAGTGGAAGCGGTCGGAAAGATATCCGTAGGCGGGCTGCAGGAACGAGCCCGAAAAAACCATTACGCCCCCGAGGATGCCTGCCTGCGTCAGCGTGAAATGGAGCTTATCCACCAGCAGCGGCTGGAAAGCGCCCACAGCGCTCGAATACAAATCGATAAAGAAATGCCCGAGCGAATAGAGGACGAGGGCAAGCATCCCGGTGCGCACCATTGCGCTTTCGGGTGCTCGTTTGCGCTCGAGAACGCTTGGTTCGGTGCTCATCGGCGCGAAATTTCATTGTATCTTGGACTGAACGCCATGAGCCAACCTTTCGTGAGCCAACATCGTCCCTTTGTTCCCGAAAACGTCAGCATGAAGGAATTCACGCTGCGCGCCGTGTTGCTCGGCCTGGTGATGACGGTGATCCTGGGCGCGGCGAACGCCTATCTCGGCTTGCGCGCCGGCATCACGATCGCGGCCACATATCCAGCGGCGGTGATTGGCATGGCGGTGCTGCGAGCCTGGAAAGCTTCGGTGCTCGAAGAGAACATCGCCCGCACCGCAGGCTCCATCGGCGAATCCGTCGCGGCAGGAGCCATCTTTACGCTGCCTGCATTTCTCATCGCAGGCTCCTGGGAATCTTTCGATCCTGCGCACGCGTACTGGAAGTCGACGGCGTTGATGATTGTCGGCGGCGTGCTCGGCGTTCTGTTCGTATCGCTGGTGCGGCGCGTGATGGTGGAGGATCCGGCGCTTCCTTTCCCTGAATCGGTAGCCGCGGCCGAGATCCACAAGGCCGGCCGGCGCGGCGCCGAGGCCGCGCGGTACTTGTTCTGGAACATCGGGCTCGGCGCCTTGGTCCAGATGCTCGGCGAATTTCATCTCTACGCGGTGGACAAAGGATTTTTCTTCGGCATCGGGCAGCTTGGAAAAAGTTTCGTCCGGCTGGGCGCGCCCGGCAGCAGGAACGTGCTCCAGACCGGCGCGGTTTCCACAGTCGCGGCGCCGACGGTCAGCCCCGCGTACATGGGAGTTGGTTATGTGATCGGACCCGAGCTGGCAGCCTTGCAATTTTCCGGCGGAGTGCTGGCCTGGGGAGTGCTGGTTCCGCTGCTGATGTACTTTCTCGGACCGAGGCTGCAGGAATTTCTTCCGCCGGCCTCGGACGTTGAAGGCTGGGCTGGTCCCGCCAACGCGGTCTGGCGCTACATTGTCCGGCCGATCGCGGTGGGCGGCATGCTGGTGGGCGCCGCATACACACTATTCCGGATGGGCAAGAACCTTACGTCGAGCCTGGGACGCGCGCTGAGCGAAGTGCGCCACGGAGCGCCGCCGCTCGAATCGATGGCGCGCACTGAGCGTTACATGGGCTCGAAAACCGTATTCTCGCTGATCGCCGTGATGTTCGTGCTGATGATCGCTCTCTACATCCAGATTTCCGGCATGGTATTGGCTGGCGTCGTGGCGGCAGTGGTGATGTTGCTGGTGGGTTTCTTTTTTGCCACGGTCTCGGGGAACCTGGTCGGAATGATCGGCTCGTCGAACAATCCGATTTCCGGACTGACGCTTTCGACCCTCATCATCGCCGCAGTGCTGATGGTCGCACTCGGGATTTCGGGTCCGGGCGGAGTAGCCGTGGTGCTGGGAGTAGCGGCCGTGGTTTGTGTCTCCTCGGCGGTCGCGGGTGAGCTGCTGCAGGATTTCAAAGCGGGTTACATCCTGGGAGGCACGCCGCGCAGCATCCAAATCGTCGAATTGATCGCCGTGGTGGTGGCCAGCCTTGTAATGTACTATCCGCTTTACGTGCTGCACGTGGGCAACATCAAGGCCGGCGGCACGGGCTTCGGCGATGCGAAGCTGCCCGCGCCGCAAGCCGGGCTGATGGCCGCACTCGCGCAGGGCATCGTCGGCGGAGAGATGCCGTGGCCGCTGGTGGTCACCGGCGCGATGTTCGGCGTGGCGCTCATCATGCTGCGCGTGCGCAGCCCCATGCTGGTGGCGGTCGGCATGTATTTGCCCTTTCCGACGACCTTCGCGATTTTCGTGGGCGGCATGCTGCGCTGGGTGACGAATTCCTTCAGCCGCTCGGCGGGTCACAACGAGGCGCAGCGCACGCGGGTGGAGAGCGTCGGAATTCTGATCGCGAGCGGCCTGATCGCCGGCGAGGCGCTGATCGGCCTTGTGATCGCCACGTTTCGCTTCAAGGACTGGCCCGTGCCGGAGTTCTCCAAGCAGCCATCGTACCTGGCCGGATTCGCCGTGATGCTTCTGCTGGCGCTGATGATGATCCGGCTGCCGCTGTCGAAGGCGGGCCGGCCCGAGGATCCCGCGCCGCCCGCCGCGATGATGTAGGTGATGCCGCGCCGTCCCGCAGTTCTGGGCCTGGCCGCCGCCCTGCTTTTTTGGTTCTGGCAGTTCCTCACCGTGCGTTACAACTACGGAGGCAATTGGACAGGGCTGTTCTGCATCGGCGATAGGATGAAGGTTCCAGCCGTAGTTCCCGGCGAACGCTCCTACATTTTCGCGGCAACATACGGTTATGACGGCCAGTTCTATCACCTCATGGCGCACGATCCGTGGATGCGCCGGCACTTTGCCACCGCGATAGATTCGCCCGCGTTCCGTTATCGCCGCATCCTGGTTCCGGCGCTTGCCTGGATACTGGCGCTCGGCAATCAGAGGTGGATAGACGCGGCGTACTTCACGGTCATCCTTGGGTTCGCTTTCCTCGGCGTGTACTGGCTGGCGCAGTTCGCGTCCCGCAGTGGACTGCATCCAGCGTGGGGGCTGGCGTTCGTCTTGACACCAGCGACGATCACGTCCATCGACCGCATGCTTTCAGACATCGCGCTCGCCGCGCTGGCGGTAGCCTTTGCCCTGTATGCCGCCAAAGGGCCGCGATGGGCGCTATTCCTGGTGCTCGCATGCGCTCCTGTGGCGCGCGAAACAGCGTTGCCGCTGATCGCGGGCTATAGTGTGTTCCTGTTGACGCGCCGGCGGTTCGCGGATTGCGCCTGGATTGCAGCCGCCATGCTGCCCGCGTTTGCCTGGTTCGCATTCGTGATGCAACGTCTTCAGGGCGCGCCCGCTTCGCTTTACATGGGCTGGATTCCGCTCGAGGGCTTCGTCGATCGCCTCTTTCATCCGATCCTTTACCCTTTGCCGCCGGCGAAGAATGCGCTCGTAGTGGCTTCGGATTACGCCGCGCTGGCGGGGGTGGCGCTGGCGCTGATTGCAGCCGCGGCTTTGGCGGGAAAGCGCCGGTGGGACGCGCTCGCCTCCGCGGTGTACGGTCTCGCGCTGTTCGTGATATTCCTGCGCGGCGCGTCGGTCTGGGAGACCCCCTATGCCTTCGGCCGGGTGCTGACGCCGTTTCTTCTGTTGACCGCGCTCGCGGACTTCGCCACACGGCCGTGGCTCGCTCTGGCGCCAATCTTTCTGATCGATCCGGATATCGGCCTGAGTCTATCGGGTCAGATCATCGGCGTGGTCCGGGGCCTCACCGGACTCTGAAGGGTAGGCGCTGCTAAAGTAGTGACTTGTCGCGCATCGTCTCCACGGCCTCGCCCCGCGCTTCCGAGAATGTCCACTGGACGCAGCTTTATCTCGGGTTGGCTTTCACAACGCTCGGCACACTCGTCCTGGAATTGGCGCTGACGCGTATATTCTCCGTCGTTTTCTATTATCACTTCGCATTTTTGGCGATTTCGATCGCGCTGTTCGGCCTGGGCGCGGGCGGCGTGTTCTCTTATGTCGTCGCGGGGAGGCCCGGAAACCTGTACGCGAAGCTTGGCGAACTGGCCGCAGCCAATAGCCTGTGCGTCGTGCTTGCATTGTGGTTCGTGCTTTCACGGCCGCCGGCTGCAGGCAACCTTACGTTCGCCGCGATCTATGTGGCAAGCGCAATGCCCTTCTTTCTCGCGGGCGCCGTGGTGTCGAGCGCCATCTCCGAAGCGATCGATCGCGTCGATCGAGCCTACTTCTTCGACCTCGCCGGCGCCGCGTCGGGCTGCCTGCTGCTCATCCCGTTTCTGAACCTGTTCGGAGGCCCGAATACGGTGCTCGCGGCGGGCGTGCTCTACGGTATCTCCGCCGCGATTTGGTTCAATCAGGCCGGCGCGCACCGGAGGCGAGTGGCGGCCGTGTCGATTTCGCTCCTGCTGGCGGCTCTGATGGTGGTGAACGGCCTCCACCCGTTGCTCGACATCCGTATCGCCAAGGGCCGCGCCCTGCCCCACGAGGTCTTCGTTGCCTGGAACAGCTTTTCGCGCGTGGGCGTAACCTGGGAGCCTAGCGGCTACTGGAGCATCGTCATCGATGCTGACGCCTCCACCGGAATTTCGACGTTAGATTGGCACCGCGGCGTCACGCCGCGGGAGCGCTGGCAACTGCTGCACCAAGGGCCGGGCCTGCCTTACGCCATCCGTCCCGGAGCGAAGGCGTTGGTGATCGGCGCGGGAGGCGGCGTCGACGTTTCGCGGGCCCTCGCCTCCGGCAGCGACGACATCACCGCCGTTGAAATCAATCCGATCATCGCTCAGACCGTGATGCGCGAAAGGTTCGTGCGCGAAAATCACGGCCTTTACTTGCTGCCGCAAGTGCGGCTGTACATCGAGGACGGGCGCTCCTTCGTGCGCCGCAGCCGCGAAAAATATCAGGTGTTGCAAGCGACGCTGGTGGATACGTGGGCCTCCACCGCCGCCGGCGCATTCGCGCTCTCCGAAAACAATCTCTACACCACGGATGCGTTCGACGATTATTTCTCGCATCTGACCGATGACGGCGTGCTAGCGTTTACACGCTGGGGATTCGAGCCGCCTCGCGAATCGCTTCGCCTGGTTTCGCTGGCCATGGTAGCGCTGAAGCAGCTGGGCGAACAGGAGCCGGCGCGCCATGTGATCGTCGCCCGGGAGGACGCCGCGAAGCTCCAAGGCTGGGGCGCGCAGGACACCGTACTCATTTCGCGGAAACCGTTTTCCGCCACCGACCTTGCGAATGCGCGGGGAATCATCAACGATGGGCGCCTCGAGCCGGTTTACCTGCCCGGCGATTCTCCCTCGAGCGCGTTCGCGCGGCTTCTGACCAGCGAGAACCCCGAAACGTTCTGGCGAGCTTATCCCTATGACGTTTCGCCCGTGAATGATGACCGCCCCTTCTTCTTTTACACGGTTCAGCCGCGCGACGTGTGGGACTTCGTTGAACACGCCAACAAGCAGAGCGAAGATTACAAAATCAATCGCGCGGTGCCGCTTCTGTTCGCGTTAGTCGCGGTGAGCGTCGGCGCCACGGGGCTGATCCTGGTGCTGCCTCGGCTGCTGCTGCGAAGCCGATTGCCCAAATCAAAAGGGATAGCCGTCTTCTTGTTGTATTTCCTGTGTCTTGGCGCGGGTTACATCCTGATCCAGGTGGCGCTGATCCAGAAGTTCGTTCTGTTGCTCGGCCATCCGACTTACGCGCTGACGGTGATCGTGTTTTCAATGCTCGTGGCGAGCGGCGCCGGCAGCTATTTCAGCCGCCGTGCGGTGGCGGGGGACGATCGCAAGCTCACGGTCGTGCTGATCTCAACCGCGGTGCTGGTCTCCGCGCTGGCGTTCGGATCGGCGCACCTCACCACCGCCGCCGCCACATGGCCGCTTCCAGCAAAACTGGCGATTACCTCGATCGTCATCGCGCCCGCTGCGTTCCTGATGGGCATGCCTTTTCCCAGCGGGCTGCGGCGTCTGGAGCAACGGCATGCCGCCTCCGTACGCTGGGCGTGGTCGTTGAATTCGGCGTCGAGCGTGCTCGGCTCGGCCGCGGCGATCTTTCTGGCGATTTACATCGGGCTGCGCGCGACCCTGCTCGCAGGAGGGGCGCTGTACTTGTGCGCGATGCTGGTGATTGTGCTCACACCTGCTCCCTCAAGGTCGCGCCTCGCTGAGTGAGGCAAGCAGCCTCGCCGCTTCCTCAACCTGCAAGGCCGTCGCGCGCAACACCTGCGCCAGGCGGCGTGCCTGCTGATTGGCTTCCTCCCAGCGCTGCGCCTCGATAGCCTCGCGCACACCCGGCAACGTTTTTGCACCGTAGCCGGTATACAGACCAGGCGCGTAGAGCTGGTGACGATACCACTCCCGGCGCGGCAAGCCATCGGAGAGCAGTTGCGCCCGCTCGGTGCGCTGCACCGCTTCGTTCACTTTCGCCAGGCGCTCCAGGGGCATGGGGCCGGCGCGCCTCATCACCGCGGCAAGTTCGTCATCGTACAGCCTCGAGGCAGTGTGGAGGCGGGCCAGCTGCGATTGTACTTCCCGAAAATCGACGGCGCCGGAGGTCCGTTGCACATCCTTCTGGATTTCGTCCACGTAGCGGTGGATCGTCCGGACGAGGGATTGAAATTCGAAGGGCAGCACGGGGGCGTCGGCCAGCCGCAGCACCATCGTGACCAGCAACTGCGACAGAGTTTTGCCGTAGGCAAAATCGCCGTCGGAAAACCGTTGATACCACGCGATGGTGTCGTAGGCGGAATGGTACACTCCGCTCGAATTCGGACCTCCAAAGCCGACGTTCAGGCTGGCAACGCCGGCGTGATCGAGAAATGGCACGTAGTCTGAGCCGGCGCCCAAGGGCGCGAGTTGGAACTCATGCGGAGAACCATCCGCCGAGAGTTGTGCGCGCCGCCGCCTGCGCGGCGAATCGAGCAGACTCTTCGAAGTCACCGGGTCCGTCAGCTCGCGCAGCACTTCCTTGGTAAATGTCTCGAGCGTGTACGAGCCACCGGCGCCAATGCTTCCGCGCCCGTTTGAATCCGAGTTGATATAAACAGCAGCCTTGCGCTCCAGCTCGTCGAGATGTTTCTCGACCCACTCGGTCGAGCCCACCAACCCGAACTCCTCGCCGTCCCAAAGCGCCAGCACGACGGTGCGCTTCGGCTGCCAGCCCTGTTTACGCAGGGAAGCCAGCGTGCGGGCGGTCTCTAGCAGCACGCACGCGCCGCTCACCGGATCGCTCGCGCCGTTCACCCAGGCATCGTGATGATTCCCGTAAAGGATCCACTGATCCTTGTATACCGTGCCGGGTATTCTCGCGACCACGTCTTCGAGCGGCCTGTTCGACCAATCGAAATCCAGCTTGAGGTGCACCGTCGCGGGACCCGGCCCGGTGTGGTAGGTGATGGGCAGCGCGCCGCGCCACGGTTCAGGTGCGACGGGACCCGCCAACTGCTCCAGCAGCGGCTTGGCGTCACCGTAGGAGATCGGCATTACCGGAATCTTCGGCAACGACTTTGCGTCCGACCTCGGCAAGCGCCTGGAACCGTGCTCGGACGCCCAACCAGGTGAGAGCGGATCGCCCGGGTACAGTGTCATGTCGAGGACACTGCCGCGCTGCACTCCCTGCGGAGGCCGCATCGGGCCCTTGGGATAGACGTCGTTCTGAAAATAGCCGTCGTCACGGGGATCCGAATACATCAGGCATCCCACCGCTCCGTTTTCCTGCGCCAGTTTCGGCTTGATGCCGCGCCAGCTCTTGCCGTAGCGCGCGATTACGATCTTGCCCCTGACCTCGATTCCCAGTTTCTTCAGGGACTCATAATCCTCAGGCAGACCGTAGTTGACGTATACGAGCGGCGCGGTCACGTCGCCCGATGCCGAGTAGGCGTTGTAGGGCGCGAGCGTTCCGGCTTCTGCGGTGTATTTGTCTTCCGGAAAGGCCGGCTCTTTGATCTGCGCGCGGTAGCGCACGGGCGCGGTCATCTCCAGCACGCGCGCAGCCGGATACGGCAGCATCGCCTCAAAGCTTTCGATGCGCGCGTCGAGTCCCCACTCCTTCAGTTGTCCAAGCGCATAATCGGCAACGGCCTTCGCGCCGGGCGAACCGGCATGGTGCGGCTTGTCCGCCATCCGCTCCATGTAAATGCGCAGTCGCTCAGCTTGGGGAACGGCTTTGGCCTTTTCCTCAAGATCGTGCTGGGTTTTCCATTGATCGGCAGGAAATCCGCGAATGGGAGTTTGGGAAAAAGCAGGCGAGATAATGGCCAGTAGCAGAACGAATCGCATCGTGAGCACGCTTACTAACCAGCACTCACCGGCCGCGTTTTCAAGAACGCCAAAAACTCCCCGGTGTTCTTGGTCAGCCCCGGGAACGTCGCTATGACGTCTATGACGTTTTCGTTAGGATCAAGAATCGCGTAGTACGGTATCGCGACCGTCGAAAACTTCTGTTCCTGGAGCTTCTGGTTTTCTTCGGACGCCGCGTCGGTGCCGTCGGTGTAAAGCTCTACCAGTACCAGGTCCTTAAGCGCCGAGGCGATCTGCGGGCGGGGAAACATGTTGGCTTTCATCCAGTGACAATTGGTGCAGGCGTAGCCGGTGAAACTCACCAGCACGAGCTTGTTTTCCCCCCTCGCCTGATCGAGCGCCTCGCGATACCGGTTCTTCATCCAGACAGAGCCCGCTTCGCCCGAAGCACGTGCGCCGCCGGCGGCCGCGGGAACATACGCGTCCAGCTCCCCAAGCGGCGCGCCGAACATACCCGGCAAGAGACTGAACGCGAAAATGAGAAATACGCTCGCCGTCAAAAGCCGGGCGATTCCCAGCGAGTCTCCGGGCTCGATGCCTTCGAGGCGCAGCACTCCCAACAGGTACAGGCCCGCCATTGTGAACAGCACGAACCAGGCGGCGAGGAAGCGTTCGCGTGTCAGCCAATTCGTTTGCAGCACCTGGTCGATGTTGCTCACGTACTTGAGCATCACCGCGAGAAGGATGAATCCCATCACGACCTTCACCCGCACGAGCCATCCACCGCTCTTCGGCAGCCGTTTCAAATACGACGGGAACGCGGCCAGGAAAAAGAACGGTGACGCAAGGCCGGTTGCGAAGCTCAACATTCCGAGCACCGGCTGCGCGCCCTTCGCCTGCACGGATGCGACCAGCAGACTGCCCATGAACGGTCCGATGCAGGCGAACGACGTCAACGAGAACGTCAAGCCCATGAGCAGCGTGCCGAAGTAGCCTCCACGGCGCGATGCCTGGTCAAGCCTGGTGAGCAGAGTGGATGGGAGAGTAATCTCAAAGGCGCCCAGTAAGCTCAATGCGAACGCCCCGAACACGAGCGCAATGAAGCCGTTCACCCATGGATTCGAGCCGAGTTGGGTAACGCCGAAAGGACCCGCCGCGGCGGTCACTCCAAGTCCCAGCGCGCAGAATAACACAATGATCCCGAGCGAGAACACCAGCGCCTGCACCAGTCCTCCACGCTGATTCAGGAAAAAGGATACCGTGATGGGGATCATCGGGAACACGCACGGCGTGAAGATCGACGCTATTCCGAGACCAAACGCGGTGAGCAGAAACGCACCGATGTCCTCGGCAGGTTTGGGCGCCGGCGCGGAGGACGGCGCGGCCGCGGCCGCTGA
>QHXU01000001.1:3249-4000 GCA_003223065.1 Acidobacteriota bacterium | reverse complement strand
AGCAGGCGCCGACGGGTCGATCGCCAGCGTGAAAACGGCCGTTTTCTTTCGAGGAGGCAGGCACTGCCGCGCATCGCAGGCCTGGTAGCGCACACGGGCCGTCAGTTCGACCGGCCCTGCGGCCGCCTCGTTTTTGAGATTCGCCACTACCCAAAAAACTGCTTCTTTTTCAAATGTTTCCGTGTCTAGATTGAAGTTTGGATCGAACTTTCGTTCCGGCTTCGGCTGAAACAGCCTTGAACCGGCAACCGCCGGGTTTTCAGCGAGGTCAGCCTGGGTTGGAATAGGCCCGCCCTTGGGTGTGGTCAACGAGTAAAGGTGCCAGCCTTCATCAAGTTTCGCAGTGAGACGCAAAGGAACGGTTGAGCCTGGAGGAGCCTTGCCGACATCCGACGAGAGGGTCCATTGAACCGGATCGAGTCTCTGGCCATAGAGAGCACCGAGCAACCAGAAACCGGGACCCAGAATGCGGGCGGCTCTCATAATACGGCTACTTTGGATGATGCGGCGCGGTCGAGTTCGGCTTGAATTTTTTCGTTGACCCGCGCTTGCGCGAACTCCGCGGCCACACGGATTGCGTTCTTGATGGCGTTGGCATTCGACCGGCCATGGCAGATGATACTCACGCCCTTGACCCCGAGCAGCGGCGCTCCCCCGTACTCGGAGTAGTCGACGCGCTTCCGGAAGTCACGATAGGCATTGCGCGAGAGGACGTAGCCTAGTTTGCGGGCGACGGTGGATGCGAGCGACT
>QHXU01000001.1:0-3189 GCA_003223065.1 Acidobacteriota bacterium | reverse complement strand
TCGCTTACCTTCAAAGCCACATTGCCGATGAATCCGTCACAGACAACAACGTCGGCGATGCCGCTGTAGATATCGCGCCCCTCGACGTTACCGATGAAGTTGATGGGGAGTGCCTTGAGCAGGGGCGTGGCTGCGCGGGTCAGTTCATTTCCCTTGTGCTCCTCCTCGCCGATCGAGAGCAGGCCCACGCGCGGGTTGGGAATCCGAAAAATGATGCGCGAGTAGATTTCGCCCATCACCGCGAACTGCGCCAGCATCTCCGGTGACGAATCGACGTTCGCACCGACGTCGATCACCACGACAGGTGAGCCTTTGACGGTGGGAAAGGCGCCGGCGAGCGCGGGACGGTCGACGCCGCGGATCATGCCCTGCACCATCTTGGCCGTAGCCATGAGGGCGCCGGTGTTGCCCGCCGAAACGAATCCGTGCGCCACGCCGTCGCGCAGCAGGCGGGAGGCGACTCGAATGGAGGAATCTTTTTTGGTGCGCACGGCCTTCGCGGCTGAGTCCTCCATGGTGATGACTTCGCTCGCGTGCCGGACTTCGATAGGAAGGGCCAGCCCTGCCGGATGAAGGCTCAATTCCTTGCGGACAACGTCTTCGATGCCGACCAGAATTACCTTGACGTCAAGCGCTCGCGTCGCTCGAATCGCGCCTTCAACCTCGGACTTTGGGGCATGGTCGCCGCCCATGGCGTCAACCGCGATCGTCGTCATGTGCAAGAGTTCGGCGGAGCACCCCGATGGCTACTCTTCGACCACCTCAATGACCTCGCGGCCTTTGTATTTGCCGCAATGCGGGCAGACACGGTGCGGGAGCTTCGGTTCGTGGCAATTGGGGCACTCCGCCATCACGACGCGGCGGAGAGAATCGTGAGTCCGGCGCGCGGACGTCCTGCGTTTGGAATGTCGTCGTTTCGGATTGGGCATGAAAGACTCCGGTTAGTGATTACTGGTTAGAGGTTAGTGGAGTCCACCACTGACCACTCACCACTGACTACTTACCGAAATTTCTCAGCGCCTCCCAGCGGTCGTCTATAGCAGCCGCCTGGCAGGAGCACTCAACCTGGTTCCGGTTCTGCCCGCACACAGGGCAGATTCCTTTGCAATTTTCACTGCAAACCCGCTGCATCGGCAACGCCAGCAGCACATATTCTCTCAGGACGTCCGTGAGTTCCAGGCCATCGCCTTCATAGAAGCCCATCTCGGCCTCGCCCGCATTGAGCCCCCTCTCCTCGCCGTAGCCTTCCTCAACCGGCCGATAGTAGAGCTCGAAATCGGAATCGATCGGGAACGCCGCAGGCTCCAGGCACCGATCGCAGTCCGCCTGCATGCGAACCGTCAGATGTCCTTTGGCACGAATCTCACCAAGGGCGCCGGTCACCAACTCCACCCTTCCGGCCGCGTTCAGAGGGCCGGTTTGAGTGAGCTTGGGATCCAGGAACTCGATCGAACCCGGCGGGAGTTGCACGTCGAACCGCTGGGCGCGAACCTCCAGGTCTCGAACGTGAAAGAACACCACACACCCCTGCCCGAACCAACGACTCGCTTTCGCCCGACCCGGGTTTTAACCCATCAGTATATCAGGGAATAGGTTAAGGCCGCCATGCGATTGGCTTGAATCGCGGCCACGATCCGGGTGCTCAAGCGTGCCCGTCCGCCGGTTGCGTATGCGCCGCGGGAAGCTGCAGGGGATCGTTCGGCATCACGATCCAGGACACAATGTAGGCGATCACGCCCAGCCCCAGCGGCCAGAACGCCAGGATGACCGTGATCAGGCGGACCAGGGTTATATCGATGTTCAAATACCGGGCGAACCCTGCGCACACACCCGCGATCTTTCTGTCTTCCCGGGGCCGGCTCAATTTCGGATACGCTCGGGTCGAGAACGCATTCCGGCCCGTCGGGTTGCCGCAGTCCGGGCAGAAGTTCGCTTTTTCGTCCACAGCAATGCCGCATTTGGTGCAGTACATTGAAGATCTCCCGTTTTCAATTACCATGACGATTAAAGATGGCTCCGTGTTCCGTCACAAATGCCGGTGGTACCAGGCGATGCTGCGATCGAGCGCGTCGACAACGTGGCTGGTCTCGCGCAGGCCGTGGCCCTCACGCGGATAGCGGAGCATTACCGTTTCCACGCCGACGTCCTTCAGACCAATGTAGAACTGCTCGGCCTCGGCGATTGGCACGTCATTGTCGTTTTCGCCGTGAATGAACATGGTGGGGGTTTTAACGCGGTCGACATAACGAATTGCCGACCGTTCCCACAGCTTGTCCATCACGCCGCCCTTGTGCGGGAAGGAGCCGAACTCGACCGCGAGATAGTCGTGATAGTAGGAAAGATAATTTTGCGTGATCAGGTTGGAAATGCCTGCGGTGGGAATCGCAGCCTTGAAACGATCAGTCTGTGTAATGATCCAGTTGGTCAGCTGTCCTCCATAGCTGCCGCCTTCGATGCCCATGCGATTGCCGTCGATCCATTTATAGCGATTGAGCGCGGCGTCGACTCCGGCGAGTACGTCCTGCGCCTCCCTTCCGTTCTGATCGCCGAAGATCGCGTCCGCTAGTTTCTGGCCGTAGCCGGTCGAGCCGCGATAGTTCACCATGAGCGCTGCATAGCCGTGCGCGGCGTAGACCTGCGCCTTGCTGTTGAAGGACGCTCCCTGCTGCCCGTGCGGGCCGCCGTGGATCATCACGATCAGGGGATGCTTTGAGCCGGGCTTGAGATCAACCGACTTGGTTAGGAACGCCTCGACTTCAAGGCCGTCCAGGCTCCTAAAGGTGAACGATTCGACCTCGGCGATTTTCTTGGCCGCCAGGAAATCGTGATTGAGCGAAGTCAGCGCCACGTCAGCCCCGCCGCCGCGCTTAAGGAACAACTCCGCCGGACTGGATTCCGTGGACAAAGCGTACGCCAACGAATGGTCATTGCCGATTGACCACGAACCGACCGTTCCCCGATCGCGCACGGCAGGCTGCGGCTGTCCACCGGCGACAGCCACGCGATACAGCCGCACCGCGCCGCGCTCCTGAACGGTGAAATACAATGCGGCGCCGTCGGACGACCAGCGCGGCGCTCCCTGGCGGTTATCGATGCCCATATCGAGTTCGTGGCGCTGGCTGCCGTCGGCGTTCATCAACCAGAGGTGCGTGTCTTCCATCGTCGTCTCCGAGGAGGTAAGCGTCCGGC
>QHXU01000173.1:18015-43283 GCA_003223065.1 Acidobacteriota bacterium | reverse complement strand
CCGACACGCGCCAGGAGCGTGTACGCCGTACCCTCGATGTGAGCGACTTCGCCGCGTCGATTGGTGTCGCGAGCATCGCTTGCCACGTCGGCTTCGTGCCGGAGGACCGTTCCAGCCCTGATTACATCGCCGTGCGCGACATCGTTCGGAGCGTATGCGATCACGCCGCGGCGAACGATCAGACCTTCGCTCTCGAGACCGGACAGGAACCCGCAGCTACGCTGCTTCGTTTCCTGGAGGACGTGGACCGCGACAACCTGAAGATCAACTTCGATCCGGCGAACATGATCCTTTATGGCACGGGCGATCCGATCGCGGCTTTCGAGGCCGTCGCGCCGCACGTCGCCTCCGTGCACGCCAAGGACGGCGACTGGCCGCCGAAGGACCAGCCCGGCGCGCTCGGTGTCGAACTTCCTTTAGGGGAGGGATCGGTGGACATTCCACGGTTCATGGAAACGCTCAAGCGCTGCGGTTATCGCGGCACGGTGAATGTGGAACGCGAGATCGAGGACCAGCGCCAGCGCATCGCGGATTTGGCAAATGGCGTAAAGCTCCTGAAAAAGCTTAGATAAAGCGCGGCCCCTCAAGCCGCCCTATAGCTTCCCAGCACGCGCAGAAAATCGGCCATCTCGCCCAAGTGACCCAACGCGTTGCGCACCCGCTTCTCATCCCGATGGCCCAGCAGATCAAGGTAAAAGAGGTACTCCCATGGTTTGCCGCGCAGCGGGCGCGATTCGATCTTGACCAGGTTCAAATCACGCAGCGCCAGCGCGCTCAGAGCGCGGAAGAGCGCGCCCGGGATGTTCCGGGTGGAAAAAACAAGGGACGTTTTCCATGGCTTGCGCCCCGCGCCGCGCGGCGTACGCGGCTTTGCTCCGTTCGGTTCGAGCAGAAAAAAGCGCGTGAAGTTCCGCCGGTCGTCTTCAATTTCCCGCTTTAGGATGCGTCCGCCGTAAATCTGCGCCGCGAGCGCGGAGGCGATGGCGGCGCCACCTGCCGGCCTTTGCTCCATCACCATCTTCACACTGCCCGCCGTATCGTAGAAGGGCACGCGTTCTATCCGCTTGTGCCTGCTGAAGAAATCCTGGCATTGATTCAGGGCCACTGGATGTGAAAACACCTGGCGCACGTCGCCGAAGGCCGTGCCCGGCGCCGCCACCAGGTTGTGCACGATGCGCACGCTTGTTTCCGCCGTGATCTCAAAGTCGTATTTTAAGAGAAGATCGTAATTCTCATGTACCGATCCGGCCAGCGTGTTCTCAATGGGCAGCGCCGCCGCTTCGACCTGGCCCGAGCGCAACGATGCGAACACTTCATCGAAGCGCTGCCGGGCAATCGGCTTCGCACGCGGGCCAAGCAGTTGCCGGATTGCCTGCTGGCTGAAAGCGCCCAGTTCACCCTGAAACGCGACCTTCATCGTAACTTGCAAAATTTGCCAAAAATACCCGTGGGTTCACCCGGCCCGACCGGGTCAAGTCCCGCCGATTCAATTTGTTCTAAAATCTACTCCTGTGGATTATTCTGTTCCGAATTCAGAACAGGAATCGGGAAAAACCCTTGCTGCCAGGCACGGCGCGCCGGTATAATTCTATGGCGCCATACTAATTTCTCCACAAGGCCTCGTCGTAACGTAGAAGTTTATGTCATTTGGATCTCGCGCTCACGCTCCGCCTCGAAACTCCATCATGGAGGATGCCGGCCAGAAACTCAAGCGCGTCAGGGAGCAGTTGCGGCTACGTTTCCGCGACGTTGAGGAAGCCAGCACCCGGATCGCTGCACACCACCACAACGACGAGTATGTCGTCGCGCTAAGCCGGCTTGCCGACATTGAAAACAAAGGGACTTTGCCGTCGATTTTCAGGCTTTACTCGCTCAGCGCCATCTATGGGCTGGACCTGTCCGAAGTGCTTTCCTGGTACGGAATATCGTTGTCGGCGCTGCCGTCCGACTCCCGCGTGCTCGAACACCCGCGAACGCACTTGGTCGCCTTCCAGCCGGAAGAGGGAGAGATCCAAGTACCGGTTTCGCTCGACCCTGGCATTGACTTGAGCCGGACGGTCTTCCTGAGCCGGATGATCCAAAAGTGGGGCAAGCTTCCGCTTATGTTGCTCAATGGCGTGGATTTGCGAAACTATCGCTACGGTCTTGTCGGAACCGAAGATTGGTCGATGTTTCCAATCATCCCGCCGGGTTCGCTGGTCGTGGTTGACGATAGCAGGCGGCGGATCATGAACTCAGGCTGGACCACCGAGTTCGAGCGGCCCATCTATTTCCTGGAGCATCGGGAAGGGTATGCCTGCAGTTGGTGCAGCTTGCGCGACGGAAACCTCACCCTTCAACCGCACCCGGCTTCGTTATGCGATCCAGAATCTTACGCATACCCTTCCGAAATTGAAGTGATCGGTCAGATTACGCAAGTGGCTATGAGCGTTGATCCCGTCTTGCGTCGTCAGAAGCGTACTTAAAGGTCGCAAGCAGCGCCTCCAGATCCCTGCAGAACAGTTCTTTCTCCATTTCAAGGGCCGAACGAGGCACGCAAGCTCGATAGACCCCGGAGTCGAGCCAGTGCCCGGCAACGGCCCCCTTAGGATCTTCGAGGGTCGCGAAGTACTCGGCCAAATCCTCGTTCTTCTCTTCGAGCGAAAGGTTCAACCACTCTGCGAAAGCCTTCTCGTGGCTTTCGAGAAGAGCCTTCCCGCTTTCCTCCCTTCCGAAAGCCGCGCTCAGCCCGTGGTGACGGTAGATTCCCGAATTAGGGTCGCGTAGCGAGCCCAGGTACATCAGCCGGCCATAAGCCGTTGGGATCCGTGAGAGCGTGTGCTTCCAGAGGTCCGCCGCGGCACTGCGCTCCAGCACTCCTTTTGGCTTGAACCTGGGCATCAACGCTATTTTACGCGCAATTCCGCGGATCGTGCATGGCGATGTGAGCACCTATCGTTCTGATTTCCGAAAACCTGTTTTCAATATGCGTTTCAAGGGCTTAAGGGCAATAACCTACTCCTCGCAGTATGAATTTCAAACCCAAAGCGAAGGAGTTTCCAATGTTGAAGAAGGCCCTGCTACTGGCGGCGTTGACGCTATCCCTGGCTACAATGATCGGTGCTGCTGCACCGGATATGCCCACGCCGGATTGTTATCCCTGTGCCGTTCCACCTGCCAAGTGAGCGATTCGCGCTCGCGCGGACCCGGGCCTGTCACGGCTCGTCCGCGCGAGCAAACCCCACCAGATTCATTCCTTCGGTTGTCCAGCCATTAAATTCTAAGTTACATTCAGTGGTAAACTCTGGTAATACGCCGGATTAAGGAGAGGGAAAGGGAATGAGGAATGGGTATAGGCGGCTTTGAGCAAGCGATCTGGTATCTGAACATACTGGCCACGATCGCTGTACTTATTAGTCTGTATAGGAATGGTCTCTACAGAAACTACCGCCGCCTTTACATTTACCTGCTCGTGGATACGTTGCAGTCCTCGCTTGGAGCGCTGTTCCAATCCCGGCGAAAACTGTACGCCCAGATCTACATGACAGGACAAGCGATGAAGCTCATAATAGCCGTGTTCGTGGTCCTGGAGCTGTATTGGCTGGCGTTGGCCGGGCATCCGGCCTTGGCGCGTTTTGGACGCAAAACCGTCAGGTACTTGCTGCCTGCGGCAGGCGTGATTGCACTGGCAGGCCTCCTTGTCGATCCTTCGGCGCCGCCTGGACGTTCTCCCGTGCTTCACCAGTTTTTTTCCATTGAGCACACCATGGATACCTGGCTGTTGGTCTTTTTAACGTTGATCTGTCTGTTCATGGCGTGGTTCCCGGTACGGCTGAGGCGCAACGTCGCCCTGTATATTGGGGGATTTTTCCTCTATTTTTTCGCTCGTTTTTCGGGCGTGCTGTTGACTAAGATCCTGCCTGCGTCCTTTACGCATCCGCTGAGCGCTGCCATGCTGAGTATTTCCTTTCTTTGCCTAATAGTATGGCTCTTTGCTCTCCGCCGGCAAGGCGAGGAGACGACGACAGTCATCGGTCACCGCTGGAACCCGGCCCGGATGGAACGCCTGACGGGTCAATTAGAGGCGATCAACGCCAGTTTGTCGCGCCTTGGGCAATAAAATGCCGGATTCCTGCAAATATCTGGTTTGCATTTTCCGCGAATATCCAGTATTCTGGGCAGGAACGCCGAGGGGTTGCCCGTATGACTAGCTGGCTTATCGTGGGTTGTTTCATAGCGGGTGGGGGCGCGCTTTTTCTGTTCGCGCTTCTGGCCTGGAAGAGTGTGCGAGGATATCGACCTGTTCCGGAGGGGGAAGGGAACGGATACGGCGGGTTTTCGCCCGCCCGGTACCGGCCCATGATCCGGCTGCTGGCAGAAGACGACTTCACCTTCCTGGCATCACAACCCGGTTACCGGCCTGAAATCGGGACAAAGCTGCTGCGCGAACGCCGGCGCATCTTCCGAATGTATTTGAACGAGTTAGGACGGGATTTCCATCGCCTTCACGCCGAAGCCCGGGCGCTGTTGGCGGATTCGCCGGAACAGCACCCGGAACTGGTCGGGCTGCTGCTGCGTCAACAGTTGATCTTTTGGCGGGCCATGGCGGGCATCGAGCTGCGGCTTGCGCTACGCGCCGCGGGTTTGGGACACATGCACGCGAGGGGGTTGGTGGAAGCCATCGAGCAGATGCGGCTCGATCTGGACCGCGTCGCACGGCCCGCGCCGGTCGCTGTATAGGCTCTACAAATGGCGGAGAAGCGCTCTTGCTTCCCGCAGGTCCTCGAACTGCTCCTCCGCTTCCTTGAAGGCGCGCGTATGAACGCAGCGCCTCGCTCCGCGGTGTTCCGCCGGGTATCGCAGGTGGAGCATCTCGTGAAACAGCACGTACTCCACGGCCAGCCTCGGCGTCTGAGACCGGTCCAGGATCCTGCTCAGGACGATAGTGTTGTGCGACGCGTCATAATGGCCGAGCATCGTGCGGGAAGCATGTGGGCTCCATCCGAGAACCGGGCGCGCCATCAGGCCATGGAAGTAGCGGAAATTGAGATCCTCGAACATTTCTTCGAGGTTGTAGCAATCGCCTTGAGGGTGGCGCACCTGTTTGTGCCCGCGAAGCTGCCGTACCAGGTCGAGGCTTCGGCGAACGTCGCGCCGATTCAGATAGCGGCGATAACGGTCATTGCTATGCGCCGGAACCGGACGCCGGAATAGTTTCGAGAGCAGAATTTCCGCAAGCGCTTCCATAACGGATTCCGGCGCTCCAGCCAGCGTGTCTGCCATGCGTATGTGCAGCGTGCTGTCCTTGAGCTTGACCTGCGCGTTCGCGTTGGCGTACCGCCGGAATTCGACCCGAATCGCGGGCAGGGGAGTTCGCGGGCGCAACTGGCGGAAGACGCGGGCATAAACTTCTTCAGGTGTCGCGCGCGTTTCCACCGCGAAATCGACCAAGGAAAGTTGCTCTGTACGCTCGACTTGCACTTCCCCCGAATGTACCATAGCAAGGAGGATTGCCCAAGGAGACCAATTTGCCGGGAGCCAAAATCACCGCGCTCGGGTGCTATGCGCCGCCGGGAGTATTGACCAATCACGATCTCGAAAAGATGGTGGAAACAAGCAATGAGTGGATCCTGGAACGCACGGGGATCCTGGAGCGCCATATCGCCGCACCGGAGATCGCCACCTCCGACCTGGCGGTGGAAGCGGCCCGGGAGGCGCTCGCCCAGCGCGGGATTGCCGGGACGGACCTGGACGCGGTGATAGTCTGCACGGTCACACCTGACATGTTGTTTCCCTCGACGGCATGCCTGGTACAGGACCGGCTGGGCGCGAAAGGCGCCTGGGGATTCGATCTGGTGGCCGCCTGTTCCGGATTCATTTACGGGCTCACCACCGGCGCGCACCTAATCATGAGCGGGACGCACAAGAAGGTGCTCGTGATCGGCGCGGACACAATGTCGCGGATTATCGACTACACGGACCGCGGCACCTGCGTGCTTTTCGGTGACGGCGCGGGAGCCATGCTGCTGGAACCGGCCGAAGACGGGGAGGGATTTATCGGTTTTTTGAACGAAATTGATGGCTCCGGTGGCGATTATCTGAAAATGCCGGCGGGCGGAAGCCGGATGCCGGCAACCTGTGAATCAGTCGCCGGGCGCATGCACTACGTCAAGCAAGACGGCGCCCAGGTGTTCAAGTACGCAGTGCGAAAGATGTACGAATCGTGCCGGGCCTTGCTGGATCTCCACGGCCTTTCGCCGAAGGATGTAAGCCTGTTGATCCCCCACCAGGCCAACCGGCGGATCATCACTGCTGCCGCAGAGCGGCTCGGCCTGAGCTGCGAGCAGATAATCATAAACATCGACCGCTATGGCAATACCACCGCCGCCACGATTCCTCTGGCTACGCGCGATGCCATCGACCAGGGCAGGCTGAAGAAAGGCGACCTCGTGCTCTTCGCCGCCGTAGGCGCGGGTTTCACAGTGGGGACGAATCTATGGAGGTGGGAGTACTGAGCGAGGAGTCACTTCGGAGGCGGAAGAATAATCTCCCGCGGGCCTTCGTCGAGACCAAGGATTCGGATTATTCGCGATTCTTGCGCCGGCTTCGGCGCAGCCGCACGTTGCGGAGCTTCCGCGGTGCGCAAGTTTGCGCTGAGCTGCTGGCGATTCACCGCGAGCGCAAGCAACACTTTCTTGTCCTCCACGGTGATCTCGAGGGTTCGCGCGATAGCGGGCAACAAGGGTGTCGACTGGCGCAGGTCTTCCGCCACTGCGGCGGCGGCCTCCTGGGAAGCGGCGTCGAGAGTTGCTTCAAGCTGCAGGCCGTCGCGCACCGAAACCGAGCCTTCGAAGCTGCTCGCCTCGACATCGATGGGAACGAAGAGACTCGCTAGCGGATCGGGCAATTGCGCTGCCACCACCCACAGATCTTTTCCTCCTGAAAGGCGTGCGGCGCGGGCCAGCAAGGGCGAATACCGGCGGCCCGATTCGGCAAGGCTCCGGTCGATAGCGTCCTCCAGCGTTTTGCGCATGCCGACGAGCAGGATCTGCTCGCCGATGTAGGCCACGCTGAGCGTAGTCTTGCCGGGAGAAATCCACAGATCGAGTCCGCGGTAGTTCACCGGTTTTAGCGCCTTGCCGGTAGCCTGCGCGCGCAGCGTTGCCGGAGGAAACGTTCCGGTCACGACGGCCAGCACCGGCGGCGAAGAAATGAGGATCTGGGTTGAGCCTTTCAGGCAGGCGAGATCGGGAAATCCAAGACTGCCGGCGCTCGATAGCTCCGCGCCCACTGCTTCCGAGAAAACCGATTGCCGCAGATTCTCCCATTGAATTCCCACAAGCGCGGTGGCCTCAGGCGAGGCGTAGCTCCACCAACTCGGGTGGGACTCAGCGGCCGCCCACGCCGCGCTTGCCAGCACCAGAACAAGAAAGCGCACATCACGTTTATCGGGCGGCGCGGCTTGCAGGATTAGACCCCGGAACTTTTTACCAGTCGAGCGCGTTTGATCGAAATGTAACTTGTTGAAACAGCGGATGCGAATGCTGGCACGCGGATTGCTCCCTTTCGGAGCGATGCAACGCGACGATTACGCGCAGGCGTTTCAGTCCGGCTACTGCGCGACCCAAAGGTTTTTGCTAGCTCGCGGCGCGCCGATGGAGGAAGCAGAGGAGATCGCTCAGGCTGCGTGGGCGCGTGGGTGGGAGTATCGAGATCAGTTGCGGGATCCGGGCCTGATCGGATTCTGGGTGAATTCGATCGCTCGAAATTTATTCCGCTCCCGGTTTCGCAGCCCACTGGCGGTGTCGCTCGACGGAGTGAGCGCCTCCTACACCATTGACCTCGACGCCATCGAGCTCCGCCGGCTTCTCGAGAGGTGCCCGCGGCGCGACCGGATGCTACTCGAACAGACGCTCAAAGGCTACACCGCTGAAGAAATCGCCCGAGTGGAGGGCATTACGGCGACCGGTATCCGCGTGCGCCTGCTCCGAATCCGCGAGGTGCTCCGCGAGCGCCTGGCAGTAGCAGCCTAAAACGGTTTGCGCGGGCTACGGTTGTCCTGACCCGGTCCAACGGGCCCGCAGGAAATCGCGGTTCATTCTGGCGATCACTTCCAGACGAATCCCCTTCGGGCACACAGCTTCGCATTCGCCGATGTTAGTACATTGGCCGAACCCTTCCAGGTTCATCTGCACCACCATACGCATGGCGCGGGTCTGCCGCTCCGGCTGGCCCTGGGGAAGCAACCCGAGATGCGTGATCTTGGCTCCCGTGAAAAGCGATGCCGACGCGTTGGGGCAAGCCGCAATACAGGCGCCGCAACCGATGCAGGCCGCGGCGTCCATCGCCCGCTCCGCATCTTCTTTGCGGACGGGGATCGCGTTGCCGTCGGGCGCGCTTCCCTGCGGTCGAACGGGCTGCGGTCCACGATCAGATCGCGCAAGACCGGAAACGCACGGGCTCGCCAAGGCTCCAGGTAGAGCTCCTGACCGTCCTTGAAGTGGCGCAGGGTGAGCTGGCACACGGTCGTTTTCGCCAGCGGGCCGTGCGCCCTGCCGTTGATCACGAACCCGCATGAGCCGCAGATTCCTTCACGGCAGTCGTGCTCGAAGGCAACCGGATCTTCGCTGGCCAGGATCAACTGCTCGTTCAGCACGTCCAGCGCTTCGAGCATGGACATGTCAGGATTGAGATCGCGTGCTTCGTAGCGCTCCATTCGCCCGCGGGCGTTGCGCTCGCGCTGGCGCCAGATATGGAGGATCAAGCGCATTACTTGTAACTCCTCTGCGAAGGATGCACGTGCTCGAACGCCAGCAGCTCCTGGTGCAGTTTCGGCGCCTGGCATTCGCCCGTGTATTCCCAGGCCGCGACAAAGGAGAAGTTCTCGTCGTCGCGCAAAGCCTCGCCGTCCGGCGTCTGGTACTCCTCGCGGAAGTGGGCGCCGCAGGATTCGTTGCGGCTGAGCGCATCGGTGCACATCAACTCGGCCAATTCGAAGAAATCGGCCACACGCCCCGCCTTTTCGAGCGACTGGTTGATCTCTTCTCCAGCGCCGTTGACCTTGACGTTCCGCCAATATTCGGCGCGCAACTCCCGAATCTTGCCGATCGCCTGCGTGAGACCGGCGGCGTTGCGCGACATGCCACAGTAGTCCCATACCAGCTTGCCAAGCTCGCGGTGGAAAGAGTCCACCGTGCGTGTTCCCTTGGCTTCGAGCAGGGCACGCGTACGGCGGGCAACGTCCTCTCGCGCCGCCGTGAATGCAGCGTCGCCCGGATCCACTTTTTCCAACCTGTCGCTAGCCAGGTAATCCCCAATCGTGTAAGGGATGATGAAGTAACCGTCCGACAGACCTTGCATCAGGGCGCTGGCGCCCAGGCGATTGGCGCCGTGGTCGGAAAAATTCGCTTCTCCAACCACGAAGAGGCCGGGAATCGTCGACATGAGGTGGTAATCCACCCACAGACCGCCCATCGTGTAATGGATCGCGGGATAGATCCGCATCGGGACCCGGTACGGATCTTCGTCCGTGATGCGCTGGTACATTTCGAAGAGATTCCCGTAACGCTCGCGGATCTTCTCGATGCCCAGACGGCGGATCGCGTCGCTGAAATCGAGATACACGCCGAGGCCGTGCTCGCCGACTCCCCGGCCGTCGTCGCATACGGCTTTGGTGTTGCGCGATGCAACGTCGCGCGGCACCAAGTTGCCGAAACTCGGGTAGCGCCGCTCGAGATAATAGTCGCGCTCGTTTTCGGGGATTTCGTTCGCTGGCCGCTTGTCGCCTTTGTTCAGCGGCACCCAGATGCGGCCATCGTTGCGAAGGGATTCGCTCATCAGCGTCAGCTTCGACTGGTAGTGGCCGGAGACGGGAATGCAGGTGGGGTGAATTTGCGTAAAGCATGGGTTTGCGAACGCCGCGCCGCGCCTGTAGGCGCGCCAGATCGCGGTACAATTCGACCCCTTGGCGTTGGTGGACAGATAATAGACATTGCCGTAGCCGCCCGTGCCGAGCACGACGGCGTCGGCGGTGTGGCACTCTATGGCGCCGCTGACCAGATCGCGCGTAACGATGCCCCGCGCGCGGCCATCGATCACCACCAGGTCGAGCATCTCAGTGCGCGGAAACATGCGGACGCGGCCGGCGTCCACCTGGCGTTCGAGCGCCTGGTAGGCGCCCAGCAGAAGCTGCTGGCCGGTCTGCCCGCGTGCGTAAAAAGTGCGCGACACCTGGGCTCCGCCGAAGCTGCGGTTGGCCAGCATTCCTCCGTATTCGCGGGCGAACGGCACGCCCTGCGCAACGCACTGGTCGATGATGTTCACGCTGATCTGGGCCAGGCGGTAGACGTTAGCTTCGCGCGCGCGAAAGTCGCCGCCCTTCACCGTGTCGTAAAACAGGCGGTAAATGCTATCGCCGTCATTCTGATAATTCTTCGCGGCGTTGATACCGCCTTGCGCGGCGATCGAATGAGCCCGGCGTGGGGAATCCTGGAAGCAGAAGCACTTCACGTGGTAGCCGAGCTCGGCGAGCGTAGCCGCGCCCGACCCGCCGGCCAGACCCGAGCCGACTACGATGATTTCGTGTTTCCGCTTGTTTGCGGGGTTGACCAGCTTCATCTCGAAGCGGCACTTGTCCCAGGCCTTTTCGATCGGCCCGCTTGGAATTCTCGCGTCCAGTTGCATCTACAGAATCTGGGGAATCACGCCGGCCAGCACCGCGACCGGGATCGAAATGAATCCTAGGAAGATGATGAGCGCGGCCACAGTCGCGGCGGTCTTCAGCCGCGGCGTGTAGCGCGGGTGGTAGAACCCGAGGGTCTGAAACAAGCTCCACAGGCCGTGGCGCAGATGTAAGCACAAAAGCCCCATCGCCAAAATGTAGAAGCCGGAAACGGCGGGCACCCGGAAGCCGGCGATGACGTTGCCGTAGACGTCGTTTTCCTCGAAGGGAGTGCCGCCGACGCCAAAAGTGAATTGCATCAGGTGGTAGACAACGAAGGCGGCGATGATCGGTCCGGTCATGTACATTGTGCGCGAGGCGTAGGTAGAGCTGGTTGGCTTCCATTTCGCGTAACCGACCGGCCTCGCCTCGCTCTTGGTGACGGCCAGTTCTAGAGAGCTCCAGATGTGCAGGATCACCATCACCAGCAGCAGCACGCGCACGCTCCAGACTAGTGCGGGCAACTGTCTCAAGCTACGCGAGTAGCCATTGAACCGGTCCGGTCCGAGAAAGATTTGCAGGTTGCCAAGCAGGTGTCCGATCACGAATCCGGCCAGCACCACACCGCTTACGGCCATCACGGCTTTCTTGCCGAGGGTCGTGTTCCAGAATCGCAGCGCGCGGGGTTCGCCCATCCCGACGGTCGATGTACTCATGTATATTTTGATGATAACAATCGTGATAGCTGAGCTACAGTTGAAAGCGAGTACAAGGCCCGGTTTTCGGAATCGATGTCATCGAGCCACGCTGTAATCGTGGGCGCAAACGGCCTGGTGGGACAGGAGTGCCTTCGGCTCCTGCTTGCCCGGTACGATTCGGTTACCGCGGTGGTCCGCCGGTCGGCGGGGCGGATTCACCCGCGGCTGGTCGAGCGCCGCATCGACTTAGCGCGCTTGGATACAATTGAGATCGCGACAGGGGCGCATGTCTACTGTACGTTGGGGACGACAATGAAGAAGGCCGGCTCCGAGGCGGCGTTTCGCAAAGTGGATTACGATTATCCCAGGATGCTGGCCGGGCGCGCCTCGGCGGCGGGCGGCGCGCGATTCATGCTGGTGTCCTCCGTGGGAGCTGACCCGCGCTCCAAAAACTTCTATCTGCGCGTCAAAGGCGAGCTCGAAGAGGCGGTTCGCACACTGCCGATGGACGCAGTGCACATCTTGCGTCCGAGTTTTCTGATCGGGGAACGTGAGGAGCCGCGATCGGGAGAAGCCGCGGGCATCGCTCTTGTCCGCGCGCTTGAGTTCGCTCTAGCCGGACCGCTTCGGAAGTATCGGGCGATTCCGGCATCGACGGTGGCCGCGGCCATGGTCGCCGCCGCAAACAAGAACGCCTCCGGCTGTTTCATTTATCATTACGATCAGATATGCACGCTAGCTCATGACTTCAGTCCTTAATCTTTTTCGCAGCCACGCGGGGGAGGCGGAGCGCTTCTATTCCTTGTATCTCATTCGCCTTTCCGCGAACGGCCGTTCGAATCGCGTGATCGAAGCCTGCCGGCAGATTCGCCGGCATGCTGCGCGCGCCGGGCAGCCACTCGCCGCGGACTTTACGATTGATTTCGAGATCGACGCCCTCTGCAAACGGCGTGAGTTTTCTTCGGCGTGGCGCCAGTTGCGGCGCTTCGAGCGGCTGGTCTTCCGGCGCCCGATTGATTTGACGGCACGCTCCTGGCCTCCGGCGCAGCTGAGTTGGTTTCTCGACCGCCATCCCAATATCCTTTATTTTCTCGGCCGTTTTAAGCCGGCGCGCCGGCTGATGGACGCGATTCTCGAAGACACATTCAGCCGCCCTCGCGCCGGCCTCAGCTTCCATATGCTCGGCTACATCTACAAGCCGGTGCCGCGTCCAAAAAGCCGCCTGGACGTGACGCTTTATCACATCTACCGGGAGCTCGGAAGCAGCCTGGAAGATTGGCCGCTGTGGAGTTCTTTTGTCAAGGGCTTCCATCTGAAGGTCTTTCAGGTGACGGGCATCTCACAGCAACAGCTTCTGCGCGATCCCTCTCTGCTCCGCGCGTTTTGTGAACGAATCAGTCGAGAACTCGATGAACGCCTTTCTGCCGGAGTCAGCCGCGGCGAGCGAGATCTGATTGAATCCGCGGCCAAGGTCCTGCGCTACCAGGAAGACGTCGCTCGCAAGAAGGAAGCCATCATGGATTCGGTCCGCCGGCGTGAGCAGCAAGTGGCCGAGATCTTTCCCGATCTGCGGTAAACCCGATGGACGCGATTCTGGAGCTGCGCGGGGTTTCAAAGCATTTCCCTTCGCACCGCGCCGTGAACGGCGTTTCTCTCGAGGTCCAGCGTGGCGCGTTTTTTTCGCTGCTTGGCCCCTCCGGATGCGGCAAGACCACGATGCTGCGTCTGATCGCCGGATTCGAAACGCCTACCACGGGCGAAGTGTGGCTGAACGGAGCCCGCATCGATCATCTTCCGCCGTACCGCCGCAATGTCAACACCGTGTTTCAGAGCTACGCTCTGTTCCCGCACCTTACCGTTCGCGGTAACGTCGAGTTCGGCCTCCGCCGCAAAGGCGCGGATGGGATCGAAGCACATGTCGAACGGGTGCTCGAGCAGGTGCGCTTGACCGGCAAGGAGTTGCGGATGCCTTGCGATCTTTCGGGAGGAGAGCGTCAGCGCGTAGCCTTGGCGCGGTCCCTGGTGCTCGCGCCCGACGTTCTGCTGCTCGACGAGCCCGCCGAGCTCAAAGACCTGCAGCGCCGCGTTGGCGTTACGTTTCTGTTCGTGACGCACGATCAGGAGGAAGCTCTCTCGCTCTCGGACCGGATCGCGGTGATGAACGCCGGCGTGGTGGAACAGGTCGGCTCGCCGCAGGAGATCTATCAGCGACCGCGAACGCGGTTCGTGGCGTCGTTTCTGGGCACGATCAACTGGATCGATGGCATCGGCGTGCGGCCCGAGTCGACACGCATATCACGCGAGCGGCCCCAAAACGGCGTGAACACCCGACTGGCGGTCGTGACAGAGTGCGCCTTCCTGGGCTCGGTGGTGCACGTGGCGGCGCGGCTCGAGGGCGGGGAAGCCCTGGTTGCGCAGATTCCCCCTCAGGGCCCGGCGGTTTCGCCGGGTGATGCCGTGCACGTTTGGTGGAACCCGGGCGACGCGCTGCGATTCTCGCCGTGAAGCCGTTGCGCTCTCTGTTTCTGGCCCCGGCGGCGGCCCTGATGATCGTCACAATCGCAGTGCCGCTGGCTATCATCTGCTTCTACAGCCTGCTCACACGCGGCGCATACGGCGGAGTGGAGCGCCCCTGGACAACGGAAAACTATCGCTTGCTGTTTGATCCCCTTTATGGCGCGATCTTCCTGCGGTCGTTTTGGATCGCCGCCGTCGCGACCGCTCTTTGCCTGGTGCTCGGATTTCCGCTGGCGCTGTTTATCGCCCGGTCCGGTTCACGCAAGAATCTTTATCTGAGTCTGGTGATCCTCCCGTTCTGGACCAGCTTCCTGATCCGCACTTACGCCTGGATGTTCCTGCTGCGCGACACCGGACTGATCAACACCGGCCTGCAGGCAGCTGGCTTGATCCATACGCCGCTGCCGATGCTCTACAACGACGGCGCGGTAATCCTCGGGCTGGTCTACGGGTATCTGCCGTTCACGGTGCTGCCGCTCTACGCCACGCTGGAACGGCTCGACAAGAGCCTTCTCGAGGCCGCCGCGGACCTCGGCTCGCCCCCGTGGAACACTTTGTTCCGCGTGATGCTGCCGCTCTGCGCTCCCGGCATTCGTGCCGGTGCGATTCTCGTATTCGTGCCCTGTCTCGGCACGTATCTCACGTCGGACTTGCTGGGCGGCAGCAAGACCATCCTGATCGGCAACCTGGTGCAGAACCAGTTCACGGCGGCGCGCGACTGGCCTTTTGGGGCGGCGGCCTCACTGACTCTGATGGCGGTGGCGATGGCGCTCCTTTTTGCCGTGCGCCGCCAGGGAGAGGAATTGTTGTGAAGCGCGGTCTCGCCCTTTACGCGACGGCCGTGTACGTGTTCCTCCACGTGCCGCTGCTGATCCTCGCGGTGTTCAGTTTCAACGCATCGAGATTCACCGTGTGGCGAGGATTCACACTTTACTGGTATCAGGCCGCTGCAGCGGATCGGGAACTAGTCGAGTCCGCGATGAACAGCCTCATCATTGCCGTGGGATCGACAGTCCTCGCCACCGTCATAGGCACGCTTGGCGCCTACGGGTTGTGGAAACGCGGCTCGAACTGGCTGGCAGGATCCTTGTATCTTTCACTGGTAACACCCGAAATCGTCACGGGCGTGTCTCTGCTGGCGTTTTTTCAGTGGGTGTTCCGATTTCTGGATCTGCGGCTTGGCATGCACACGGTGATCCTGGCGCACGTGGCGTTCTCGGTAGCATACGTGGTCGTTGTGGTGATGGCGCGGCTGCGCACGTTCGACCCGGCTCTTGAAGAAGCGGCGCTCGACCTCGGTGCCACCGAGTGGGTGGCTTTTCGCAAGGTAACGCTGCCTCACCTCGCACCGGCCGTTGCCGCCGCCGCGATGCTTGCGTTCACCATATCGATCGACGACTATGTCATCACCAGCCTGGTTGCCGGCGTCGACTCGCAGACGCTGCCAATGGCGATCTACGCGCTGGCCCGGCGCGGCGTGAACCCCATGCTTAACGCGGTTTCGACTGTGGTCATCGTCGCGCTGGGGGCAATCGTTCTGTTCTCGGAAAGGTTGCGCTCGGCATGAACCGCCGTGTCTTCCTGATGAGCGTGGCGGGAGCAGCGGGATGCGGCGGCGGCGTCCCGAGGCTGAATGTCTACAACTGGTCCGATTACGTCGCACCGGACACGATCCCCGGTTTCGAGCGCGAGTTCCGCGTGCGGGTACACTATGGCACCTACGAAAGCATTCCGGAGATGCTCGCCAAAGTAATGAGCGGCAACTCGGGCTGGGACGTGGTATTTCCATCCGCAGAGTACGTTCGGCCGATGCGGGAGATGGGCCTCGTCGCGCCGCTCCGCCATGATTGGCTGCCGAATCTTCAGGCGCTCGACGCGGCGTTTCAACACCCTTCCTGGGACCCGGAGCTGCGATGGAGCGTTCCGTACATGCACGGCACTACGGGAATCGCCTATCAGCGGAGCCTCGCGCCTCAGCCGCGCGCCTGGTCCGACCTTTGGGATGAGCGGCTCCGCGGACGGATCACGATGCTCGACGATCCTCCAGAGGTGCTGGGGGCGTGCCTCAAGAAGCTAGGGTATTCATTGAATTCGGGTGATCCGAACGAGCTCCGGCGAGCCAAGCAGGAAGCCATCGCACAAAAACGGCTGCTGCGCGCCTACCTAAACGCCGAAGTGCGCGACCAGCTGGTGGCCGGCGATGTCGGCGCGGCCCAAGCCTGGGCCGTTACGGCGGCGCAGGCGATCGCCGCGGCGCGCGGCGAGCTTGCCTTCGTGCTGCCGGCCGAAGGCTTCGCGCGGTTCGCCGACAACATGGCGATCCTCCGTGAGAGCCGGCGCAGCGAGCTTGCGCATCATTTCATCGATTATCTCTTGCGGCCGGAGGTCGCAGCGAAGATCGTGCAGGCGACACGCACCGCCACCGCGAACGGCGCGGCTCACAAGCTGCTTCCCCCAGAAATTCGCGAAAATCCCGTGCTCTATCCGCCGCCCGAGGTTCTCGCGCGGGGCGAATGGTTCGAGCCGCAATCTGCAGCATCGCAGAGCCTGCGCGACCGGCTGTGGACCGAGATTAAGAGCGCTTAATCTTGGCGCGTGCGTCGTATACTTGAAATATGACCCCGCGCGCGACGCGCGACACGAAGGCCCGCGAGAACTGCGATAATACATTGCTGCTGGCCGAGGCGCCGGGCGTGGGGTCGGCCGACCTGTCGCGCATCCAAGTGCGCGGCATGCCCATCGCCAAGGCTCGTTACCAGTTCCGCTGAAAGCATTTTGATGCCCCAGATCCTGCTGCCGGATATCCCTAAGCTTACGATCACCTCCGTGATCGACATCCTGGCCGTCGCGTACCTGATCTATCAGTTCATCCTGATCGTGCGCGGACGCCGGGCCGCGCACATTCTAAGCGGAATCTGGGTGCTGGCCATCGTGTATCTGATTGCCGTCTGGGCCAAGCTCGAGTTGTTGCGCTCCGTGCTGGCAGGCCTCGCGCCATACACGGCTATCGCGCTGATCGTGATGTTCCAGTCCGAAATACGGCGGCTGCTGGCGCGCATCGGGCGCAGCCGATGGCTGGGGCTCGGCGGGCAGCTCGAGCGGCGCGAAGTGGTGGAAGAGATCCTGCTCGCGCTCGAGCAGATGGCGGAGGAGAAGACTGGCGCGCTCATCGTCGTCGAGCGCGATATAGGCTTGAGAACGTTCATTGAAAGCGGTGTGGCGCTGGATGCGGCCGTCTCGCGCGATCTGATTTGTGCAATCTTCCATCAGGGCGGTCCGCTCCACGATGGCGCGGTGATCATCCAGGGCGACCGTTTATCCGCGGCCGCGTGTTTCTTGCCGCTGACCATGAATCCGGTGATGCAGCGCCAGCTCGGCACGCGCCATCGCGCTGCGATCGGCGTTACCGAAGAGACGGATTCTCTTGCGCTGGTGGTCTCTGAGGAGACGGGACGAATATCGATCGCCTCTCGCGGCGATCTGGAGCCCGACGTACCTCTGGAGCGGGTGCGGGAACACCTCACGCGTCACACTTCGGCGCGTCGCCGCAAGGCGGAGCCGGAGCCGGAGCCGCGGTGGAAGCAGGCTGAACCGTGATCTGGCGATCGATCATCCACAATCTCGGTTGGAAACTCGCGTCGCTATTGCTCGCGGTACTGCTGTGGTTCGCCATCATGGGCGAGCCGGAGTTGGTGGCCACTCGTGTCGTACCCGTGCTCTACAAAGACTTGCCGCCGCAGCTGGTGATGGTGGCCGACGTGCCGGATAGCGTCCACATGGAACTGCGCGGGCCCTCGCGAAAACTTACGGCGGCGAATCTCTCCGAAGCAGCGGTGTTGCTTGATCTTGCCGCCGTCAGCGGGCCCGGCGAACACACATTTACTCTCTCGGAGGCGAACTTGAGCCTGCCGCAAGGCGTGACCTTCCTGCGCGCGGTGCCCTCGCAGATCAGACGTCGCTGTGCAGGTCCGGATCTCCGCGCCGCCGCCCGCGGGTTACCGGGTGGTGCGGCAGGAGGTGACCCCCGATAAAGTTCGTATCGCCGGGCCGGAATCACACGTCGTCTCGATCGATGCAGCGGAAACGGATGCCATCGACTTGAGCGCCATGACGCGCACTTCTGCGATGCGTGTGGACGCGTTCGTGTCCGATCCGCAGGTGCGCCTCGAATCATCGCCGATTGTCACCGTGAAGCTGACGATCGAGAAAACGGGAAATACCAAATAAGCATGCGGCAGTTATTCGGGACCGATGGAATGCGCGGGGTGGCGGGGCAATACCCTCTCGACCGCGCGACGACGTTCGCGGTGGGCGTGGCGCTGGCGCGCTGGATTGAGAAGCATCGCCGGGCTCGGGAAGTGGTCATCGGAATGGACACGCGCGAATCCGGACCCTGGATCGCGGAACATGTCGCCGGAGGACTGGAGCGGGACGGCGTACGGGCGCGCTTCGCCGGCCTGATCACGACACCCGGTCTCGCTCATGTCGCCAAGACCGGTCCCTTTTCCGCGGGCGTCATGATCTCCGCTTCGCACAATCCCTATCGCGATAACGGTATCAAGATTATCGACCATTCCGGGCTGAAATTGCCCGATGAGCAGGAACACGAACTGGAGCGGCACATCTTCGCGTTCGCCGAGGAGCGTGTGCATCCGGCGCCGAAAGCACTGTCGATCGACGAAGGACTGGACCGCGAGTATGTGGACCACCTCGCTTCGACGATGCCGGCCGGCCTGGGCGGCGTCCACCTGGTCGCCGATTGCGCGCACGGATCCGCGACCCATCTTGCGCCCGCCCTGTTCGAGCGATTGGGAGCACGCGTCGAGCGGATGAACGGAGAGCCCAACGGAAAGAACATCAACCTGAACTGCGGCTCGCTGCATCTCGAGGGCTTGCGGGCGCGCGTGCTCGCGGCCGGCGCCGACCTCGGCGTGGCTTTTGACGGCGACGCCGACCGGGCGTTGTTCATTTCGCCCGCGGGCAAAATCGTTGATGGAGACGCCGTGATGCTGATGAACGCGCTGCCCCTGCATGCCCGCGGACGTCTCACCGAAGTCGTCGCCACGGTGATGTCGAATCTCGGTCTGGAACGTGCTCTGAAGCGCCACGGCATCGGACTGGTGCGGACTCCGGTCGGCGACAAATACGTGCTCGAAGAGATGATCCGGCGGCAGGCGCCGCTCGGCGGCGAGCAGAGCGGACACGTCATTTTTCTGGATTACGCGACTACCGGTGACGGCTTGCTCACCGCCCTTCGTGTGCTGGAGGTGATGCGCGCCTCGGGCCAGGATCTCGACGATCTCACTGCCGGCCTCGAAATCTATCCACAGAAACTCGTGAACGTACCCGTGAAAGAAAAGCGCCAGCTGGCGGATCTGGCGCGCGCCAACGCGGAGATCCGCCGCGCGGAGGCCGAGTTCGGCGATGCCGGCCGCGTGCTGGTGCGCTTTTCCGGCACTGAGCCACTGGCTCGCGTGATGGTGGAGGGTCCGCAGCTCGATCGCGTCGACCACTACGCCCAAAGCATCGCCGCAGCCATCCGCAGCGACCTCGGCGTATCCTGAAAAGATGATTCCGCTTATTCTCGCCGCCGCATTGCTCGCGCAATCCAGGGTGAAAGCCCCAGGCGAGGACTGGGTCTCGCTGTTCAACGGCAAGGACCTCACCGGCTGGGTCAACATCGGCCAGGAGAAGTGGGAAATCGAGAACGGGACCATTCACGGCGTCGCCGTCACCAAGGCATACGGTTATCTCCAAACCGAGAAGAGCTACAAGGATTTCCAACTCGCGCTGCGCTTCAAATGCGAGGGAGACGGCAACAGCGGCGTTTTCTTTCATGTGTGGTTCAAGGCCGGCACGGCCGACGTGACCAAGGGCCCGCAATTCGAGATCGATTGCGGCTTGGGCAGGCACACCGGCGGCGTCTACGAGCAGAAGAGGGGTTGGATGGCGTGGCCTTCTCCGGAGAACGAGAGCGTGGTGCGGCCGGATGATTGGAACGACTATCTGCTCAAGGTCGAGGGAAACCACTACGTGTCCCGGCTGAACGGCGTCACGATGATCGACTACACTGATCCGAAACCGGAGAGCGACGACGGACCCATTGCGCTCCAGTTGCACTCGGGTGGCCGCGGGAACTTCCGGTTCAAGGACATCATCATTCGCGATCTATCCAAGCGATGACGTCGCGCAGGCTGTTTTACTGCGACCATCACGAGATCCCGCTGCCGGAAGGCCACAAATTTCCGATCGGAAAATACAAACTTTTACGTGACCTGCTCATGGCCGACGGATTCTTTCGTCTCGAACCCTCCACGCCGGCCGATCCGGAAACCGTGCGCCTGGCGCACGATGCCGCATACGTTGCGCAGTTCCTCGAGGGCACGTTGCCGGAAGCGATGATGCGCCGCATCGGGTTTCCCTGGTCCCAAGGCCTGGTACGGCGTACGCTCGCGTCTGCCGGCGGTACGTTGGGCGCCACTGAGGACGCGCTCGCCTCGGGCCTGGGAGGGACGCTCGCCGGTGGCACGCACCACGCGTTTCGATGCGAGGGCTCGGGGTTCTGCGTGTTTAACGATGTGGCGATAGCGATCCATTCGATGCGCTTTAAGGGCGGGCTGCGCCGCGCAGCAGTGGTTGATCTGGATGTGCATCAGGGCGACGGCACGGCGCACTTTTTCGAGCAGGATCCGGACGTGCTCACGCTTTCCCTTCACGGCGCGAATAATTTTCCATTCCGGAAACAGCGGAGCAAGATCGATGTCGAACTCCCGGACCACACGGGCGATGAAGAGTACTTGCGAAAGCTCGATGCACTGCTGCCGCGGGTATTCGAGTTCGGGCCGGACATGGTTTTCTACCTTTCGGGCGTCGATGCTCTTTCAAGCGACTCCATCGGCCGGCTGGCCATGACCCAAGCCGGCCTTAAGGAGCGCGACCGCAGAGTGATCAGTATTTGCCACGCACGCGGCGTGCCACTGGTGATCACGCTGGGCGGCGGTTATTCAAAACCGATCGAGCTAACCGCCGAAGCGCATGCGAATACATTTCGAGTCGCGGGGGAGGTCTACGGACTTGCCCAGAACCGGGCGAGGTTTAAGGTCTGAGGATCTGAGTGACGAGCAATAAGGCCGCGGCGATAATGAGGCGAGCCAGTATCTTGGTAGCCGGGTCCTGGTAATTCAACCTTGACATTCAATCTCCTTACCGCAAACTTCTATACCGCAAACTTCTTATCTGGCGAAACTACGGGAGCTTCAAACTCCCGTAATTTCGACCTCCGATACGAGGAAAGTAACATTCAGAGATGAAACGGTCAATTGGGAAAGCGCCTTAAGGAGTTCACCTTAGGCCGCTGAGCTCAGGCGTTTTTGCCGTGTAGCCCGGCAGAGTCAGAAAGCCGGCACTGCGCAACGGCGTGCTGCCAGCCGCTGAACAGCTCCTCGCGCTGCGCCGCGCCCATCCGCGGCTCGAAGACTCGCTCGGCGCGCCAGAAGCGCTCCAGGTCAGGGAGGCCCTTGAAGAACCCCGTGGCCAGGCCGGCGAGATACGCTGCGCCGAGTGCCGTGGTCTCGATATCCGCGGGGCGGACAATTGGACGGCCGAGGATGTCAGCCTGGAACTGCATGAGGAAATTGTTGGCCGCCGCCCCGCCGTCCACCCGGAGTTCTTTGAGTCTGTGGCCGCTGTCTGCCTCCATCGCCTCCACCAGCTCCCGCGTTTGATAGGCGATGCTCTCCAGCGCCGCGCGTACCAGGCGTGCACGGTCCGTTCCGGCGGTAATGCCCGTGATTACGCCGCGGGCGGCCGAATCCCAGTGCGGCGCGCCCAGTCCGACGAATGCCGGAACAAAATACGCGCCGCCGGAGTCAGGCACGGACGCGGCGATTGCTTCCGACTCCGGCGCTGTCGAAAGAATGCCCAACTTGTCGCGCAACCATTGCACCGCCGCGCCGGCGATGAACACGCTCCCTTCGACGGCGAACTGCGCGGTCGCATCGGGCGAAGCTGCGCGCGTCGCCAGCAGACGGTGCTTCGAGACCGGGGGCTTGCCGCCGGCGTGCAACAGGGCGAAACATCCTGTGCCGTATGTGTTCTTGGTAAGCCCCGGCGAGAAGCACGCCTGTCCGAACAGCGCCGCCTGTTGATCGCCCGCGATTACGGCGATCGGAATCTCAGTCCCGAAGTGCCCGGCTCCCGCCATGCCGCAGACGCCGCTCGAGCGCACGATCTTCGGCAGCATCTCGCGCGGGATTCCAAAAATCGAGAGCAGTTCTTCGTCCCAATCGCCGCTGGTCAGGTTCATGAGCATCGTGCGCGAAGCGTTGGATGGATCGGTGACGTGCGCCGCGCCGCCGGTTAGCTTCCAGATCAGCCACGTGTCGACATTGCCGAAGAGCAGATCGCTCGCCCGCGCCTGTGTATGATCGAGAATCCAGCGGATCTTGCTGGCGGAGAAATACGCGTCGATCACCAGGCCGGTCTTGCGTTCGTTTCGCGCGGTTGGAGCGCATCGCAATAAGGCGCGGTACGGCGGCACTGCCAGACGATCGCGGGCGCGACGGGTTCGCCGCTGCGCCGATCCCATAACACGGTAGTCTCGCGCTGATTCGTGATGCCGATCGCGTCGACTTCGGACGCCTTCACGCGCGCCGCCGCCAGGGTGGCCTTGGCGGCGCTAAGTTGCGCTCCCCAGATCTCGCCGGCGGCCTGCTCCACCCAGCCAGGCTGCGGATACCTGCACTCGATCGGACACGCTTCCATCGCGATGCGCCGGCCCTCGGAGTCGTACAGCGCGGCGCGCGCGCTGGTGGTTCCTTCGTCCAAAGCGAGTAAATAAGGCACTCAGGCATTATAATGAAGCGACCATGTTCTTTCGCCGCGAGAAGCCTCACGAGCCTACTTTCGAAGAGCGCATCGCGAACCTGAGACAGTTCGGGATCGAGAGCGCGCGCCAGACCGACGGCCGTGTGCGCGTCACGCGCCACGGCTGCGCAGCGGTGGTCGAGGATGTGGGCAAAGGCGCGGTGAAGATCGACAGAACTGGCGTGTTAATGGGCGACGAGATCGGGATCCTTGTGAACCGCGGATACCAAATGTTCCTGCGCACTCCCTCGGGGCGCGAATTTCCAGCTCTGGCCTCCCAATTGAAAAGGCTGCACGCCTTCGAAGAGGATGTGCGTGAAGGGCTCGGACTGACCAGCCTTTATAATTTGTCGCTCGGAACCATCTCCGATGAGCACCTCTACGACCGCATCGTGGATCGCGACCGCGGCCAACCTGTTCGTCCCTGGGAAAAGAAACACGGGTAGCCGCCGATCAGCGCGGCGAGTAGCTTTTGGTAACCTGTCCGAAAGCAGTGCCGTCGCCATGTGTAGGCCGGCGGGTGATTAGCCCGGCAGGTGAACGAGTTCTTGATGCGCATCTTGCTGCTAAGTCTCGCGATGGTGTCTGGCATTCGCCTGAATGCCCAGGCTGCGCTTCTCGAAACGGGCTACCGGCAGATGTACAATCTGCAGTTCGACGAAGCCCACGGAACCTTCCACGATTGGGAACGCCTGCGTCCTGACGATCCGATGGGTCCTGTCTCCGACGCCGCAGCCTACCTGTTCACGGAGTTCGATCGTCTCCATATTCTGCAGTCCGAATTCTTTCTGGATGACCAGAACTTTGAGACGCGGCGGAAGCTGAGCCCCGATCCGGTGCTGAAACGCAAGTTTCTCGACGCCCTCGCCCGGAGCGAGGTGTTAGCGAAGCGAGTTCTCGAGCGCGCGCCCGAGGACGCGAACGCGCTTTTTGCGACCGTGCTGCGGCTCGGATTGCGCGCCGATTATCTGGCGCTGGTCGAAAAGCGATACCTGGCATCTCTTAGTGACGTGAAAACCAGCCGGCTTTTGGCGGAAAAGCTTCTGGCAAACGATCCGGATAACGGCGACGCATACCTGGCAATCGGCGTTGAAAACTACCTGCTGAGCCTGAAGCCCGCGCCGCTTCGCTGGCTGTTGCGAATCGGCGGCGCGCAAACGGACAAGGAACGCGGCATCGAAAAGCTCTCCATCACCGCCGAGAAAGGGCATTATCTGCTCCCCTACGCGCGCGTGTTACTCGCGGTGGCGGCGCTGCGCGACCACAACTGGAGCCGTGCAAGAGAATTATTGGATTGGTTGGCCAGAGAATTTCCACACAATCGACTCTATCCGGAGGAGCTGGCCCGACTGCAGTGACGGCTGATCGCTGGCCTGAAGGCTCATTGCCGCTAATTGAAATGGTGGAGGCGGCGGGAGTCGAACCCGCGTCCGAGAAAGTCCACCGCAAAAAGACTACGTGCGTTTCCGATTCGTTGGTTTTCGTCCGCCTCTTGCGGAACCGGCAAGAGAGAGGCGGCTTAGCCCGGTTAATTTCGGCTTTCGGCTCCGGACAGAAGCCTTGGACCTGATCCTGCAAGATGACGCTCTCGGACCATGTGCAGGCCCAACGGTCCGGAGCGGCTACCTAATCAATTAGGCAGCGTAAGCAAACTGCGGTGTATTGGCAGTTTTGGTTTTCCGATCGTTTTACGGGAGCTCGGAACCCGGCACGCCTTTCCACGACGGATGCAATCCCGTCGAATCCGTTGCGCCCCCTTTCGCTTTCATTCTACCATCTACGCATGTCTTCGAACCGGAGAGGCTTTTTGCGCACCACCCTTGGCGCATGCTGGACGGGCGCATCCCTGCTCGAGCAAAGCATCTTCCGCGCCACCCAGGCGCGGGCGCAGGCCTCCTCGCCACCGCAGCCGGCGCTGTTCGAGATCGAGAAGGTTGCCGATGGAGTGTACGCCGCCATCGCCAAACCTGTCGCGCTCACCAACTCCAACGCCGCCATTTTCGAAAACACGGACGATCTCCTGATTGTGGACACGCATTCCAAGCCCTCGGCCGTCATCGCCCTGGTCTCGCAGATTCGCCGCGAGATCACCTTGAAGCCCGTGCGCTACATCGTCAACTCCCATTTCCACTGGGATCACACACAGGGGAACCACGGCTATAAGCGCATCGCGCCTTCCGCGGACATCGTAGCGAGCGAGCCCACGCGGCAGCTTCTGTCGAAGCTCTCCGAAACTCGCCTCAAAGCATCGCTGGCGGAAGCACAGAAGAGCCTCGAGAACTACCAGCAGCAGCTCGCCGCTGCAAAAACCGCGGAGGACAAGGCCTATTTTGGAGAAGCCGTGCGGGAAACCAACGATTATTTGGCAGAAATGCGCGCTTTTACGCCGGAGTTACCCAATATCACGTTTGACAGCGACTTAATTCTCCACGACCGTGCGCACGATCTGCATCTGGCTTTTCGCGGCCGAGGCCACACGGCCGGCGACGTCGTCGTTTTCTGCCCGCAGAAGAAGGCCGTGGCCACGGGCGACCTGCTCCACGGTTTTG
>QHXU01000173.1:17360-17879 GCA_003223065.1 Acidobacteriota bacterium | reverse complement strand
AAAGACCGCCTCTACCAGAAATGCGCCTTTATCGAAGAACTGACGGATCGCGTCGCGGGCTTGCTGCGGAACGGCCAAACCGTGGATCAGATCAAGGGCGAGATCAGGCCTGATCAATTAAAGTCGCTCGCCAATGGCGGTTATGGCGCATTTCTCGTGGAATCGCTGAAGCGTTATCGATTCCTCTCGCCGGCGCAGAAAGCCGCAGACGTTCTGGCCGCTGCGGTTGAAGGCTGTATTGATCAAATGGCCGTGGCTTTGCAAAATAGTAATTAGATATGCCGCGGCCCACCGCCACGCCGGAAATCGAAACCACGCACCGGGACAAGCTGACGCCTCTTTACCACGTCGTGCTCCTCGATGACGACGATCACACCTATGAGTATGTGATCGAAATGCTGGGCAAGATATTTCTGCTGCCCACGGAGGTCGCGTTCCGCCTCGCGGTCGAAGTGGCTACTACCGGCCGCACGATTGTCATGCCCTGCGAGCGCGAAGAGGCCGAGTTCGGCCGCGATC
>QHXU01000173.1:10591-17329 GCA_003223065.1 Acidobacteriota bacterium | reverse complement strand
GCGATCGTCGAGCCCGCGAGCCACTAACTTACTGACTACTCACTACTTACCGCCCTGAGTGTTTACTCCGGTTTCCCGGCGAGCCAGTAGCCGTCCCGCGTTCGGATTTTCACATCGGGCCTGAGCACCTGCACCGCTATTTCGTGAAATCCTGCCTCATTCTGATTGTTGGGCAGATAGGTGAGCATGTACTGGCTGTGCAGTTCCTCGCCGATATCGGAGATCGCGCGCTCCAGCGTCTTCTGCGTCATGAAAGAGTACTCGCGTCCTCCCGTGTACCTGGTGTACACATCCAGCGGATCCGCGACGAAAATGCCCTTGGCGGCATCAAAGATGTCCTTCAATAGCGGAATCCAATTGCCGGTCGCCGTTTGCGAGTCTGTGGTCGGAGTACCGATCACGCCCGCCGGCAGGTGACGGGCTTCGGGTGGAATCGGGTTGGGGCGCGCAGGTTGAGCCTTGGTTTCGAGCGACGTGAGCAGGTGCGAGACGTTTACTGAGTACACCGCGACATTAGCAAAGTCAGCCGCAGTCAGCACATCGCGCACCTTGATCTCGCTGCCCTTGTCGCGCGCCTCGCTGATCAGCAGCAGAATTCGCCGGCGATTCGCGGGCCGGTTGCGCAGGAGATTGATGCCTTCCATCGCCGCGTCGTTCAAGTTGCTCGACCAGCTGCCCGCCTTCAGTTTCTTGAGTGCAGCTTCGATTTTGTCCGGTTCCGAAGTAAATCCAGTCAGCGGCTGAATGCGATGGTCGAAGCCCAGCACAGCCGCTTCGCCGCTTTCGCCAAGCACGTTCGACTCGATCACGCTGCCGACCCGCTGTATCTGCGGCAGCACTTTCTCCATTACCGCGTTCGCTTGAATCGCGATCACGAGCGAGATGGGGTGTGACGCGATGTCCTCCGTGATCTTCTGCGGCTTGGAATTGTCGAACAGACGAAAATCGTACGGAGTGAGACCGCTTACAAAGTTCCCGCTCCGGTCCGTGACCGTCACCGGAACCAGCACGAACTTGAAAACCTCGCGAATAACGCTATCGTTTTCTTTTTGCTCCTGCTTCGGCGGATCCTGGCCGGCCAGGAGACCTATGGCCCATAGACTTGCGAAGGCTCTTCGAATCAGCATCTTTAAATTGGATGCTCGCTTCAATCCGTTAGTTTCGCATGATGCCCGGTATGGCCGTGTAGCAGATCGACCACATGTGGAATCAAATCTACAACTATATTTAATGAATCTACCGCACCGCGAGGGGAGCCTGGGAGATTGAGAATCAGCGTGGCCGCTCGCGTCACCGCTCCGCCGCGGGAGAGCGGGGCCATCCGCGTCAATTTACGGCCCTCACTGCGCATCAACTCGCCAAAGCCCGGAACGTCGCGGTCTGCGATCGCCCGGGTCGCTTCCGGAGTGACATCGCGCGCGCTGACGCCGGTGCCGCCCGTGGTCAGAACCACATCCACTGTGTCCGCATCAGCGAGCGCCCGCAAAGTGGAGGAAATTGTAGAAGCATCGTCCGAAACCACTCGGGTCTCTGCCACGTTCCAGCCTAATTCCGCGGCACGTTGCCGGAGAGCAGGTCCGGAGCGATCTTCGCGCGTTCCCGCCGCAGCCGAATCGCTGATCGTGACCACCGCCACGCGGATCATCTGCGGAAGTCTCCACTTTTCCCCCCGGTCTTTTCCAGCAGGTACAGATCCTGAATTTCGATTCGCTTGTCGAGCGCCTTGGTCATGTCGTACACGGTCAGCGCCGCGATCGCGGCGGCGGTGAGCGCCTCCATCTCGACACCCGTGGGTCCCGTCGACGTAACCGTGGATGTGATGCGCACGCCCCGCCGCTCGAGCGAGATTGAGACATCGGCGTGACTGAGCAGCAGCGGATGGCACAACGGGATCAGTTCCGATGTCCGCTTCGCCCCTGCAATGCCCGCGATGCGCGCTATTTCGAGCGGATCTCCCTTGGGGTTCTCCGGCAGTTTCTTCAGCACCGACGGACGAATGCGGACGTAGGCCTGCGCCGTCGCGGTGCGCCTGGTCCCGGCCTTGGCCGACACGTCGACCATGCGGGCGCGGCCCGTGGTGTCGTAGTGCGATAGTCTCTTCATTTCAGAAGCACCCGGATATCGTCGCCGGCCGCCCAGAACTCGCGGTCCGCCTCAGCCACCAGAAACGCATTGGCACGCGCCAGCGCCGGGACGTCGCCGGATCCATGCCAGGGTTCGGGCGTGATAAGAGAGCCGTCCTCGCTTAAGCGCGCCGGCAGGAAACGCGTCAAACCGGTCTTGTGCCGGAACTCGCGCGTTAATTTCGCCCGCAAAAGTGGAAGTGGCGCAGCGGACGCTCCACCCAGAAGATCCAGGGCCGCGCGTGCGAACAACTCGAATGTCACCATGGTGGATGCGGGATTCCCCGGCAGTCCAAAAAAGAACCGGCCGCGGGCGGCGCCGAAGACAAACGGCTGGCCCGGTTGGATGAGCACGCGATCGAAGAAAAATCGCGCGCCAAGATCGGCCAGTACCCGCTCGACGAGGTCGTACTTGCCGGCCGAAACGCCGCCCGAAATGAGCAGCAGTTCGCTGTCCAGGCCGCGCTCAATCAGGCTGCGCGTCGCTTCGTAATGATCACGAGCGATCGGAAGAATCTCCGGCAACCCTCCCGCGCGCCGAACCTGGACGGCCAGTGAACATGCGTTTGAATTCCGAATCTGGAACTCTCGCGGCTGCTCGCCAGCTTCGACGATTTCGTCCCCTGTCGGCAAGATCGCCACGCGCGGCTGCCTGAACACCGACACGCACTGCCGCCCGACCATCGCCAGCAGCGCGGCCTCGGCAAACCCGAGGCGCCGTCCCGGGGCCAGGACCACGTCGCCCCGCCGTGCCTCGACGCCCCGCGGGCTGAAATTATCACCGGCTTTCGGCGGGCGATCGATTCGAACACAATCACCGGTCCGGTCCGTGTGCTCGATCATCACCACCGCATCCGCACCCGGGGGCAGGGGAGCGCCGGTCATTATCTCGACCGCCTCGCCTGGCCCGATTCCGCCTGCGAAAACCTCGCCTGCGCGAACCTCGCCGGTCACTCTCAGTTCGCCCGGCAGATCCGCGGCGCGGACTGCATATCCATCGCGGGCTGAGCGAGGGAACGGAGGATAATCGCGGTCGGCAACGATCGCTTCGGCAAGAACGCGGCCCGCGCACTCGAGCACGGGGACCTGCTCGGCTTCCGGGCTCCCGCGCGCTTCCCGGAGAACGCACTCGCGCGCCTGTTCAAACGTCAGCGCCACAGAATTCTAGGTTACAGTGTGCCGCCGCACCGCGCTCGCGCGGCCTGTCGATTCGTCCACCGCGACGATCACCGCGTGCAGTTCGGCGCCGTGGCGTGCCGCCTCCATGCGAACCGGCAATTGCGTGAGGAATCGGCGCAGGATGATGTCCTTATCGATACCGATAATCGAATGGTACGGCCCTGTCATCCCGACATCGGTCTGATAAGCCGTACCATTCGGAAGTATGCGCGTATCCGCGGTGGCGACGTGCGTATGAGTGCCGATGACCGCCGAGACGCGGCCGTCCAGGTACCAGCCCATTCCCATCTTTTCGCTGGTAAGCTCCGCGTGAAAGTCGACGAAGCGCACCTTGACTTCGGGAGGCAGATCCCTCAGCAGCGCATCGGCCTTGCGGAAAGGGCAGTCCGTGGACGGCATGTACGACCGGCCCTGGAGATTGAGGACGGCGCAATCGACCCCATTGCGGGCCCCGACCACAACCACGCCGGCCCCAGGAAGCTCCTCGACATAGTTCGCCGGTCGGAGCAGCCGCGGCTGGCGCGCGAAGTAATCGTGAATCTCGCGCTTGTCCCAGACGTGGTTGCCGCTCGTGAGCACGTCGATGCCGTAGCCGAACAGCTCGTCGGCAAGTTGTGGCGTAATGCCGAAGCCTCCGGCGGCGTTCTCGCCGTTGGCGATCGTCAGGTCGATTTTCTCCGTGCCCACGATATCGCGCAAGTGGCGGGCCACCAGCGACCGGCCCGGCGAAGCGAAAATGTCCCCAATGAAAAGAAGGTTCGTCAAGGAGAGATACTAACGCACCGGATGCGGTCCATTGTGCGCGGTAGCTGAACAGGAGCGCACCACCGGGCCGTCCTAGCCTCCGTCATTTGACCCCGAACTCAAGGGGGGAGTCCTCCGCGCGCCTTTAGGCTTCTCCATGGCGGCTTTCCGCCGGAGCTTGCTCACCGGCGCGATTACGAGCCGGACCCCATGACATTGACTGTTGGATCAATTATTGGAAGCCGTACACAAACCAAGCAGGAACGCTCCTGAATGATCATACCAGAGAAACCGCCGGAAACCAGCGTTTCTAACGAGGTTTCTCGAAAACCGCGAAGTAATAGCGGGTTTCGCCGGGTGGGCCGGCGAAGTCAGCCTCGAATGAGACCAGACGCAGGCCGGAATGTGCTGCGTGTTCGATCACATTTTCCTGCGGAAGATTGTGCCGCTCCATATACTCGGCCGCCTTCAGCCCCAGCCGCGCGGTGCTGTCGATCACGCCGAGACGCCCGCCCGGCCTTAGCGCCCGGTAGAAACCGGCAACCATCGCGTCCGCGTGGGTAAACTCGTGGAAAGCGTCAGCCACCAGAATCGCATCGAGCGTTGACCCCGGCAGCTTCGGATCGTCTTCCGTGCCACGGATCGTCTCGATGTAGGCCACTTTCTCCTTCTGCGAGCGCTCCCGGATCTGCGCCAGGACCTTTTCGTCAAGATCCTGCGCGTACACTTTTCCTTTCGGCCCGACGCGCGCAGCCAGGCGGAAGGTGAAATAGCCGCTGCCGGCGCCGACGTCCGCTACCATGGCGCCGGCGCGGATGCCAAGCTCTTCCATGACCCTCACCGGCCGCTGCCACGTGTCCCGCTGCGTGCGCGGCGGAAAGGCATCGGTTACGGCGATTTCGGTGAGTTGTTGATCGAGCAGCTTCGCGCTCGCAAGGCGGGCCGCGATGCTTCCCGCGCGGTCGATGACGAACAGGTCCGGCGTGCCCTGCGCGTTGTAAAGCTTTGCGATCTCACCGGCATCCGCCTTGCCGTCGCAGATCTGGGGCCAGAAAATGCCTTTCTGCGCCACAAAGCGGTCGACAGCGGCCCGGTCTTCGTCCATGGAAACGCCGATCAGGTTTATTCCGCGATCCTGGTATTTCCAGTACAGCTCTTTGAGTAGCGGAACCTCCGCTACGCAGAGTGTTCAATGCGTCGCCCAGAAGACAAGCACGACCGGCTTGCCGCGATAGTCCGCAAGAGAGAGTCGCGAGCCATTGATCGCCGTGGCGGAAAACTGAGGCGCGGGATTGCCGGGGCCGAGGTGCAGCAATTCGTAAAGCTCCATTTCGGCTTGCCGGCCTGAAGACGAATCCCGTGCGGAATCGATGGCAGCCTGGAACGATGCTTTGGCTTTCTCGTCGTCTTTTCGGGCGCGCCAACCGCGCCCGAGGCTTAATTGAAGGGAGGCTCGCGCCTTGCGGTCAGTCGCGCTGGCAAGAACCGAGTTGAGCTTTTGGAAGAAATAAGTGAAATTCTTCTGGAGCGATGCGGCTTCGAACAAGACCTGCGGCAGACCTTCCCACGCTGGATCGTCAGGAGCAATCTGGTCCGCCCGCGCTTGAGCTTCTTGAAACCGGTCAGAGTGAATCAGCAGATGTACGGCTTCGCTGGTTGCCTTGGCCGTCTCGGGAGTGCGTGGAGATTTCTCGCGGAACGTCCACAGCGCCTGGACCCATTTTTCAATTGGGTGTTTGGGATCGTCCTTCTTCCCGCCCGCTTTCTCGAAATCTCGAATCTCCTCGCGGGCCTGCCGCAGCATCGTGTCGACCTCATTCGCAACAGGTTGCCGTGCCGCAGGCGGCTGCGCCTCAGGCTGCCTCTGCGCGGGTGCAAGGCCGCGTGAAATCATCGTCAGCAGCAGGCTGGAAATTGCTAAGCGCAAAGCCGTCATATTCTTCTTCCTAACTCCCCGATCCAGGAAACGCTTCAGGTTCCCTTCAATACCGCCGCGATTTCCCTCTCTAGAACAGCCCCTTCCCGAATTATCCGCCAGTAGGGTTCCGTAACATCCACCGTCGTGGCGCCAAGGCCGGCGGCGGGACCGCCGTCGAGCACCATGTCCACCCGTCCGTCCATCACGCCGAAGACTTCAATTCCGCTGGTGCACGTCGGCTGGCCGGAGATATTCGCGCTGGTCGAAATCAGTGGCTGCGCGAGCCGTTCCACCAGCGCATTGGCCACCCTGGAACGCGACTGCCGCATCGCCAGGCGGCCGGTATTGCCGGTTACCTTCAGCGGGACTCGCGATGAAGCGGGCGCGATGATGGTCAGCGGTCCCGGCCAGAAATGCCGGGCCAATAGATAAAATCGCGCGGAAACTTCTTTCGCGAGTTCCTCGGCCATTACGATGTCGCTCACCAGCACCGGAAGCGCGCGCTCCGTCTCGCGGCCCTTGGCGGCGAAGACGCGCCCCACCGCGTGCAGATTGAGAGGATCGGCCACCAGCGTGTAGAGCGCATCGGTGGGAACCGCGACCACACCGCCGCGGCGGATCACCGCCGCGGCGCGTTCGACGGCGGTCTCGCCCGGCCGTTCCGGATCGATCTCGATCAAGTCGGTGGCCACTTGATTAACTTTGCTCCCGCGAGCCGATAGCTTCCGCTACCTCGATCGCCATCTGATAGCGTCCGAACGGCGCGCTGAGTTG
>QHXU01000173.1:4364-10541 GCA_003223065.1 Acidobacteriota bacterium | reverse complement strand
GCGCGACGCATGCGCTCCATGTAATGCTCGGGCACGGGCACGCGCAGCTCATTCACCATGAATTCGGCGTTGCGGTAACTGGTAAGGGGCCAGATGCCGGCTATAAAAGGCAGCTTGTACTCACCCGTGCGCTTCAAAAACGCCTCCAGCAAGTCGAGATCGAAGACCGGCTGCGTGACTATGTACTCGGCTCCGGCTTGCACTTTCCAGTCGAAGCGCCGCAATTCCTCATCCATGTTCAAGGCTCCCGGGTTGGCGCCGACGCCGATCAGCAGCGCGGTCTGTGATCCCATCGGATTGCCGCCCACATCGAGCCCGTGATTCAAGTTGTTCACGATGTTGGTGAGGCCGATCGCGTCCACATCAAATACCGCGGTCGCGTCCGGATAAGTGCCCATGCGCGGAGGATCGCCGGTGATACAGATCAGGTTGCGCACGCCCACGGTGTGCGCGCCGAGCAGCTCGCTCTGAATGCTCAGGATGTTTCGGTCACGGCAGCAGAAGTGAAGCACCGCTTCAATTCCAGCCTGCTGCTGGATGAGCTGGCAGGTCACCTGCGCGCTCATCCGCGCGCTCGCGCGTGGCCCGTCAGGAACGTTGATGCAGTCGATCCCCGCCGCCTTGCAGAGTTTCGCGCCTTCCACTTCTTTCGACGCGTCGATTCCGCGCGGAGGCAGGATTTCGACGAACGCCACAAACGCGCCCGCATCGAGCTTTGCCCCTACCTGGCTCTTCTTGGCTACCGGCACCTTCTCCAGCGCCTTGGCGCGCGCCGCCGGCACCTCGACCGTCGTCGAAATCGACCGCTGCACAGGCTGAAGGCTGCGCGCCTCGCTGCGGATTTCCTTGATGTGCTCTGCCGTGGTGCCGCAACAGCCGCCGACGATTCTCACGCCTGCCATCAGGAATCGCCGCGCATACTGCGCCATGTACTCAGGCGAACAAAGGTAGAGATTGCGGCCTTCCACGGTCGCTGGGAGGCCGGCATTGGGCATCGCGCTTAGCGGCTTCTTTGTGTAGTGGAGCATCTTCTCGATGGTCTCGAACATCACTTTCGGACCCGAAGAGCAGTTCAGTCCTACGACATCCACAGGCCATTCGTCCAGACGACGCGTGAAAACCTCGGTGGACGTGCCGTCGCGCAGCGTGCCGTCATCTTCGATGCTTAGCTGCGCGATCAGCGTGATTTCGCTGCCCGCCGCTTCGCGCGCGGCGAAAATCGCCTCACGAATCTCGTTCGAGTCACGGAAAGTTTCGAGCACCAGCAAGTCGACGCCCGCCTCCACCAGCGCCTCGATCTGTTCGCGGAAAATGGCGCGCGCTTCCTCAAAGCTGGTGGGGCCCAGCGGCTCGAGGCGAATCCCCAACGGACCCACCGCGCCCGCGACGAACGCCTGTTCGCGCGCCGCCTCGCGCGCGATGCGCACGCCGGCGTGGTTGATCAATCTCACTTTGTCGCCGAATCCGAAAGCCGAAAGACGCTTACGGTTTGCGCCGAAGGTATTGGTTTCGAGAATCTCCGCGCCGGCCTTGACGTATTCCTGGTGGACGTCGCGCACCAGCGCCGGGAGCGACAGATTCAGCTCGTCGTAGCAGCGATTGATGAACACACCCTTGGAGTACAGAGTGGTGCCCATGGCCCCGTCGGCCACCAGGACCCGCTTCTCCAGTTGCTCCCGGAATTCCGCTGCTCGTGTTTGAGTCGCGATTGCTCCCATGTTTCTATACATTAACAGTATCGCGTCAGGAACGGCGCCAGTTGGGAAACGGATTGACGCGGCTTTCCCGGCAAGCCTCAATCAAATCCGGCACCCGTTTTCGCCGCACGAGCAAACGCTCCAGCAGCGCAGCAAGCGCGTCCTCGTCGCCTTCGGTCCATACCGGCGGAATCTGCTTCATGGCCTGATCGACCACTTCCTCAGGAAAATTCACGATCCGGTCTAGCCAGGGCTGGAAGTCCTCCAGGCCCCGGACATCGCGGTAAACGAGCGGACGGAAATAGAGTCCCTGGAGCGGCGAATCGCTCAACCGCCAATGAGGGCCCTCGAAGACATAGCCGTTGTCCACCATCTGCGCAACAAAACCGAGCCGCAACGGATGCGCGCTCACAGCCGGCAGCCAGTCCTTGATGCGCGCGCGGAAGAACACGGCTTGCCGCGAATCGGCATTTCCCATCCACTTGTCGAACGCCAGCACACCGCGGAACTCGTTCAGGTTCTCCACCTTCTCCATCAACGAATCCGGCAGAAAATCATAGACCACGTTTCGAGCCGGGTCTCCCGGAAACCGCGATCCGAAGTGCCAGCCCTCCTCGAGCGTCCTGCGATGCGAACCGAGCTGGATGTACGCTTCCGGATTTTCTTGAATAAAAGTCCCGGAAACGCGAATCATCGCCACAGCCGGAGTCGAAATGCCCAGATAGTTGAGAAATGTTGCTGCGATCCACTCATTCGCCAGAATGCGGCGATGCTGCGGATTGTTCAGAAACTTGACTACGTAAAAGTGGCCGTCTGCCGCCTCCACAAGGTGCGCCTGTGCTCCGCCACGCATCTTGCGGATCAGGCGGCGGGCATCGACGGGCATTGGGGGGAGGCAAAGTTCTCTGGGCGGCAGGACGGCGCCCCAAAATGCAGTACTCTTAGAGATTATATGCCGGAAGAAAAGGAACCCACTCCACGCCAGGCGCTCAACAAGGACGAGGTCGCGTTGGAGCTGATGCGATTCATCGCAGTGACCACGGGCTACGGCAAAACGTCGGCCTCAGCGGGCTTCGCGGGAAAGGCGCCCAAGACGACGGAGGAACAGGTGGATGCGCTAATTCAACTCTATGAACGGTGCCGGGCAGTGGTGGGGAAATAACGTGACGACGTGAATTTGGGGCAGGGAAGCCACCTGCCCCGCAACGATTATCCGGGCCTACTTCTTCTTCTTGGCCTTAACTGTTTTCCTGACGGTTTTTTTGGCCGCTCTTTTGGGCGCCGCTTTCTTCGCGGCTTTCTTTGCGGCTTTTCTGGGCGCCGCTTTCTTCGCGGCAGTCTTCTTGGCGGGCTTCTTGGCAGCGGCCTTCTTCGCTGGGGCCTTCTTCGCTGGAGCCTTTTTCGCGGCTGCCGCCTTCTTCACTGGTTTCTTAGCAGGCGGCGCTTCGGCTTTCGGAGCCTCGCCCGCGGGAGTGGTTGGTGTCGCACCCGGGGCTGGCGCCGCCGGGGATGGAGTCAGTTCGTCTTCTTCTTCCTCGTCCATTCCATAATCGCCCATGTCGTCGTCCACGTTGATGTGTGCCCCCTCTTCAAAATCGTCGAGTTCATCCTCTTCGACGGAAAGCCGATACTCTCGCATTAAGTTTGCCTCCTCGCAGGCATAATCAGAAATTAGAATATCGCTTTTTGGCTGGAAGGCAAGCGAAAAGTCTAGCTGGCGGGCGTGCCGGTGACTGCTGCGCGGCGGGCAGGCTGCTTCGCGGCGCCCTTGTGCGCAACCGCCTTGCGAGTGGTCTTCGCTTTCGCTGCGGGGTGATGGGTCGCTCTGCTAGTGGCACCCGCGACGCGGCGCTTGCCGGAGGCGGATCTGACTGCGGCGCCCTTGCCGGAAGCTGATCTCACTGCGGCGCGTTCGCCAGGATACGCCGAGGGGATGGCCACCCACTCGCCGGCCTCCGGCAGCACCGCGTGGTTAGCCGTGGTGATGTAGGAAACCGGGGATCCATAGCGCTTACTCAAGGCAGCGAAGGTCTCACCCTGTTCCACCCGATGGAGCCGCCAGGAGTCCCGCCGGTTTGGCGGTACGATCTTGAAGGCCGCCTCAACCGGACCGAGCGTACCTTTAGGTATGTGGAGCGCGTAGCCGCTTGGCGCTACCAACTTGAGCAGCCCCGGATTCAATTCCCGTATTTCGCCCAGGGGCCGATCCACGGCATCGGCCACGAGCGCCAGATGCGTCGGCGTTTGCAAATCCACGGTGTCATATTCGAGCGGCCGTTCCGTCTCCAGGTTGTCCAGACCGTAATCCTTGACGTTCTTCGACATAATGGTCATCGCCAGGATCACAGGAACATAATTGCTGGTTTGCTTCGGCAGGACGTTCATGCGGCGTAGAGTCCAGAAATCCGCGTAGCCGGTGCGCGCCACAGCCCGATCCACGCACCCGGGGCCGCAGTTGTAGGCGGCCAGCGCCAAGTACCAGTCGCCGAAATGATTGTACAGATCACGGAGATGCCTGGCCGCCGCGCGGGTCGCTTTTTCCGGATCCATGCGGTCATCGGTGGCTGGCGTCTGTAAGAGCCCGTATTCCCTGCCGCGGAATTTCGCGAATTGCCATAAGCCCACGCATCGCTTGTTGGAAATCGCTCGAGGCAGAAAGCCGGATTCGGCCTGGGCCACGAAGATGAGCTCCTGAGGCAGGCCCTCCTCAGCCAGAACTCTCTCGATTAAAGACCGGTAACGACCGCCGCGCCGGAGTCCTGCCGCAACGATCTTTTTGCCTCGTTCAGTTGAGAAGAAATGGATCGCACCAGTGACTGCATCGCTCTCCTCGAGCGGGAGCTGGGACACGGTCGCCTGAACCTGTTCGGCGACTTTGTTCCGGAGGCTGGGATCCAGCGGGAAAGTCAATTCAAGAATGCCTTCGAGCGGGGACTTGTCGTACGTCACTTTATCGTCAGAGGCGCCGGCGCCAAGCTGGTCAACGTCGTACCGGTAGATCGCTTCCACCAGTTCTTCCAGGCGCCGCTCCAGACGAGCCCTGTCCGCCAGGTTCTCGGGAGCCGTCAGCAAGGTCTCGATGGCCTGGTTGAAGTCGCGCCGCGCGTCATCGAACCGGCCCTCCTGGAGACCACGCTTGCCGGATGCGAACCGGTCGTCTGCCTTCTTGATCAGGAGGTCGGCATCGCTGGGACGGGGAAGCTCGGGAAGGGCCGCCGTAAGGGCGGGAACTTCGTTGGCATACAGATCCTGAGCCAGGCGCGGCGGCTCGATGACCGGCGTGTCCGAAGCCTTTACCGGGCGGGCCGGCGGCAGAAGAAACGTTCGGAATTGCTGGGGACCCGTAGTAGCACAGGCGGCTATCAATACGAAACTGCCAGCGACAAGAGCCGCCCGAACGCGGGCACGGGAGTATCCGGCAGTCCGCATGGTACCCGCACAAGTTTAACAAAAACGGAATGGGGGCCGTCAAGTTACCATCCGGGAGAGGCTCCCCGCTATCCTTAAGGCACTATCCTTAGGAAATGAAGAGCTACCGTAAGGAACTCTGGTACCAAATTCCTACCCGCCGGGCGTTCGTCAACATTACCCCGCAAGTCCAAGCCTGTCTGTCGGAAAGCGGCGTTCGGGAGGGACTCGTGCTCGTCAACGCCATGCACATTACGGCCTCCGTATTTATCAATGACGACGAAGCCGGACTCCACCAGGATTATGAGAAGTGGCTGGAGGAGTTAGCGCCCCACGAGCCGGTTTCCCAGTACGCCCATAACCGGACTGGCGAGGATAATGCAGATGCCCACCTCAAGCGGCAAGTGATGGGCCGTGAAGTGGTGGTGGCGGTCACCAAGGGCGACCTGGATTTCGGCCCCTGGGAACAGATCTTTTACGGGGAATTCGACGGACGTCGGAAGAAGCGGGTACTGGTCAAGATCATCGGCGAGTAGATCCTGGCCCAGGGCGTAAGCGCTTCCGCCGAGCACGGCTACGCCTTAATAACTGCTAAAATAGGATGCAGAAGGCGCCTATCCCCAGGCCCATTCTTCAAGGAGCACCCGTTTGGCAGAGCCTCAGGACCCGACCACTCCGCCCCCAGGCGGCCAGATCCCCCTCGGGGGCGATGGCGGCGGTAAGAATCTTATCCCCATAAATATCGAAGACGAGATGCGGCGGTCGTATCTCGATTACGCCATGAGCGTGATCATCGGCCGCGCCCTGCCCGACATCCGCGATGGCTTGAAGCCGGTTCACCGGCGCATCCTATACGGCATGCACGAACTGGGGCTCCACTTCAACCGCCCCACCCGCAAGTGCGCCAAGATCGTGGGCGAAGTCCTAGGAAAATTTCACCCCCACGGCGATGTTCCCGTGTACGATGCCCTGGTGCGCATGGCCCAGTCCTTCTCACTGCGCTATCCGCTCATCGATGGACAGGGCAATTTCGGATCGGTCGACGGCGATCCGCCTGCGGCCATGCGATACA
>QHXU01000173.1:2580-4339 GCA_003223065.1 Acidobacteriota bacterium | reverse complement strand
GAGACGGTCGACTTTCGGCCCAACTACGACGACAGCGAAGTCGAGCCGGAGGTTCTGCCTGCCCGTGTTCCCAATCTCCTGATCAACGGTGGCTCAGGGATAGCGGTCGGCATGGCGACCAACATTCCGCCGCACAATCTGAACGAAATCATCGAAGCCTCCATCGCCGTAGTCCAGAACCCCTCCATTTCGTTAGCGAAAATCGTCGAGCTTGTTGCGGGACCCGATTTTCCGACCGGCGGCATCATTCTTGGCCGGGAAGGCATTCTCGAATACTTCACCCGGGGCCGCGGATCGCTCAAGGTGCGCGCCAAGGCCGCGACCGAGAAGTTCGGCAAGGAGCGCGAAGCTATTGTCGTCACGGAAATACCCTACCAGGTCAACAAGGCGCGTCTGATCGAGCACGCCGCGAGCCTGGTGAACGAGAAAAAACTCGAAGGCATCTCCGAAATCCGCGACGAAAGCGACCGTGATGGCATGCGCATCGTGTTCGAGCTCAAGCGCGGCGAGCAAGCGGAAGTCATCCTGAATAACCTGTACAAACACACCCAGATGCAGGTGAGCTTCGGCGTCATCATGCTGGCCATCGTCAACGGCCAGCCTCGCGAGCTGGGCCTGCTGGATGTGCTCAAGCGCTTCATCGATCACCGCATCGACGTAGTTCGCCGCCGCACTGATTACCTCCTGCGCAAGGCGCGCGACCGCGAGCACCTGCTGCTGGGATTCAAGAAGGCGCTCGAGAACCTGGACGCGGTGATCAAGCTCATCCGCGCCGCCAAGACCCCGAAGGAAGCGCGCGACGGCCTCGTTACACGGTTCGAGTTCACCGAAAGGCAGGCGCAGGCCATCATCGAGCTGCAACTCCAGCGTTTGACGGGCATGGAGCAGCAAAAGATCCTCGAGGAGCTTGCCGAAATCCAGCAAAAGATCAGCGAGTATCTTGAGATCCTCGGCTCGGACAAAATTTTGCGCGGCGTCATCGTCAAGGAGCTCAAGGAAATCCAGAAGGACTACGGCGATGAGCGCCGCACGCAGATCGTCGAGGACACCGGCGAGATCCGCCTCGAAGACCTGGTTCAGATGGAGGACGTGGCTGTTACCGTGACACGCGGGGGCTATCTCAAACGCACCGCGGTCGACACCTACCGCCGCCAGACGCGCGGCGGAAAAGGCCGCATCGGGATGTCCACGCGCGCCGAGGACGTGGTGGAACACCTGATCGTCGCTTCCACGCACGCTTACTTGTTAATCTTCACCAGCAAAGGCCGCGTCTATTGGCTCAAGATCTACAACATCCCCGACGCCGGCACAACGGGGAAGGGCAAACATGTTTCCGGCTTGATCAACCTGCAGCCCGATGAAGCCGTCACCGCGTTTCTGCCGGTGAAGGAATTCGTGCCAGGCAAGTACATTGTGATGGTCACCAAACACGGCATCATCAAGAAGTGCGAGCTCACCGAGTTCGACAATCCGATGTCGCGCGGCATCATCGCCTTGGCTCTGGACGAAGGCGACGAGTTGCTGGCCGCTCGCCTGACCAGCGGCCAGGATTTCATCTTCCTCGGCTCGCATGAGGGCATGGCGTGCCGTTTCTTCGAAGAAGACGTGCGGCCGATGGGACGGCCCGCGCGCGGCGTTCGGGGCATGGAGCTCGAAGAGGGCGATTACCTGGTAGGCGTTGAGGTCGTCGGCAAAGAAGGGCTGATCCTGTCGATCTCCGAAAACGGTTACGGCAAGCGCACTCCGCTCGAGGATTACC
>QHXU01000173.1:0-2544 GCA_003223065.1 Acidobacteriota bacterium | reverse complement strand
TAATAAATATGAAGACTACTCCTCGGGTGGGCAAGGTAGTGGGGATTCTTTCCGTGAAGGAAGATTCCGACCTGATGATCATCACCAAGCAGGGCCAGATCATCCGCATCGACTCCGGAGAGATCCGCCAGGCCGGCCGCTCCACGCAAGGCGTTCGCCTGGTGAACGTCGAGGCCGGCGATCAAGTGGCCGCCGCGAGCCGGATCCCCGACGCCAACGGCGCTAACGGTCAGGACGACCTGCCGCTACAATAGAGGCATGGCAACGCTAGACGCGAAAGAGCAGCAGCTCTTTGTCGCGCTGGCCGGTATGCGGAGCGTGATTGTCGCCTACTCCGGCGGCGCCGATTCCGCGTACCTGGCTTGGGCCGCGCACCGGATGTTGGGCGAGGGGGCAATCGCCATCACAGCGGATTCGGCATCGCTCGCTGAATCGCACAAGCGCGACGCCGCGGAATTCGCGCGGCAGTGGGGATTTCGCCATGAGTACATCGCGACGCAAGAGTTCGATAATCCCGACTACCTCAAGAACGATCGCAACCGCTGCTTCCACTGCAAGGACGAACTGTTCACACGGCTCGATGAAGTGGCTCGCGCGCGAGGCATTGCGCACGTCGTCTATGGCGTGAACGTCGACGATTTGGGCGATTACCGGCCAGGCCAGCGGGCGGCGAAGTTGCATCAAGTGAAGGCTCCGCTGGTCGACGCCGGTTTGACGAAAGCCGAGATCCGCGAATTATCGCGCCGGGCAGGACTTGCCACCTGGGACCGTCCCGCGTCGGCCTGCCTCAGCTCGCGCATTCCTTACGGAACTCCCGTTTCCATCCAGAACGTGAAAACGGTCGAGCTCGGTGAGGAAGCGATCCGGACACTCGGTTTCCGCCAGTTCCGCGTGCGCTTCCACGGCGAGGTAGTGAGGATCGAGATCGCTCCGGAGGAACTCGAGCGGGCCATGACGCTCGAAATGTCTCGCAAGTTTACGGCGATATTCAAGCCCCTGGGATTTCACTACGTCACGCTCGATCTCGAAGGCTACCGGCAGGGCTCCCTCAATGCCGTGCTCTAACGCGCGCCACCCAACGAACACCCATTAAAAAAACGCCACTGGGCTTCGAGCCTGCTCGTTTCCAAGCAGACTGGTGCTTTTCAGCCACTGGGTCATCAGCCGTCATGGCGAGAACAGCATGGGAATCAGTGAGTTAAGGTTTGGTGGGGGAATTGCCCAATCAGAGCCGGGTAGGTAATGGACATGAAACGACTGCTGCTGGCAACAATGCTCCTGGCGTCTGGGATATTGCGTGCCCAGTCGGCGGACGAATCGGCAGGCGATGCGCCGGACCGGGGCGTGGCCCGCATTAGCATGATCAACGGCAACGTTTCCGTGCGTCACGGCGACTCGGGCGAATTGGCGGCGGCTGCGATGAACGCACCTCTGGTGACTACGGACCGGCTGGTGACCGGTGAAGGCTCGCGCGCCGAAATCCAGTTCGACTCGGCCAACGCGATCCGCCTGGCGCCCGCGACCGAGGTTCGCCTGGGCGACCTTCAGTATCATCGCTATCAAGTTCAGCTGGCGGTAGGCACTACGATATTCCGCGTTCTGCGCGACACCGACGCACAGGTTGAAATCAGCACGCCGAGTGTTTCCGTGCGGCCTGTGAGGAAGGGCATTTATCGCGTGACCGTGCAGCCGGACGGCGTCAGCGAGATTACCGTGCGCTCGGGCGAAGCGGAGGTTTTCAGCCCGCACGGTTCAGAGACGTTGCACGCCGGTAACACGATGATCGCGCGCGGCACCGCCTCTGATCCGGAGTTTCAGATGGCGGGCACAATTCCGGAAGACGATTTCGACCGTTGGAACGCAGCCCGCGATCACGAGCTGGAGCGCTCAAACAGTTCTCGCTATGTGAGCCCCGATGTGTACGGCGCTGAGTCGCTGGACCCCTACGGCCGATGGGTCAATGACGGCGCCTACGGGAACGTGTGGGTGCCGGCGGTTGCGCCAGGCTGGGCTCCGTATCGCGCCGGGCGCTGGGTGTGGATCGATTACTACGGCTGGACCTGGGTCAGCGATGATCCGTGGGGCTGGGCGCCTTATCACTACGGGCGATGGTATTGGGGCTCGTATGGTTGGTGCTGGTGGCCTGGCCCGGTATTTGGGCGTCATTACTGGCGGCCCGCCCTGGTTGGCTTCTTCGGGTGGGGCGGCGGAAGCGGCATCGGAGTCGGATTTGGATTCGGTCATGTGGGCTGGGTACCGCTGGCCCCGTTTGAAACGTTCCATCCCTGGTACGGGCGGGGCTTCCGCGGCGGCAACAACATCACGATCGTGAACAACACGAACATTACGAATGTGTACCGGAATTCGAGAATTAACAATGGAATCACCAGCGTTCGCGCCGGCGATTTTGGGCGCGGGGCTATCAACCACAACAATTTCGTGCGGGCGTCCTCGGGAGACCTGACACGGGCGGGCATGGTGCGCGGCCAGTTGCCGCTCGCGCCGTCGCGTGAGAGCATGCGCTTTTCCGACCGCCGCGTGAAC
>QHXU01000172.1:8573-9808 GCA_003223065.1 Acidobacteriota bacterium | reverse complement strand
CGGGAACGGCTGGAGCGGAGATGGCCATGACGAGCTTCACTGATGGGTGCACCTTGAGAATGGTTTGAGTCTCAGTGAAGGCTTTGTCGCGGTCGTCGTCGCTAGGGCGGATGGTAGCTAGTTTAAGGGCGGGATATTTTTCAGCGAGCCGTTTCTTGATGAACGCAATCCACTGGTTTTGATTGGCCGCGCTGAGCGCACCCGTGATGATGGCGAATTCGCCTTTGCCCCCCAGTAACCGCGCCGCCTCATCGGTCAGAGTATTCGCGATTCCCTCAGGCGTCGCCTGATTGACGAAGAAATCGCGCGCGTCGGGTTCGGCATCTGCATCCCAAGTGAGGACGCGGATGCCCCGCTGCCTGGCCTTGCGCAAAACGGTGGAAATGCCGGCCTTGTTCTCCACCGCGACGGCGATCACGTCTACCTGGCGCGTGATCCAGTTTTCGACCACCTGGTTCTGTTTGGCCGCGTCAAGACCGGTCGGTCCGTCCCAGATCAGCTCCAGGCCGAGCTCGCGAGCGGCCTCTTCGGCGCCGGCGCGGCAGCTCACGAAATACGGATCACCCTTGGCTTTCGGCATGACCGCGATGATGGGGCGATGTCCGGCGACAGGCAGTGTACCGGCGCGTGCTGCGCCGGCCACAGGTTCCAGCGAGTGCACCAACCAGATATTCGTGCCGGCGACGATGAGCGAACCCGCCAGGATTGCTCCGCACAGAATAGCAACTTGGCTGTTCTTCACAGAATTGATGTCTTCCTTTGACTCTACAGCGGATCGGTTTCGAGCGTGCAGCCGATCGATGCTGATCACAGTCACCAGAAGCGTCCCGGTCAGGACGCCTGTCAGTTCGGACGGCAGTGCGGCCAGACGCAATCCGTTCTGTAACACCGAAAGGGAAAAGAGGCCGAGCAGAGTACCCCAAAGCGTGCCGCGCCCGCCGAAAACGGAGGTTCCTCCCAGTACTACGGCGGTAATGGCGTCCAGTTCATAACCGGTTCCCGCGTCCGACTTTGCCTGTCCGAGGTGCGCGACATATATGATGGCGGCCACGCTTGAAACGAAGCCGGATAGCAGGTAGACCAGACCGATGCGCTTCGGGACCGGAATGCCGGCGTATCGCGCTCCCGAGGCCGTGAATCCGATTGCATAGAGAGCCCGGCCGAAAATGGACCAGTGCAGCAATACCGCATAGGCCACAGACGCCAGCAGAAGTATGAGCAGCTGTGTGGGAATC
>QHXU01000172.1:0-8529 GCA_003223065.1 Acidobacteriota bacterium | reverse complement strand
ACCCGTGTAGTTTACGGCGCCGTGAGTAATGCCGTCCGCGAGTCCGCGAAACATGGAAAACGAGCCGAGCGTGACGATCAGCGGGGGAAGGTTTAGTCGCGAGATCAGCACTGCGTTCAATGCGCCGCCCGCGCATCCCAGCAGCAAAGTCATCAACGCGGCGGCGGGAAGCGGGACGTGCCAATCCTGCCATGCGGCTCCAAAGCTTACCGCCGCGAAACCCATCATCGAGCCCACGGAAAGATCGATGCCGCCTGTGATGATGACGGGTGTCAATGCAATCGCCAGCAGCCCCAGTTCCACGCTGAACCGGATCACCTCAAAGAAGTTGCCCCAGGTGAAAAAGTTTTCTGCAATCGTGGAGAAGATAACAACTTCCGCTACAAGGGCCAGGAGCAGGATCCCCTCGCCATTCGGTCCCAGGCGCGCGAGCCACCGTCTAGGCGCGACTTGAGGCAAGACCGGTTCCATGATCCTTTGAATGAGCGCGGACAGCGTCGATGATGACAGCTGTCAGAATGATTCCGCCCTGCATAGCTCGTTCCCAATAGGCGTTGACGTTCAAAAATGTGAGCGCCGGACCAATAGCTCCCAGCAGGATCGCACCGAAAACCGTTCCGATGAGGCTTCCTCTTCCGCCGGTGATGGCGGTTCCTCCGACGACAACCGAAGCAATCACCTTCATCTCCAGGCCCAGTCCCGAGTTGCTCGGAATTTGATTGAACCGCACGGAGTTGAGCAGCGCGGCGAAGCCCGTTAAGGTGCCCGTAATGGCGAAGACGGATAAGATTACGAGTTCGGTATCAATTCCGGTCAGCCGCGCCGCCTCGCGGTTTGAGCCCGTCGCGTAAACCGCCCGCCCGGCCGCAAGATTACGCATCCCCCACCACATCACTGCAAGAATGAATAAGACCGCACAAAGTGTCACGACCGGGTAAGCGGACTGTGGCAACCCAAACCACTGAAAACTGCGAGGCAGATCCTGGACCCAGGCGCCCTGAGTGAGCCAGCGCAGCGCATCCCGCAGGGCGACCATGGTCGCAAGCGTGACCACGATGGAGGGAATCCGAACGTACGCCACCAGCGCGCCGTTGACGGCCCCCAACAATGTACCGATGAGACAAGAGGCCAACAGCGTGACCGGCGCCGGTAATCCCCATTTCGCAAGCACGCCGGCGGCGACACTGCAAATCGCAAAAACGGAGCCCACGGAAATATCGATCTGGCCGGTCAGGATTACCAGGGTCATGCCGAGCGCGACCATCAGCATGGGCATGTTCGCCAGGAACAGATCGCTCAAATTCTCGCGCGCAAAGTATTCCGGCGCGACGATGCCCAGGATGGTCGCCAGCGCCAGGATGGCGATGGCGACTGAGATTTCCCTGCGGTAATGCTTCATTATTCGAGTTGCGGGATTGCAGCCGAAGGAGCGTGCTCCAGCGCCAGGGAGAGTATCTTTTGCGGAGTTGCCTCTTCGCGAGAAAGGATGCCGGTGATGGTGCCGGCGTGCATGACGGCGATACGATCGCTCATGCCCAGGATCTCCGGTAGTTCCGATGAAATCATGATTATCGCCAGACCGCGCTCTGCCAAATCTACCATGAGGCTGTGAATTTCCGATTTCGAGCCGACGTCGACTCCCTGGGTGGGTTCGTCAAGGACCAGAACGATTGGGTTGATCGCCAGCCACCTTGCGAGCGCGACTTTCTGCTGATTGCCGCCGGAGAGCGACCCGGCCTCCGAGTAGACCGATGGAGCCTTGATGCGCAACTGGTCGACATAGCCCTGGGCAAGCTGAAGTTCTCTATTACTATCGATCAGGCCTCTGCGTGAGATTGCCTTCAGGTTCGCAAGGCTGGTGTTCGCCGCGACGGGCATCTCAAGCACGATGCCATGCTGCCGCCGGTCCTCCGGCATATAGCCGATGCCCAATTGAATTGCGTGGGCGGGTGACTTGATCCGGACCGGCACGCCCCGTAGAAGGACCTCGCCGGAATAAGCGGGTGCAAGACCGAATAGTGTCTCCGCCAGCTCGGTCCGTCCGGAGCCGACCAGGCCGGCGAGCCCGAGGATCTCACCGCGTCTCACTGAAAGTGACACGTCGTGCAGGCCGATGGCCCGGTTCGAAAGGCCGCGGATCTCGAGCGCGACTTCCCCGAGAGTCACCTCTCGCTTCGGAAAGACGGCCGCAAGTTCGCGACCGACCATCATCTTGATGAGCTCCGCTCGATCGACTTCGTCGCGGCTGCGTGTGGCGATGGTTTCGCCGTCGCGAAGGACGGTAATGCGGTCCGCAATCGCTGCTATCTCCTCCAGCCGATGGGAAATGTAGATGATGCCAACCTCTTGACCCCGCAACAGCGCGATGACCTTGAACAGGCTTTCCACTTCGCGATCGGTCAGCGATGCGGTCGGTTCATCCATGATCAGGATCTTCGCGTCGGCGCCGATGGCCTTCGCAATTTCCACGATCTGCTGCTCGGGCATGCTAAGTGTCGCGACCAGCCGTTCCGGGTCAATAGCGGCGCCCGCGCGCTCGAGCAGTTCCGAAGTGCGTCGCTTCCGGGCCTTCCAATCCACTCTGCGCCACGCGCTGCCGCTCTCGAGCGCCAAAGCGATGTTTTCTGTAACGCTGAGATGCGGAAATAGAGAGGGCTGTTGATAAATTGCCGCAATGCCCAGAGATCGCGAAATGCTCGGATTATTGTGCGGTACAAGTTGACCGGACACCCTGAGCGTGCCGGAATCGGCGGTCACGGCTCCGGTCATGATTTTAATAAGTGTGGATTTCCCCGCGCCGTTCTCACCGATGAGTGCGTGAACCTCTCCTCGAAGCAGTTCGAAAGAGACGCCTTTCAGCGCCCGCACACCCGCAAACGATTTTGTAATGGAGGTCGCTTCGAGGAGAGGGCTAGACAAGATTACAGTCCAGACGAAAACGCTCCGCAGGGCGCGAATGCCTTTGGCAGAGCAAGGCGCATAGCAGGATTATATCCGTACAGGTGACCGGCAATGGTCTGACCTATCCTCGCCGCACAACGAAATAAGGCTGGTTCGACAGGTTCGGCTCAAGGCCCGGATAGAGCCAGACTCCGCCCTGCCTGTCGCGCAGCTCGAAGTAGTACTGCAAAGTATACTCGGACTGGGTATAGTCGCCGCGACCAGATTCCGTGACAAATTGGACTACCAGCCACGGTCACGAGCTCTAGAAATCCAACCTCAGTCCCATCTGAGCGCTTCGTCCATCGTAGGCGCTGGAGATGACGCCGGCCGTTACGTTAGAAATATTCGCATCGGGAAAGCCGAAGTTCGGATGGTTCAATATATTAAAGAATTCGCCACGGAACTGCAGCTTGAGCCGCTCAGTGATTGGAAAATTCTTTGCAGCGGAGAAATCCACGTTTTTGAAGCCCGGTCCGATGATCACGTTACGGCCGGCATTGCCTTGGAAACCGGCCGCCGCGGGCAGGAAAGCCGATACATCGTACCAGTGAGTTGGAGAATGATTGTCGATATTGCCAAATCCCGGTTTGACCGCGTTAACCCGCTGCGGCACGAACGAACCGCAGTTGCAGACATTCGTGCTGCTCGGCGTGAACGGGAAACCACTCAACAGTGTGATAATGCCCTGGACTTGCCATCCGCCGAGCACATAGGCAATCGGGCCACCGTTGGACACCCAGTGCCGGCCCTTCCCAAACGGGAGTTCGTAGCCATAGTTGATCCCGCCGCGATGGGCCTGGTTGTACCGGGACAGGCTTCGATCCAGTTTCTTATTCGTCCGGTAGGCGGTGTCGTTCGCTTCCACCTCGCCGGAGTTGTTGTCGATGTTTTTCGAGAACTGATAATTGGCCCCGAAGAACAAACCAGCCGAATAGCGCTTCTCGAGCCGGGCCGAGAGGGCGTTGAAGCTGGAATTTCCGTCATTGTCCGAAGTGAGGATTCCTGGGGCGAACTGTGGATAGGGAAGACGCGTGACGATCGGTGTCGTGCCGAAGTTGGCCTGATTCTGGTTATAGCGCTTGGCCAGCTTATGGCTGCCGCTGCCGGTATAGGCGAGCTCCAACAGCAGACTCCGGCTAAGACTCTGTTGAATATTGAAATTCCACTGTAGCGTATACGGCGTGCGATTATTTGGATCAACCGAGAACGGAGCAGGGAACTGTGCGATGTTATTCAAACTTGGAAACAGGTTGTCGACGGAAAGTGGACTGCTCTTGTCGGGTTGAAGAGTATAGTTGCCATAAAATGGGGGCACCAGCCTCGTGAATTGCAGCTCGTTCAAGTTGAGATTGTCATAGTAGACTCCGAATCCCGTCCGGACCACGGTGCGATTTGTCACACGATATGCGATTCCGAGACGTGGAGCCCAGTTGTTCCTGTCTGGCTGCAGTATGCCCGCGGGATAAAAATTGGCCTGATTGATAATCAGCGGCGTTAATGAGGCTGGAAGTTGCGAAGGTACCTTGTGATAGGCGATCTTGCCGCTGACCGGATCGAATGCGCCTTCCTGATCATTGATTTCCTTCCACGGAGCCAGGTATTCGTAACGGATCCCCACATGCAGCGTAAGCCGCTGGCTAACCTGCCATACATCGTCAAAGAAGGGAGCGATCGTGTTCGAGCGGTAATTCGAGCGGGAACTCCCGAAGGCGCCCTGGCAGGAGGAGCAATAACCCAACAGATAGTCAGCGATTGCGTTGCCTGAGAATTGTCCGTTGAACGTAAAGCTGCCGCGCGGTGGAACTTCCGTGATGTGGAAGAATCGCCGGTTCTGTCCCTGAATTCCAAAGCGTATCGTATGTTTGTTCCAGACCTTGCTGACGGCATCGGAGATGCTGTAGATGTTCTCAATGGCCCCCTGTGTGATGGTCCCTTCGCCTTGACCGCTGAATCCGGAGATCGTCCAATTGGGACGTCCGTAATCGATCGGGTCGGTCGAACCTGCCAGGTTCTGGAGGCCTACATTTTGGACCCAGTTCTTCGCGGCTAAGCTGATCGGCGCGTCCAGATGGTTGGCGCGATTGTATCCGAGCCGTACCTCGTTGACCACGGTGGGAGACACCGTCCACGTTTCGCCGATGGCGAGATTTTGTCCGCTCTGAGGAAAATTGATGGCGGAGAACGTCGAGGGGGAGATCTGCGAGCCGTCGTACCAAATGTAACGCTCAAACAGACTGTGCCTGGCGTTCAGCACCTGGTCGGAGCGGAACGTAACCGTCTCAGAGTTGTCGATGAATGATTTTACGACGCGGTAATTGTTCGCGCCGGTTACATTCGGCGCCGGAATGGTGGGTGTGAGGACCTTCGCGAAATTCGAGATCCGGCCTGGAGGAATGATGTTGCCCTGGAACGTCTGCCCGTTAGTCGGATCGATAATCGGGGTTCCCACGCTCGAGAGGTCGCCCGTCAAGAACACGGGGTTCGCCACGCTTCCGAGAAGTGTCTGACCCTGGGTTGTCCTAAGTTCTTCGTAGCCGCCAAAAACGAAGAACTTGTTCTTGATCACCGGGCCACCGAGCGTTCCACCGAACTGGTTGCGACGATAAGGTGGCTTTTGCGCGGCAAAAAAGTTGCGGGCATCGAGCTTGTCGTTTCGAAGATACTCGAACAACGATCCCCGGATTTGGTTTGTGCCTGATTTGGTTACGACGGAAATGGCCGCCTGCCCTTGCCCATACTCGGTTGAAAAGGAGTTGCGAAGCACGGTGAACTCCTGAACCGTGTCGACGGAGGGCTGCAACGAAAGGTTATTGAACCGGAGCGAGCGCACGTAGACGCCGTCGATCACGTAATTCGTTGAGCCATCCCGTCCGCCTTCGACTTGCACATACTCGTTTCGCGTGCCATATTGCGTCCCGCCGCGCTGCAAGTTCTGGCGCGGCGAAACACCGGCCGATAGCGACGCGAGCTGCACCAGGTTGCGGCCGTTTAACGGTAGGTCCTGGATCTGTTTCTGATCAATCACCTGCCCGACAGTGCCGCTTTGAGTTTGCAGGAGGGGAGTTTCCGCTTGCACGCTAACAGATTCAGAAACGGCTCCCAGTGCGAGAGGGATGACCGGGCGCGCGATCTCACCGATTCGCAGCACGAAAGCGCTGAGAACTGCGGTCTGGAAGCCGGACTTCTCCACGCGGATCTCATACGTGGCTGGCGGCAGGTTTGGAATCGAAAAGCCTCCTTGGGCATCCGTCGTCGTCGTACGCTGCGCGCTGGTGCCTATGTTTTTTAGCGTTACGGTTGCTCCCGGTATGCCTGCCTGCGTGGCATCCATCACCTGACCAATGATTCCGGAAGAAGCAGACTCCTGAGCGCGAACCCGGACGCACAGGAATATGAGCACTGCGTAGACGAGCTTGCGATACATGCTTCCCTCCCTCGACGAGCCTGCGATTGCACACCAACCGTTGAATGACCTTTATGCTATTCGACGGGTCATGTCAAAGCACTTTCCGCGCGTGGGCCTGCGTTTGGCATTACAAAACAGAACTAGAAGGATCACAAGTCGCAGAAAACAAAAATTATAGGAATAACTTCCCGCCTGGGAGAGCGGGCCTCCAGGCTCCGTGATGCGTTGCGCTATGCGGAACTCGCCGGGCCAAAGCGAGAAGAGAGTGTGCGCCGCGCGCCGAAGACACAGCGAAGGCCCTACTGGGCAACAGCGGGTGCAGCCGTGGTTGACGGCAAAGAGGCATTCGTAACGTCTGGTTGGTAGCGAAGCACATAGTGCTGCATTCCCCGCTCAAGCCAGCTCATCCCATACTTCTTCGCCTCGTTCAGCGCCTTTTGATTCTGCCAGTGATCATGCACGATCCGGTAACACGCGACCACGGTGCCTGTACGGTCTGCTCCACGCCTGCAATGCACGAAGACGGGCCAGGCCGAACTATCGTCAAGGAAGGCGAGCACTTTTGAAATCTGTTCGTTGGTCGGCGCCGACATTCCTCTCAATGGCACATTCACGTATCGCATTCCGCTGGCCTTTACGAGTTGTTCCTCTTCCGCCTGCGAATGCTCGCCGCTTGTTCGTAGATCAATTAAGGTTCTTACACCTAGCCTCGCCAATTCTTTGAAACCCTCGCTTGCAGGTTGGCCCCCGCGATAGACGTGCTCGTTGATCTTCTGGAAGTTAGGGAGGAATTGCGGCTCTGCGGCGAAGAGGGCCGGCGCCAAAGTAAGCCCGATCGTAAGAAAAAATGCAGCAGCAGGCCCCCTGCGCAAGAACTTCTGAGACATTGTTCGATTCCTTCCCCCGGAAGTCTCCTAGACGCATTCCGCCTTAAAAAGGTTTCGTCTCTCGAGTCGAGGCGCTGCCTTGGCGCTCCATCCGTGCAGTATCGCGATCCCTTCTTCTGACGCTCGAAGCACGCCCAGAACAATTCCGCTGGAGTAGAATCGTCTAACACTGATCTTAGTATTGCGGAGCCTGGCCGATGTTGGTTCCGCGATAACTTACACGAGGCCAAACATGGAAAGGAAGACCCCGCGCGTGCGCCGCAGATTGTTGGTGATGTGCGTCATCATTTTTACGATTCTGCTGATTTGCGTTGGCGCGAACACAGGACCAACGCGCTTCGTGACCGTCACGGAGGGCACGAACATCGCCGCCACGCTCTCTCCGGATCGCAAGACGATTATTATGGACCTGCAGGAGACGCTGTGGGCGATGCCCATCGGCGGCGGCGCGGCCAAGCGCCTCACGGACCCATTCCTTGAACCGGCCCGTCCGGACTGGTCTCCCCAGGGCGATGCGGTCGCGTTTCAATCCTTCAAAGGCGGCACATTCCACATCTGGCTGATGAAGCCTGACGGCACCGGTCTCCGGCAACTGACTGAAGGCCACGGCGACGACCGGGAGCCGCGCTTCTCGCCCGACGGGAAGAAAGTTGCGTTCTCCTCGGACCGCGCTTTCAAAGGCAGTTACGATATCTGGGTTGCCGACGTCGAAACCGGAAAACTGGCGCAATGGACCTCAGACCCGGCAGACGAATTCGAACCCGCCTGGGCACCGGATGGCGCCGAAATCGCGTTCGTGAGCGGCACAGGCGGAACCGGAACGAGTATTCAAGCAGTGCGTGCCTCGGGCGGGAATAGATCCATAATCTCCGCGCCCGAGGGAGGCCGCCTGAATTCGCCTTCCTGGTCGCCCGACGGCAAGAAGATCGCCTATTCGCAGATGACGGGCAACAAAACCCGGCTCATGGTGTCAGGACATCCGGCCGGAACGGCGGACGACGTCTTTCCCTTTCCTGCGACGTGGCTTTCGGACAACGAGATTCTTTACACGGGCAACGGAAAGATTCTTCGGACAACTCTCGAAAGCGGTGAAACCAAAACCATCCCATTTCATGCGAAGTTTGAATTGAATCGTCGTCCGTACAAACACCGGCAGCCTGATTTCGATTCCACGACGCCCCACCAGGTCAAGGGCATTCTCTCGCCGGCTCTCTCGCCGGATGGCCGAAGGATCGTCTTCGAAGCTCTCAATCAGCTCTGGTTGATGGAAATCGGCGGCAAACCGCAACAACT
>QHXU01000498.1:3076-3836 GCA_003223065.1 Acidobacteriota bacterium | reverse complement strand
ATTCGCGAGCGAGCACGAGCGACCTCGTCCGCGAACCGGTGCAGCTGAATCAGGTCTTAGCCAGCGTGCTCGAGGGTCTTGCCGCCCAGATTGCTAGCACCGGAGCCGTGATCACGCACGACCTCGCTCCAACGGTTATCGCTGACCGGACCGCGATACATCAGGTCTTTCAAAACCTGCTGAGCAACAGCCTGAAGTATCAGCGGCCCGGCCAGCCACTTCGGATCCATGTATCGGCCGCCATACAGGCCAAGGCGTTAGTGTGCTCTGTCGCCGACAATGGAACGGGCATCCCGACCGAGTATCAGGAGCTTGTATTCCAACCATTCAAACGCCTTCACGGACCCGAGATACCCGGCACAGGGCTCGGCCTCGCGATCTGCAAGCGCCTCATCGAACGCTACGGCGGCACACTCGCGGTAACGTCACAACCTGGTGACGGAGCCACGTTCACGTTTACCATCCCACAATAAACCGGCGGAGCGCCGGGATCGTTTGCGTTTGTTCATCGCAACCCGAATCCAGCACGGTAACCAGCTTCATACGCCGCACGATAAGCGCGCTTGTACTCGTCTTTCTCGCCGAACGACTTGTCATAGCCGTGATCCCCATCTTTCCACGCATCATGGTCATGTGGACGGTAGGAGTGGTGTTCGCGGAAATCCTTCAAGCCTGCATTGACGCCGTCGCGGTATCCGATGTCGGATGCGACATCCTCGAAACCCCAGTGCCGCTCATGGTACTGAGCGGCATAGCGGTC
>QHXU01000498.1:0-3063 GCA_003223065.1 Acidobacteriota bacterium | reverse complement strand
GGGGTCGAAGTTGCGGTCGCGCCAGCCGTAAACGTCCTCCAGGCGGGATCGTACGCCGCCGTAGCCGTCCTCGGCTCCATTCCGGTAGCCCTCGCGATAGCCTTCGCGGTATTGGTCGCGCGATCCGAAGTAGGGCTGATAACCGCGGTCGGCGTCCTGATAGGCGTCTGTGCGATAATCCAGGGCCACGTGGCGCGTGCGAGCATCGAGGCCGTATTCATAACCATCGCGGTAGCCGTGTTCGTAGCCGTGCTGGCGGACATCGAAGGAGCCGCCGCGGTAGTCGCTTTGCGCGCGAGCAGGGCTCGGTGCCAGTAACGAGCTAAAGCCCAAAGCCGCTACAATGACCGGTACCCACGTCGTTCTCTTCTTCATTTCGCACCTCCGATAATGGGACGCTCGGTGGAGGGCTTGTGCTACACCCCGCGATCTCCCATGTAAGAGCTTGCTAACATTGGCTGTTCTGGAAACGCCAAAGTAGATGTATTTTGGGAGCTTTGCCATTTCGCCTATATCCGACAACGTTATCCGTAACGTCTAACATTGAAAATATGCATCGTCTTGCTCTGCTGCTGGTACCGGCGCTCCTGACGGCCCAGGAACCGGCGCAGCCCGAACCACGCGATTTGCTGCGGCAAACTGCTGACGCGATCAGGAAATACAAGAGCTATCAGCTCGATTCGTTGAGCGTGATCGAAATGAAAGGCGGCATCAACAACAAAATGGAGATGCCCAGCTCGATATCGGTGCGGCGTCCGGACCGGATGCGCATCGAGTCGCGGAACCAGGTGGCAAGCATGACGATGGTAAGCGACGGCGAGCACACCTGGATGTACCTGGCGCCGCTGAAACAGTACATCAAGCGTCCGGCTGCGGCCACCCCTGAAGCGGCCGTGGCTAATTCCGGATTGTTAAAAGGCCTTCCGGACATCACCAAATCGATTAAATCGGTGAAGCTGAACGGTGAAGACTCGATCGATATCGAGGGAGTAGATTTTCCGTCCTGGGTCGTGGAGACGCGATACAACAAGATCGAAATGCCGGAACAGGGCATGACCGTTCTGGACGCCGTGCAACTGACCTGGATCTCCAAAATGCATCGGCTGACGCTGCAGACCTCGTTTGGCGCCAGACTTAAGATGCCGTCGATCGATGTTCCAGTGGAGATGACTCAGGTGACGCGGACCGTCTCGCTGAAACTGGATCCGGACCTGCCCGATTCGCTATTTGGATTCAAACCACCGGAAGGCGCAAGAGAGACGCCCGACTGGACCCTGCCCGGCGTCTCGAAGCCGGATGTGATCGGCAAGGCAGCGCCGGCTTTCGCAGCGAGGGCGCTCGATGGTAAGGAGATCAATCTGGCGGCGTTGCGCGGGAAAGTCGTGCTGCTCGATTTCTGGGCAACCTGGTGCGGACCATGCAAGCGCGAGCTGCCGTACATCAAAAAAATCCACCGGGAATTCGGCAGCAAGGGGCTGGTTGTCCTCGGAATGAACGTGGGGGACGAGAAGGAGGCGATCGAAAAGTTTTTGAAGACCGCCACGCTCACGTATCCTGTCGTTCCGGTCGACCCGGCAAGCGAGCTTTTGTCCACACTGTCGGTGAACGCCTTCCCCACGGTGGTCCTGATCGATCGGGAAGGGAAGCTGAGCGCCTACGAGGTTGGGGCGCGGGGCGAAGCGGCGCTCAGGGCGGACTTGGCCAAACTCGGTATCTTGGGGCCGAAGTAACCAGCCTCGTGTTACTCTAAGATTTTGCGCCGAACCTATGGCTGCGCGGGTCAGCGAGACGTTCGTCCTGCGCACGTACCCCTTCCGGGAATCGGACTTGATCGTGAGCTTCTTCACTCGTGATCTGGGGAAACTGCGTGGTGTCGCCCGGCGGGCGCGCCGGCCAAAGAACACTTTTGGCTCAGGTCTTGAGCGGCTCTCCCATGTCCGAATGACCTATTTTCAGCGCGAGAACGCAGAGTTGGCGAGTCTCACAAGCTGCGAACTGATCGGGATGCAGGCTGAGTACAGTCGCGGGGTGGCGCTGGATTATCTCACAGAAGTCTCCGAGCAGTTGTTGCCTCCCCACGAGCCGAATGAGAAGTTCTTCCGTTTGCTCGTGGCGGTGCTCGCTAACCTGAGATCGGGAGGAGAGATTTGGCCCGCCGTCGCCTACTTTAGTTTGTGGGCGGTTCGTTTGACCGGAATCTTTCCCGAATTGAGGGTGAGCCGCGAGTCCGGCGAGATCGCCGAAGAAATGTTTCAGAAACCGTTAGGCGGATTGACCCCGCGCGCCTGGACCAAATCGACTGCACGCGACCTGCGGCGCGTTCTGGTGCGCACGATGGAGCAACACGTCGAAAGAAAGTTCTTAACCGTTCCCATGCTCGAGGCTCTGTAGCGCAGTTGCCCATGGACTCCTTCCAAGATACCGTCTTCAAGCTGAAACGCTACTGGGCCGAGCGGGGCACGATTATTCAGGAGCCGTACGATGTCGAGGTCGGTGCGGGCACGATGTGCCCGGAAACTTTTCTCCGCGTGCTGGGACCAAAGCCGTATCGGGTGGCCTATGTGCAGCCCAGCCGCCGCCCGGCCGACGGGCGCTACGGCGACAATCCGAATCGTCTGTATAAGCACCAGCAGTTACAGGTGATTTTGAAACCATCGCCCGAAGATGTGATGGATCAATATCTCTCAAGTTTAGAAGCGGTTGGCATCGACCTTGCAAAGCACGACATTAAATTCGAAGAGGACAACTGGGAGTCGCCGACTCTGGGCGCTTGGGGCATCGGATGGCAGGTGATGCTCGACGGTCTTGAGATCACCCAGTTCACCTACTTCCAGCAGTGCGGCGGGGTTGATCTGGAGTTGGTGCCGGCGGAACTGACGTACGGCCTGGAACGGCTATCCGCATTCTTGCAGGGCGTCGAGAGCGTGTACGACATCGACTGGGCGCCGGGCGTGAAATATTCCGAGGTGCGCCTGGCTGAGGAGGTTCAATTCTCTGTCTATAGCTTCGAGAAGGCTGACGTCGAGCGGCTGTGGCGGTTGTTTGGTGAGCACGAGGCGGAGG
>QHXU01000171.1:8261-33685 GCA_003223065.1 Acidobacteriota bacterium | reverse complement strand
GTGGTTTATAGAAGAGCCGGATGGTAACGCGTGTACTGGCGTCCGCGTTTTCATCGAACCGGACCACACCCTCTGTCTCCACAGCCGACCCCGGCATGCTTCGCCAGGCCAGCAGCTGGTTGGGCACCTGCTCGGTGATCTCAGCGTCCCAGGACACCGGTACACCGGCGGGGCCTTCAGCGACCCAGTGCGACTTACCGCCTCCCAAGTCGCGGACCTCCTTGAGATGCGTCATGAAGCGCGGAAACTTCTCGTAATCCGACCAGAACGCAAAAACATCCGCTGCCGGCGCGTGAATGTGCACCACCTTATCGAACTCGAATACGCGTGGACCGCCGCCGGCGCCCACAATTTGTCTGAATTCCCGGTTCGCGACAGCGCGTGTAAGCAGGGCCGTTCCCGCCACGCCGCCGCACAGGCTCAGCGCGCTGCGGTTGCGCAGGCAGTTCCAGAGCAGCGCGGCTCCGGCGCCACCGGCCGCCACTCGAAGCGCCGGCGTCCAGTATTGCTGCGTAAACTCAGACCGGCTCTCTCTTGGGACTCCGCCCTGGAGGCTGGAAATTCTGGCGGGATCCCGATGCACCACCAACCGATTCGTCACTTCCTTGACGCCGGGAACGGACTTCACGGCGCGAAGCAAGCGATCGACTTCATGCTCGAGCGCGGGTCCGTACAGCACGATTCGGCCGTCCTCCAGAGTGACATCGATCGCATGCGGATGGCTCACCACGCGGCCCATTCTCGACCGGACCCGCTGAACGAGCGCCGGTCCCTCGGCTGGATGATCCGCGCCAAACGCTGCCTTGACACCGCATGCGGCGCCGTACGCGCGATTCGATACATCCCGGCGCGCCTTGTCGAGGAGGGTTGCGAAATCGTTCCAGGCGCTTACGGCCTTGTCGCGAGCGAGGGCCCGCCGCCGTTTACCCCGGTCCGGATCGGAGAGGTACATAAGCAAGGCGCCTGTAGCAAAGCCGCCTAGAGCAAGCTTCACGCGGTTCATAATAATCCCTCCTGGTTAGGATGTGGTTTTCGACATCTTCGTTTCCAGTCTAATCTCTCACAAGCGCTCCGAAAACGGGAGCTGTGGCAAACTATAAAGGAAGTGCATACGCGCCGTATCGCCACCTTCCTGTTGGGGGCCTGGATTTCCTGCAGCCTGTTTATGGCGTTCATCGCCATTCAAAACCTCCGTTCTCCGGGCGCGGTGATGAGCGCCCCCATCGAACCCGCCGCAAAGCTGATCCAAAGCTTTGGTCAGGACCAGGCCGGGTTGCTGTTGCGGCATTTGGCCGCCGAACAGAACCGCCACTATTTTTACCTGTGGGAACAAGCGCAAATCCTCCTCGGTCTCGCGCTCGGCGGATGCCTGATCCTGGCTACGCAGAGGCGGATTTTCCCGATGGTGCTTTGCGGCGTGATGCTGGCATTGGTGCTGTTCCAGCACATCACGGTGACGCCGGAGTTGGCCTACCGGGGCCGCGAAACCGATTTTCCGCCTGGCAATGCCGTGTTCGGGGCGCAGGCGCGAGTGTGGGCGCTGCACCAGGTATACGTTGGAGCCGAAGCCGTGAAGCTGGTGATAGGCGGGGTTCTGGCCAGCTATCTATTCGTTTTTCGCACGCGGCGACGAAGCCGTAAAGAAGCCGCCGCCGTCAATCACGCCGATCACAGCATCTCGGCCGGCGACCCCGGCCGGTAAGCGTCAGAAAACTCCCCGGACCTTCAGCGCTTCATCGATGATCGCCAGCAGCTGCTCGCGGGTGATCTCGATCTTTTCGCTGGGCTCGGGCATATCTTCGGCGGCCATGGGGCAGCCCGGCTCAAAGCGGTTGCGCGAAGTCACGTGATAGCGCGCTCGCGCGTCGAACAGCTTCTGAATCTCGCCCCGGGCCAGCACTTTCGGACCGCCCAGCAGTTCGGCCACGAGCGTGATGCGCGCGAAGTGTTCCACCATTTCCATGCGGAAAAAGGCCTGAAACGCATCTTCGCCGTAGCTGACCACGCCGTGATTCGCCATCAGCAGCGCGTCGTATTTGGGAATGTAGGGCAACATTCCTTCGGTGAGCGCGGGCGTCCCGGGAAGCCCGTACTCGGCCAGAGGAACGGAGCCGAGACAGATGATCACCTCGGGCAGAAGGCCGAGATTAAGCGCGCGTCCGGCGGTGGCGAAGCCGGTTGCCACGGGCGGGTGCGCGTGCACGACACTGCGGACGTCCGGCCTCATTTTGTAAATGGTGAGATGCATCGCCATCTCCGAGGTCCGCTCGCGCTCGCCGCACAGCTTATCGCCTGCGAGGTTGCACAAGATCAAGTCCTCGGTCCGCATCATGCCTTTGCACACGCCGGTGGGAGTGGCCAGGATGCGGTCGTCATCCATACGAATCGTGATGTTGCCGTCGTTGGCCGCGATCCATCCTTTTTCGAAAATAAGCCGGCCGATCTTGATGATATCGTCGCGAAGCTGCTGCTCTGTCTTCTGCATCCGGAGACTATAGCAGTGGGCTATTGTAACAGCCCTTGATTGTGGCAGCCATCACACCGCCGACGTATGGTTCGGGTGCTGCTTCATGGTCATCCGACCTCGAAGCGTTCAGTCTTCACCCATTTTGCTGGCCGGCGCGCGATGAAGTCATCGTACAAAGCGCTGGCCACTACCGGGATCCAGAGCTGGCAATAGGTGACGTACATCGCGATGGTCAGCAGAATATTGATGGGCGTGTCCTCTCCCCGCTCGCAGGACAGTGCGACCACGATCTGCAGGACGAACGTGAAAAAGGCAAACAGCCACACCAATGAGTACGGGCCGGGTACGGTGATGCGCACCAGCCCTGAGGCACTTAGCAGGAACAACACATCGGAAATCACGGTCGCCAGGAAAAAGACGTAGTACAGCGACAGGGAGTAGAGCAGTTCCCAGCCGATGCGGTGCGGGCGGGCGCGCAACAGCGTGCCGGCGTACTTACGGAACAGGTAATTGTAGCCACGAACCCACCGGTTCCGCTGGCGGAACCAAACGGCCAGGGTTTCCGGTTCCTGTTCCCAACTGACGGAGGCCGGTACGAATTTCACCAAGTATCCCGCCTGATACACGCGCAAAGTTAATTCGGCGTCCTCCGTGAGTGCGTTGCGATCCCACCCGCCCAAAGATTCGACCAGTTGCCGGCGGATAACGTAGTTGGTGCCGGGCAGACTGACGAACCGCAGCAAACGCCATCGGCCCGCCTGCACGATCCATTGAAATCCGATTCCCTCGATGTTGAGGAAGCGTGTCAGCAGGTTGCGGCGGCGGTTCACCGCGCGGTAGAGCCCGATCGCGGCTCCCAGGCGCTGGTCTCGCACCAACTCTTCCACCAGCGGACGCAGCGCCGTGGGCTCCGGCGTGTTGTCGGCATCGTAGATGGCCAGCACCGGACTCGCGGCCTGTCTCAAGGCATAGTTCAAGGCTCCCGCCTTACCCTGAGCTGCAAGCGCTTCGGGCACCTCCAGCAGGCGCACGCGCGGATCGGCGGTGAAAGGCTGAACAGCGGCCGCAGTGGCATCGCTACTGCCGTCGTTTACGATCAGGAACTCGACCTTTTCAGCTGGATAATCGAGCGCAAGTAAGGCGTGCAAAGTGCGCGCGATTACCAGCTCTTCGTTGTGGCATGGCACGATCACTGAAACCGGCGGCAACTCCGAGTCAGGCATTTTGCTTCTTTCGTTCGCGGCGCGGCGGCTCGCTCGGTAATAGAGATGGCCCAAAAAGAACAGCACCGACTGGTAGGCCAGCATGAACCAAATCAGCGTGACCGCCAGCACGAACAGCGCGTTGAATAAGATGCTCGAGTGCAAATTACTTAACCGTAATTCTGGCCGGGTTGCTCGTGAGCGCTCCGGTTGTTACCGTGACCGCGACGTTGCCCGAGGGTGCGGAGTCCGGCACCACGAGATTGATCTGATACAAACCGCTCGAGCCCGGCGTCAGCCCGCTGAACAATACCTGGGCGACCGTGTCTCCGATCGTTACGACCGGCGTAACGGGAGTGGACGAGAGCATGTCATCTCGCGCCGCCCAGCCCGGAAATTGCGGCGGATCGGTGGTGCCCAACCCGGTGACATAGAGGACAATGATTTCGCCGCGCTCGGCGGGATCCGCTGCCGTGACGATATCTAACGGCCTGAGACCATGACGAGCGGCAGCGGTCGCGTTGCTGTCGATCATGAAAATGCCCGGCGAAGTCGGGGCCGTGTTGACCGGTTCGACTGCGCTAGTCTCGCCCCGAACAGTCACAGCTACCCGCGCCGTGGGTTGCGGCAGCGTCGCGGGCGCCACAGCATCAATCACGTCTGAACGTACGAAGTACAGCGGCGCAGGGACGCCGTTAAAGGTGACCCGCGCGCCCTCGAGTGTGGTTGGAAGTGGAAAGCCGGGGGCTTGTTGCCCGTCCAAACCGGGGAAGGCGCCGAACACTGCCACCACTGCTCCCTCACTAATGGGATAAGGGGCGGCGTGGAAACCAGCGTCTTCGACCACGCCGCCGGAAAAGATCGATGGGCCAGGTGAGCCAATTCTGAAGGCAAGCGTCTCGGAAGAGTTTCCGTCCGGATTGTCCAGCACGATCGCCGCGTTCTGGCCGGGGAATGCCGGCAGTGTGATCTGCACACCCTCACTGTCGAGAAATACAGGCCGCACCGTTGTGGTCCCGGAAGGCGCGATGACGCGGACGGTGGACGTGGGCAGGAATCCTTCCCCGTTCAGGACGATTCGGCTGCCCGCAGGCGCGGGATTGGGCGCCAGTTCGAGTAGCGTCTGAGGATTCAAAAAACTGAACTGTACAGGGGCGCCGAACTGAACTGTACAGGGGCGCCGCCAATAGGAATTGTGGCTACCACACGATCGGTGTTTACGTCGACGACACTGACCGACTGCGAACCGATGTTGGTGACATAGAGAAAATTTTCGTTCGGGTCCAGATTCACATCAAACGGGCCGCTGCCGACCGAGATGGTCGATTCGTTCGTATTGTACGTAAGGTCGAGAACACTGACTGAATTCGATCCCTGGTTGCTCACATAGCCGAACTTGGAATCGAAGGTCACAACCATATCCACCGGCTGCGTTCCGACCGGAATCCGTGTCACTTCACGGTCTTGCTGCGTGTCTATGACCGACACGCTATTGGAGTCGCGATTGACGACGTAAAGAAAGCGGCCGTCGGTCGAGAACGCCGCGCTGGACGGCCCTTGGCCCACCGGAATCGTGGCGGTTACCTCGTTGCGCGACAAGTCGATGGCGGAGACGCTGCCGGAACCGCTGTTTATCACGTATGCGGTGGTCAAGCTGGGGGAGATCGCGAACTGGACTGGTTGCAGCCCGACGGCCATGGTCGTCACAATCTGATTACGCGATGCGTCGATGACGCTGACTGTTCCCGAGGGAAGCGCGTCGTGGTTCACCGCGTAGACGTAGCGGCCATCCGGCGAGAGATTCACCTGCACAGGTGTGGTATCCACGGGTACTGCCGCGACCACAGCGCGCGCGGCCACATCGATCACGGTAATGTCGTTACTGCCCTGGTTGGCTACATAAAGAAAGCGCCCGTCACCCGATGCGATCATGTCGCCGGGCGCCTGGCCAACCGCGATCGTCGCGGCCGGCGTATTCGTGGTCAGGTCCAGCAATGAGACGGTGTTGTCTGCCTGATTGGCGACAAGTGCCGTTCGGTTATTCGGCAGGACCAGGATCTCCGACGCCTGATTGCCCACGGCAACGGTTGCGGTCACTCGCCGCTGGTTCAGATCGACTACCTTTACTTGTCCCAGAGCGTTGTCCACCACATAGCCGACGTTTTGCGCCGCCAGGATTCCCGCGATTTGGCCGGCGATCGAGACAAGGAAGGAAAGTTTGCTCATCGTCCACGCGCCCACAAATGAAGATTGAAACTGAGGCCGCCTGTAAACTGAAATCGCAGGCTATTCCCGTCGGTACGGCCGAACGTTCTGCCGGCACTGGCATAAAAGCCCCACCACGGAGAAGGGTTCACGGAAACAAGACCAAGCGCATCGGAGCGCGACCGGTTCAGCCCGAGTTCACTCACCAGGTCAAGCTCGCGTGTCAGCCGCGAATGAGACACGATTAGCGTTGGCGTGACATGCGCCCAGCGATCCAATTCGTACGCCAGCGAATGGAATTGCAGACCGCGGGTCAGGTAGCCGCCGGTGTAGTAGACCCTGGTGTCCGTCCATGTCTTTTGAATCGCGACCGGCAGCAGGAAATTGACGCGCGCGGGAGCCAGCAGATTGTTGGCGATGCTCGGGGCGCCGAGCACTTCCAGCGTGGGCTTCACCGCCAGCGCCGGGCGCCGGCGGCCCTCCTTCACAAGCAGAAATTTTGCGCCGGCATAGGTGTCACTCAGGCCGCTCGCCCGAAAATTCTCGAAATGAGAGGCCGCATAACCGGAGCTGACTGAAACATCGATTCGGGGATGAAGGCCGAGTTCACACGATAGCGCAGGAGCGGAAAGGTCCCGCCCCGCATAGGTGCGGGTGTATGTGAAATCCTGGCTGATGCTGAGCGCGCCCGGCGCAGTGATGTCGGCATCTTCAAAAACAGCCATGGGAGAGCTGATGCGATGCGGCTGCGTTTGCGCGAACACGGGCGCGGCAGTCATCAGAACGGCGAATTGCATGAGTTTGCGCATCAGCCGGCCTCCCGGCTTCGAACGTGGCGGCGGAATCTGATCTGCACGTAAATCAAGGCCATAAGAACCGAAGTTAATGCTCCGAACAGGACAATCGCCGAGGATGAAAACCAGCTCCAGCGGTTCAGCAGCATGCCTGCCTGGGACGTTGTGGCGATTTGCAGGCGGTGCTCGCCGCGCGGCGCGACCATCCACCAGTTCTCTCCCGCGGCATGCGCCGCCAGAGGGACCGGTCTCCCATCGACGAGCACTTCGTCAGGCTTCTGATTCAGAACCATCACGGCGGGACCGGAACTCGCGTAGCGCAGGCTCAGTCCAGTCGCCATTGCGTGGGCATCGAGTATGTCCGCACTAGTGTGAATCAATCGTGTCGACAGTTCGTGCCGGTCGAAAAGGCGATACCAGGGGGGCTCCGTCGACAAGCTGTGGCGGCCGGGAGGGACAAACAATCCGTCGGCGCAGACCAGGGGCCACAATTGGCCGTCGAGATAATAGCTGGTGTCCTCGGAAGCAAGAAGACGCAGCGCCGAGGGAGAAGTCACATTCCAGGCACGGTCCACACCTTCCAGGCGGGCGCCGGTTGACAGCGCTTCGCCGATAAGCGCCCAGTCCTGACTCGGCACCGTCGATTCGGCATAGATCGCCGCGCGGCCGGAAGCCGAGGCTGCCGCCAGCACGGTGCGGGCCAGCTCAGTGCCAGTGAGAACGGCGGAAGGCAGCGTGGTGCCGCTCGGGTCGCGATTGGGTATGACATTCACGTCGAACATCAGACGTCTGTGATCGGGTACGAGTGTGAGATAGGTTTGCGCAAAGCGCCGGTAGCGGTCGGGAGGTTCGCGCCAGTGCTCCGCCGAGTCTTCGACCTGCAGGGTGAAGTCGAATTCCTTCATGAGCTCGATGATGCGGTGCGCATTCAGCCCCAACGCCGGCCGCACGTAGTTGCTGTGCAGGCTGTCGAGGATTGTAATGATGACCTCCCAGCCATGCGCTTGCTCGACTGGCGCCAGTTCTTCGAGAACATGGCGATGCCAGCCGGTCACAAGATCCTCTCTGAAGCTCAGAAACTTCTCGAACGCCGCCGGATCGCGCTGGCGGGAATGAGTAGAAGCAGGCGAGAACAGCAACGCGGGATCGAAGCCGGCCTGCGCCTGGAACTGAGCGCGCACATCCGGATTCATCGGTACGAACTTGGTGGCGCGAAACGGATCGATCAAATCAGCGTCGTAGTTGAGTTCCGTGACGTTCACGCCGTCCCAAGGCTGGGCGGCGAGGAGACCTTTCATCCAATCCATGGAGGCGCGGAAGCAATCCGGATTCTGGAAATTCATGAGCAGCCGCCAGCCGACCTGTCCATCGGCTCCGGTAGCGGTTCGCTCGCGCCACTCCGGATGATCCTCCCACATCTTCGGGGTCACCTCGGGGAAGATAAACCACGCATACACTGCCAGCCCGTTCTGATGACACAAGCGGATAAAGTTCGCGTAGTCGAACGAATACCTGGGATAGAATTGCCACGCCCCGGCATATACGATCCGGGTGCCTGCCTGCCTCCAGGTGGCAACCAGATGGCTCAAATCCACGCCCTGGCGGTAACCAGGATCGAAATAAATCTCGGCTTTCGGAGTTCGCAGGGCGCTACGCCTGCGAAACGATTCAGACATGTATTCCGCGAAATACGGATAGTGGCTGGTCGCGTCCGGCGTGTATGGATCGAGGCGCGATGCCAGATAGAGATAATGGCCCGAACCGTAATCGGCGTTCATCGCCAGCGTCTGACGGCTCTCGGGATTCACCATTAATTGCCGCGATCCTTGAGGAGGCGTGAAGCGCTCGATGGATTCCTCGGGCCTCCACTCGAGTGGCATCTCCGGAAAGAGCGCGTCGGCTACCTTTGAAACCGGAATGCTCCTCCCGCTCCAACGCAGTCCCAACGCCGAAAGCCAGGACTGCTTGCCGTCAGCCACCAGGGATCCGCCGTGTCGGAGAAAACGAAGAATCGACTGATGCTGCGAGTCCGTGAGCCGGTTGCCTGCGGCTTCCGAAACGATTAGGACCGTTCCGGGCTCGTCAGGTGTCCGGACGAATTCACTCACCGGCACGAGCTTCACCTGGTAACCGAACGTCTCGAGCACGGTCCGATAGCTTTGCTGATTGTTGGCGTCCTCAGGGCCAGGCGCGTCCAGCCAGAGCAGCCATGCCTTGCCGGACGAGGAAAAACCGGGCGCGCTCGAGGGTTGGCGCCCGGGGAAAACCGCCGCCAGCGCCTTTTTAAACTTCTCGCGCCATCCCGGCGGGCGCGGTTTGACAGGCGCTTCTTTCAAGCAGTCGAGAGCGGCCCAGCCGCCCGCCGGAATCTCCACGGCGACCTCGACGGGGCCGGTTACGCGTTCGTCCGAGAACTGCTCACGCGCCAGGTTGCCCGTCTGATCGTAAACTCGAATGCGCCAGAACTCGTTATCGGGAACGATCCGCGCAGGGCCGGAGCGCGTAGTGATCAGATAGCGTCCTCTGTAATCGACATGGCCGCCGAATTCGCGGATTGAGACGAAGTGGTAGCCCAGGTCGGAGATTCCCTGCACCACTTCGGTCAACAGCGCCGGGTTCAGGAACGGGTGAAAGTAAAAGGAGGCAACCGAGTCTCGCACTACGCGCAAATTCCGGGCCCGCGCAATCAAGACTTTAGGATTCTGGTCTTCGAGAGGAATGTAGCCCAGGTTCTCGGGCACCACCCGACGGCCGAACCGGTCGATGACCGGATACGGAAAGTACTGGGTGGCCGCGATGGCGGGAGTCGCCATAGTCCGCTCGTAGAAGAGCTGAAAAACGCCCTTCATCGCTTCGTAATCGACTTCCGAGGCGCCATAGTGCGGCGTCTCAAACGCAATCGGAGCGATTCCAGCAGCAAAACACTCGGCCAGTCCCATTTCGAGTTTGCGAACGACGAGGTCCGCCGAGTCGCCCGGCAGGGCCCGGTCTTCTTTCCCTTGCCAGAATTCGAAATCGTCTGCACTGGTCCCGCGATATTGGTGCGTGACGCCGTGCATGATGACGGTTCCGCCGCGGGCGATCATGTATTGCAGGGCCTCGACCAGAAACGCGCGGTCCGAAAGGCGAATATCAAGGCCCTGGGAAGGCTTCCGGAAGATTGGGATAAGCGCGATCTGAAAAGGGACGTTGCGGCGCGCAAGCAGATTGGTCAGCTCCCGGAGCCCGTCGGGATCGCTGTCGGTGCTGACGTCCTCAACGCGAACCAACGCGCGTGCCGACGCGGGGTGGTCGATTTCAAGAATGTCGTGAAGGAGATCGCAGAAGACCAGATAACGCCCGCCCTCCTTCACGAAGGAGAACGGCGTGTCGGCGAAATACCAGAAACGTTGATTTCGGATCGCGTAAGGATGCGTTTCACCGTCCGCATTGGAGGCCGTCGCGAGCACATGGACACCCGAAGGGTCCAGAATCCGAATGATATTCAGTTCCGGGTCTTCTTTTGGCAGAGTGACGCCTTTGTACTGGACTTGCCCGAATTCAAGGTCGTCGCGGTAGTCGATATAGGCGAAGCCAAGGCGCCGCGCTTGGGGGGAGTTGAGGAGTTGGCCGATATGCCGGCCGATCCAGCAGAAAGGTTTGTCTGATTGAAGGACATCCTCGAAAAACGATCGAGGAAAGTGCGTCCCCTTGGCGGTGCCAACGAAGAACGCAGCGCGATAGCCCGCCAGCTGACCGGGCTGGTATTCGCCGAGGCCGAAGATTCTTGCCTTTAGACCAAAGTGGCCCAGTAGGTTGGCAACCTGGTTGGCGTCCAGGAAGCCTTCGGCAAGCGCCTCAGCAGGGCCGTCATAATAGATTGCGACCTGGGGGCCGCTGCGCTCTTCAAAATCGCCAGCCGGAGGGGGTTGAGGAAGGACCGGCAGCGGGCAAAGCACTGCTAACGCAATGCCTAAGACCCCGATTCGCCACGACGTTCCATCCATCCAAAACACGCCGCCTCCGGCTCTCGTTTATCGGCTGTTCTCAATGCCTGCTGTATGGGTTCAGGAGCGGATTCTGAGCGAGGATCTCCGCTATCGAGCACGCTGCGTAACGCGCGGCCGCTACCTGACAATCGTATTTGCAGTAACCGGGCTCTACCATTGGGAAGCCACCTTAGGCTTCACGGCGGTTCGCCCTAGGCCAGACGCGCCCCGAACGTGTCGCGACCTCGCCCGCGTACAATGATTCAAGTGGAAAAGCGCCGGATGTGCCCGCACTGCCGGGCCTTCATCACGACCGATGACAAGATTTGCCCCTACTGCGGACTGGAAGTGGGACCGCAGGCGGCGGAGCGGCGAACATCTTCCGGTGCGCTCGGCGGGCTTATTCCGCACGCCCACTTCACCACCGTGATGATACTGCTGATCAATACCGGACTCTACGCCGCGATGGTTCTGCACAGCACCAAGACGGACGCGAGGGGCGGCGGGCTGGATTTGGATCCGCAGACGCTGTTCGACTTCGGCGCGAAGTACCGCCCGGCCATTCAGGCGGGACAGTGGTGGCGACTGATCACCGCGGGATTTCTGCATGGCGGGCTGCTGCACATACTGATGAACTCCTGGGTGTTGTTCGATCTCGGCGCGCAGGTCGAAGAGAGCTTCGGTACCAGCAGGTATCTCGTGTTTTACTTTGTCTCGACGATCACCGGATTCCTGGCGAGCTTTTATTGGTCGCCGGCGCTGTCGATCGGATCGTCCGCGGGAATTTTCGGGCTGATCCGCTCATCCTACGGCGCCATGGTGCGAAGTGTGTACATGCGCTGGGCGATCTATGGCCTGTTGCTGGGTTTGCTCCCGTTTTTCGCGACGGACAATGCCGCGCACGTCGGCGGAATCGCCGGCGGCTTCGTCATCGCGTATGCGGCCGGCACTCCGGGCTATTCCAGGCTAGTGGAACGCGTCTGGCAGATCGCGGCAGGTATTGCGATGGCGCTGACCGCAGCCGCCTTTGTCCAAATGTTTCTCTGGCTGACTGCGGCAAAGTAGTGGGGGCAAGCGGCGCAGGCCGCTACCGGACGACCACTTTGGTTAGGCCCGCGTTGTTGGCGATATCGTAGACGCGAATCGCGATCAGGTGTTCGCCGGGTGGCAGATGATCGATGCGGATGTTGAAGCGCTCGCGCGCAGAGTCCGTGACACCGTCGGCCGCCTCTACGGGCGACCAGGGGCCGGCATCGACCGAAAACTCGCAGCGGCGCAGCACGGAGCCGCGGTCTTCCGCGTCGACGTCAATTTCGATGGCGGTCCCCGAACGCCGCGGGGGGCCGGCGGTAACGACGGGCGGCGTGTTGTCGATCAGCACCGGCGCGCTCACCAGTTCGGCCTCGCGTGCCAGGTTCGCCGGATTCGCCGGCCGGTCCGAGGCGACCACCCGGAAGAAATACCGCCCGTCGGCGAAGACGTCGGCGTCGAGCAGATAGGTGTTCTCGTTCATGTTGGCTCGGAGCAGTTTCCACTCACGTTCGTCCTCGCCGCGAAAATAGAGGCTATACATGAGGCGGTCGCCGTCGGGATCGTCCGCCTGCCAGGAAATCTGAATCTGCTGGCCCGCGCCGCGCGAGAGGGTCTGCGAAGGCGTTCCCGCCGCAGGCGCGCCTTCACCGGACTCGGTTACCGTAATCGAGTAGCTGGCAGAAGCCGCCGTGCCGGCCGCGGGGGTCGACGGCTTCGCGGTGCCCGGCGCCTGGGTCGTCACACTAACGCTGCGCACGTTGGGCGGCGTGTTCTGCGGAAGATAGGCGATCGTCACGCTGTCGAGCGCGGGAGTATTCCCTGAGGCGCCCGAAAACTCCGCGCGCCATTGAATGTAGCGCGCGTTCGGACTCGCGACCACAGAGTGTTCCGGGTCCGTGATGGGCGGCGACCAATCGCTCCAGGTGGCGTCCGGCCGCGCCGAGTTGCCGGCGCGAGTTTTGAACACGACGCCTTTTACGTCGCCTCGCCAGCTCAGCCTGCCCCATCGCGCCACGGTGCCGGAGTCGTGAACAGGGGACTCGAACCAGCCGGTCGCGCCCGCTCCGCCGTTCAGCCGCAGAATCTTTCCGACGTTGCCGGTCGCGGTAAGAAGGCCTTTGGACGATTCGAGGAGACGCGTGGCCTCGCCTTCGCTCCCCTGCGCGACCAGCGTCGCCCTGCGGTCGCGGTCGAGCCTGTAAATGCGGCCCTGTGCATCCGTCACGAATACGATCGAGCCGCCGGAAGACACCGCGAGATCGTAGATGTTTTCTTCCTTGGAACTCCACAAGGTTTCGACAGTGTTATCGGGATTGATTTTGTAAAGGGCGGAGCGTTCGACGCCGGAGTAATCGACCACGGCTGGGGGCACGATCGGAGGGGCCTGCGGAGTGCTGCCGGCGGGTTTCGCAGCTTCGGGCTTGGGATTCGGATTCAGCCCGCCCTGCATGTCGGTGACGGTGATGCTCACGGGAGCCGCGGTCACCGCGCCGGCTCCACCCGGGACGACGGAGGCAGGCGTCGCTCCGGCCCGGCGTGCGACGCTACCACCGAGCGCTGCGGCGTAGATTGTGCCGTCCGCGCCAGGAACAATGGCGCGGATCTCAGGCAGGTTCGCGTCATAAAGTACGAACGCCTTATTCGGCCCCGTGATGCGGTAAAGGATGCCGTTGGGCTCGCTGCCCGCCAGAAGCCGGCCCTCGCGATCGAGCACCAGACAGGTTATGTGAGCCTGGCCAGTCTCGTAATACACCTCTCCACGGCCGGCGGAGGTGACGCGGAACACCTTCCCCTGGTCTCCCGTGCCGACATACAGCGTGCCATCGCGCGCGAATGCCAGGGCCCAGATGTAGCGCGCCCCGGGCGCAAAATATTCCGTGGCTGTTCCATTCTCGATGCGGTACACTTTCCCATCCGGAGAGGTTGCGGCGTAGACCACTCCCTTGGGATCGACGGCGACGGCGAAAATCTCGGGCTGATCCGCGGTCCACAACAAGGCGCTTTTACCGGAAGGCTCTACGCGATAGAGACGCCCGCGGTGGCCCGTCCCCAAGTAGAGCGTGCCGTCAGGCGTCTGCGCCACGCTCCAGATCTCCGGTTGCTCGGAATTGAAGACTGTGTCGAGCTTCGGTCCGAGCACCAGACGCCCGTCGCGCGTAAGCGAAAGTCCGTTCAGCCGGCCGCGCAGAAAATCCTGGTATCCGTTCATTTCCCACGTAGCTGTGGTGGCCGCAAGGGAAACCGCGGCGAACAAAGCCGTCAACGACACGGCCCCACGGGCCTTCCACTCGCGGCGCCTCATTCTTTTACCTCAATTTGTATGCTCTTCGACCCCGTGACTACATTTTCGCCCGCCGGAACCTCGATCTCGGCGAGCTTCGATCCCCGCCAGTTGGAGAACATGCCGGCGGCAGCGATTTGCGCGCGTCCCAGGATCAGCGCCACCGATGGCGGCGGATCCGGCAGATCGCGGCCCTCGACGGTGTACGCAGTTTCGGCGCGCCAGACCCGCAGATATGCTTTGGTGTTTGTGCGCAGAGCATTGAGGAATCCGAGCACCTGACCGGGCGTGTGGAACGGCGTGCCCATCGCCGCCTGATAATCGAGCAGGTTTGTGGACGTCGCGTCGGAGACGGTCACATAGAGCGGGCCCGTGGGCGCGCCCACCGGCAGTCGGTAATGAACTTTGTTCGGAGACTCGAATCCGTTTTCACCGACCAACATGACCGTCAATTCGATGTCCTCCCCCGGACGCGCCTGACGCGGCGCGACGACGTCCGCGATCTGCATCTGACTGCGGCGGTCCGCGGCCCCGACCTCGAGCGTGACGCTCTTGAGCTTCAGCGCGTCAAAGCCGCTCGAAAGCGCGTACGTCAGCGGGCTAGCCACTCCCAGCGCCGCATATGCGGCCACGTTCACGTCTCCGCTATACACGTTGTCCACGCGCACGGAGCCGCCCGCGAACTCGAGGCGCCCGCGCACGGAGAAAGTCGACGACCCGACGGTGCGGCCGGTGGCATCGATCGTCGAGAAGATCGCCATCTGCATCACCAGCGGCGTCATCACGCGGTCCTGAATCATACTCATGCGGTAGGTATTGGGGCCGACGCGGATCTCGATCGGCACCATCGCCGCGCGCCGTCCGACCAGCCCCGAAATAGCGCTGTTCCGGTCTTCGGTGATCGTGCCCATCCACTCGCGAGCGGCGGAGATCTTGAAAGAGCTCGAAAGATTCGGCAGCAGGGCCAGCACTTCGGCACGGGCAAAGGGAAGCTCGGTCTCGCCGCCGGCCAGAAACCGGTGGCCGAACGCGTATACGCGATTGCCATCGATGCACGTGAGCGTGCCGTCCGCGCTGATGCTCATGTCGCCGGCGAGAAGCTGGACGCTGATCATGGAGCCGGGCTCGAGACTGCGGGGATCGCCCAGTCGGTCGGCCGGGTTTCCCCCGCCGGAGACTCCCTGCCGCGGATCGAGGCCCAGATCGCGAAGCTGCGTTGCGAAGTGTTCGAGCGTGGCGCCGGTAAAGCCGGAGAAGGAAACCGGCGTAGCGAGTTCTTCCAGACGCTCGGACCCGGCCATGAACTGGCGGCGCGGCCGGATCGAAGCCAGACTGGGCGCCGGCTTCGGTCCTGGTTCGACGCGCAACATTTCCTCGATAGGACGAATTCCGGCGATCGCCTCTTTCGACATCGGGAAGCCAAGCGCCACGGCTCCGGCCAGCCGGCCATCGATGTAGACGGGTGAGCCGCTCATGCCCTGCATCACTCCCGCATTCTCCAGGGGGCCGCCCTTGAGGCGCGCCAGAATGATCGACTCTTTCGGCCCGATATTTTCGAGCACGCCGAGGATTTCGACCTGGAACTCTTCTACGCGAGAGCCGGAAAAGACGGTCCTTCCGACACCCTGCAGCCCGGCGCGAATATCCTTAAGAGGGAAGATCGCGGGAGCGCCCTGAAGGACATAGGCGGCCAGCGCAGCGGCCAATAAACGAAATGCCTGCACAATTTTATTGTAGGCCGTTCTAGTTTGGAAAAATGGCTCTCCGGCGCCCGGAGTAGGGTGATTTCCCTACCGGGACTCGTGTAACATTCCACCTGACCACGGCATCTCGCCGTAGTAACATAAAGAGTCGCGTTGCTGCGGAACCGCGGCGAGCGAGCGCCGGAAAGTCGTCCTCGGTCGAGGTGGAGTTTTCCGGAGGCACTTTCAAGAAGGGGGGCGCTCCCATGTGGAACCGCCGCAAAGAAGAAGAATACACACCCAAGCCGGCATCGGCTCCGCCGACAACGCCCGTGCTTGCCAAGGAGGGAAGTACTATGTCTACGCTTCCGAGTCGCAGTCCCGAACCGCGCGTTGAGCCTCAACGTGGCGGCTCGGCAGTACTCGGCAAATCCGTTATTGTAAAAGGTCAAATCCTTAGTCGTGAAGATCTCACCATCGATGGTGAGGTAGAAGGCACTGTAGAATTGCAGGAGCACCGGCTGACGATAGGTCCGAATGGGAAGGTGGTGGCCACCATCAAAGCGCGGGAGGTAGTCGTCATCGGCACGGTTCACGGCAATGTGGAAACGACCGACAGACTCGAGATCCGCAAGGATGCCAAGCTGGTGGGCGATATCAAGACCACGCGGGTCGTCATCGAGGATGGCGCCTATTTCAAGGGCAATATAGATATCGTGCGTACCGAGGCGCCGCGACCCGCCGCTCCGCCCGCGCCGAAGCCGCACGCCGTGCCCTCCCCTGCAACGGCGAACTCACCCGCCATGGCCGCGGGAGCAGGCGAGACGAAGCGTTAGTTTGTTAGAGACCCGGCACAGTCACGGCCTTGACCAGTTTTGCGCATCGCTCGAAGAGCGTCCGGGTCTCTCGATTCTAGATCTGGCCGGCGCCAGCCAGGCGACGGTCAGCTTTCTTACCAACTACGGACATCGACTTTATACCAACGATCTGATTCATCAACTGGATGTATGCTTCAGCGAGGGCGATTTTTACGAGAACCAGGCGAATCCGCTGATGGTCAGCAAGTTTCTCGAGAACGCTCTCAGTTTTCCTGAAAAAAATTTCGACGCCGCGCTGGTTTGGGACACTTTACAATTTCTATCGGTCCCGTTGCTGAACACGTTCGTCGAGCGCCTTCATCGCGTGCTGCGGCCGGGCGGATGCATGCTCGCGTTCTTTCACGCCGAGGAGCGCGTCGATACTATCCCGACCTACTCCTACCGAATCTCTGACCACCACACCATTGGAATGGTCGCGCGCGGGCGGCGCCGGCCTGCGCAATTCTTCAACAACCGGAGCCTGGAGCGGTTGTTCCAGGATTTCGAGTCCATCAAGTTTTTCCTCGCGCGCGACCATTTCCGCGAAGTGATCGTGCGGCGGTAGAACACGCCTCACAAAAAGGCGGCGGAACCGGCCCATCCTCTATACTCCTGATGAAGGAGCTTTTTTGTCCCTCGAAGACGAACTGTTAGAGCAGCGCCTCCGCCGCAGCAGCGAGATTGAGGCGCTCGGGTTCCGCGCCTACGGCCAGCGATTCGATTTCACCCGCACCATCCCGCAGATTCTCGCTGCTTATGGCGCGAAAACCGCGGAGGAACTGGCGGATAAGCCCCAGGTCCGCATCGCCGGCCGCGTCCAGACCATTCGCCGGATGGGTAAAGCCGGATTCATGCATTTAATGCAATGGGGCGAGCGCGTGCAGGTCTACGTTCGCAAGGACGCCGTTTCCGAAAAGGAGTTCGCCCTGTATCAGATTCTGGATCTGGGCGATATCGTTGGCGTTGACGGGTACCTCTTCCGAACCAGGACGGGTGAGCTGAGCGTGCACGCCGAAAAGCTGACGTTCCTTTCGAAAATCCTGCTCACGATGCCCGAGAAGTGGCACGGCCTGGAAGATGTCGAGATCCGGTACCGGCAGCGCTATCTGGACCTGATCGCGAATCCCGAAAGCCAGAAGATCTTCGTGACACGGGCGCGAATCATCGCGTCATTGCGGCAGCAGCTTGAAGAACGAGGCTTCGTGGAAGTCGAGACGCCGATGATGCAGCCGCTCTATGGCGGCGCCGTGGCGCGTCCGTTCGTGACCCATCACAACACGCTCGATATGGATCTGTATCTACGGATCGCCCCGGAACTGTACCTGAAGCGCCTCATCGTGGGCGGGCTCGACCGCGTCTACGAAATCAACCGCAACTTCCGCAACGAGGGCATCTCGACGCAGCACAACCCGGAGTTCACAATGCTCGAGTTCTACCAGGCTTACACCGACTACCAGGGCCTGATGGATCTTTCGGCGGAGTTGTTGAAGCAGGCCGCGATTGACGTCGCCGGTTCGACCGTGGTCGAGTATCAGGGGACCAAGCTCGATTTCGGCAACGTGCGCCGGATGTCGATGCAGGAGGCAGCCGGCGATGCGACGCTCAAGGGCCTTGCGCTGGTCGAGGCATTTGAACGGAACGTCGAACCGAAGCTCATCCAGCCGACGTTCATTTACGACTACCCGGTGGAAGTTTCGCCGCTTTCGAAAAACAAGGCAACCGATCCGGCGTTCGTCGAGCGTTTCGAGATCTACATCGCCGGCATGGAGATCGGCAACGCTTACACCGAGCTGAACGATCCACAGGAGCAGCGTCGGCGCTTCGAAATGCAGCTCGCCATGCGGGAAGCCGGCGATGAAGAGGCACACCAGATGGACGAGGATTACCTGCGCGCCATGTCCTATGGAATGCCGCCGACCGGCGGCGAGGGCATCGGGATCGACCGTCTGACAATGATTCTGACCAATTCGAAATCGATTCGCGACGTGATTCTGTTTCCGCTGTTGCGGCCGGAAGGGGAGATCGGGATCGCAGAGAAGCTCCGCCGGCTGGCCCGGGACCCCTGACCGGAGGCCCTGCTATGTTCGAGCTGTTCATCGCCCGCCGTTACCTGCGCGCCAAGCGCAAACAGGTGGTGATCTCCGTGATCACCGCGATTTCCATCATCGGCGTCGCCGCTGGCGTGATGGCGCTGGTGATCGCCCTGGCGATCAACAACGGCTTTCGCAGCACGCTGCAACGGAATCTGTTGGGCGCTACCGCACACGTCAGTATTCTTGAAAAAGATCACGGCGAGGGGATCGCCGGCTGGGAACAGATTGCCGAAAAGCTGTCGCATCTGCCGCATGTCAAGAGCGCGACGCCCGGGCTTTACGACGCAGCGTATATCAGCGGACCCGTGACAGGCGCCGGCGTAGTTATCAAAGGCGTCGTCGTCGCGCCCGGGGCGCCGGTGGCCGAGACGCTGGCGCACCTCAAAGCCGGGTCGATCGCTGCCTTGCGCCAGGCGGACGATCTGCCGGGCATCATTCTCGGCGCGCGCCTGGCCGAAAATATTGGCGCCGTGGTGGGCAAGCCGGTTCAGCTCACGGTGCCCAATGGCGAACTGACGCCGCTAGGTCCGCGCCCAAGCTGGGTGCGCCTGCGCGTCGTGGGCATTTTCGAATCGGGCTTCTACGAGGTGGACCTGAACTGGGCCTTCATGTCGCTCCAGGCGGAACAGAAGGTCTTCGGCTTGACAGATGTGGTCAACAGCATCGAGCTCCGGCTGGATGACATTTACAAAGCCGACGAGGTGGCCCGCGCCGCCGGGGCCGCGATCGGTCCAAAACTGTCAGCGACTACATGGGGCGACCAAAACCGGCAGTTGCTGAACGCTCTCAAGATGGAAAGGGTCGTGACGGTGATAACCATCGGGCTGATCCAAATCGTAGCGGCGCTCAACATTCTGATCACGCTGGTGATGATGGTCATGGAAAAGCACCGTGACATTGCGATTCTGATGTCGATGGGCGCGCGCGCGGCGCAGATTCGCAACATTTTCGTGTACGAAGGCGCGCTGATCGGCGTCGTGGGAACGGCGATCGGGCTGGTGGTGGGCTATGGTCTGAGTTATTTCGCTGACCGGTACCGCTGGCTGCCGCTTGATGAGCAGGTCTACTCGTTTTCTTACGTCCCGTTCGACGCGCGTTGGGTGGATGGGCTCTGGATCGCTGCGGCGGCAATCGCCGTCAGCCTGGTGGCGACGATTTATCCCGCCCGCAGCGCGACGCGGATCGCTCCAGTTGAAGCTCTTCGTTACGAGTGATTTACGGCTCCTTGCCAGCATCCTTGCCAACGTCAGTTGACAAGCCTGTAGCTTAGTCATACGCTATCAGCAATTACTCTAGTTGAGGCAGCAGCGGGTTTGGCTGCTTCGGGTTTGTAACGCGGGGAAAATTCGGGTTTGGAACGATCAGGGATTGAGAGGGTTATGACTAGAGATAGGCAGATCTGCTTGCTGCTGGTTTCCCTGCTGGCTGCGTTCACTTGGGCTCAGACTCCTACCGGCTCAATCGAAGGCATCGTTTCGGATCCTTCCGGCGCGGTAATTCCCAATGCCAAGGTGACCATCGCCCAGGCGGCCACGGGACGCTCCATTCCGCTCACTACCAATTCGACGGGCTTCTATTCCGCCCGCAATCTGCTGCCCGGAGTGTACTCGATCAAGGTAGAATCCGCGGGTTTTGCCGTCAAAGATATCCGGGACCTTGTGGTCAATTCAGGCGCGGTGGTCAATGGAAACGTAACTTTGGAGATCGGCAAAACAGGCGAGGTTGTTGAGATCGCGGCGCAGGCGGTCGCTGTGGATACGAGCCGCCAAACGCTGGACAACATCATCAGCGAAAAGGAGATCAAACAGCTGCCGCTTTTCAGCCGCAATTTCCTCGACCTGGCATCGATCGCGCCGGGCGTGTTCATCCGCGACGGTGGCAGTATTGACCCGACCAAGACTTTCGCTTATCGCGCCGTCGGCATCGACGGCCGGTCCGGTACGGGGACCCGCGTCCAAATGGATGGTATCGACGTAACGGATGAAACGGTCGGCACGACGGTTGCGAATATTTCTCAAGAAGCGGTGAACCAGTTTCAATTGACCCGCTCATCGCTCGATATATCCACGTCTCTCACGTCTTCCGGTGCGGTCAACATCATCAGCAACAGCGGCAGCAACCAGTTGCACGGAAGCTGGTTCTACGACTATTTCAACCAGGACCTGGGGGCGAGGCTGCAATATCAGCCGGATGCGAGTGATTTTCACCGCAAGCGCACCGGGGGTTCGGTGGGCGGACCGTTCGTGAAGGACAAGGTGTTCTGGTATGCCAACTGGGAGCGGACTTGGCAGGCGACTCAGGACGTCCAGCGCCATCCTGAGTTTCCTAAATTCAACGTCGTGCAGGGATTCCCAACCCGCTTGCAATATGCGCTCGGCCGGCTGGATTGGAACGCGACCCCAGGTATCCGAATTTTCTACAAGTTCCAGCACAGCGATGATTTGTCTACCGGGGGCACGGCCATCTCGCCTTTCCAGAACATCGACTGGACCAACGTTCACACCATCGGTTTCGATTTGACCAAGGCGCGTGCCACAAACGCGTTCCGATTCGGCTACACAAACTTCAATAACCAGATCAACTCGCAGGAGCTACAGACCAAGTTCCTGCTCAGCAACGGTGTGCCGGTTCAGCTGAATATAGGAAGTCCAGCGATCATTTCATGGGGCCCCAACGGCTTGGCGCCGCAAGCGACGTACCAGGATAACTATCAGCTTTCCTACGACGGCAGCTATGTTTGGAATCGCCATACTTTCCGCTATGGCGTCTCCTACACCCACATCGCCCTGGGCGGCTTCGCCAACTTCGCCGGTCCGCTCGCGGTGGCCGGCGTCTACGATGACGCTACGCTCGGCAGCCTTAAGGCGGCGGGCCTCGATGTTCAGGATCCTCTGAACTTTCCGCTGGACAGCTTTAGCACGGGGCCTTCCAACGGATTCTTCACACTGCGGGCCGGTCACAACCTGCCGCATGGTGACCATCTCAATAACCGGACCGCCTGGTTCGTCGGCGACAATATCAAGGCTACGCGCCGGCTGACGATTAATCTTGGGCTGCGCTACGAATACGACAGCGGTTACTTCAACAACGACCGCAACGTCCACCGCGACCCGATTCTGGAGACTTGGGGGAAAGGATTCTCCCAGTTTCCCGAACCACCCAAGAACCTGTACTCGCCATCGGTGGGCTTTGCCTGGGACCCGACCGGATCGACCAAGACCTCGATCCGAGGCGGCTTCTACAAAGCGTATGAGATGAACATATTCAACAATCTGATCTTCGATGAGTTCATCCAGCTTCCGCCGGGTATTGGTCCCGACAGCTACGATTTCAGCAGCATTACGGGACCGGACGGAACGCCCATCAACGTCGACGGCAAGCATCCCGACGGTGACTACACCGATCTCGCGGGCCAACCAATCAAGAGTGTCCTCGGACTGATCAGCCAGGTGCACCAGGCGCTGCAGACGGCCTACGCAAACTACAAGTTCGACCCCAACAAAGGACAATCGGACTTCAGGATCCTGAAGCAGGACTTCGACGGAATTTATCCCGGGAAGCAGTTCAAGGCGCCGTATGCGCTCCAGTGGAATATCGGGATCCAGCGCGAGTTGAAGCCGGGAACGGTCCTCTCGGTGGACTACCTCTACAATCACGGCGTGGGACTGCCGTTCATGTTCCCGGACTTTGAGCGGCGCCGCGACGCATCCACGCTCAACGTGGCCAATGCGACCAGTAAGGTCAACAGCGTCCTGAAGGGTCAGACGGTGGATCAATACATCGCCGCCAACCCAAAGGCCACGATCGCAACGTTTGGCCTGGCAAGCGACTCGATCTATCAGGGATTGACCTCTGATTTCATTCGGGCTCGCTTTTTCCAGGGTGGATTCACCAAGTATCAGGCCCTGCAGGCAAACATCACCGGGCGGGTGAACCGGAGCGGCATGTTCAAGGACAGCACTTACACCGTGAGCTACTCGTACGGGGGGAGTCAGGCCTCGGCGGCCGCGGGACGGGCCGAGTTCATTACCAGCCCGCTCGACAACCACGTCCCGAATAATTCGACGACCTTTGGCCCGACGGGCCTGGATTTCAGGCACATTTTGACCGCCGGCGGACTCATGAACCTCCCCGGCAAGTTTGTGCTGAATTCATTCTGGACCTTCCGTAGCGCGGGTGCGCAGACCATCACCGTGCCGAATCTCGGCGGCGCCATTTCGAGCTCCAACGGAATCTTCGGAACAGATCTCAACGGAGACGGCGGGACGGGTGCGGGCGCCCCGCGCGGTGATGTCTTCCCTGGAGTCAACGCCGGACAATTCGGACGAGACGTCAGCAGCCTGAGCCAGGTGAACAAGCTTATCCAGGAATTCAACTCGAACTACGCCGGCAAGCTGACGCCCGCCGGTCAGGCGCTGGTCAGCGCCGGCCTGTTCACCCAAGCCCAGTTAGTGAAGCTTGGTGCGGTGGTTCCGACGGTTCCGGCGATCCCCGCCGGCGGGCCCAATCCCTGGCACAGCCTGTTCACCGCCAACCTCCGCGTCACACGCCCGGTTGTGATTAAGGAACACTGGAGGATTTCGCCGTTTGCCGATATCATCAACCTGTTCAACCACGCTCCCGCCGCCCTGTACGGCGGCCTGACCGGCGTGTTCGGCGCACTGAACTTCGACTACGCGAACGCGGTTCCGGGACGTCAGGTGAGCGACCTGACATTCAGGCGTGGCCGGAATGCGGACACTCGGCAAGTGCAGATCGGCGTGCGTTTGGACTTTTGATGTTACTGAACCCGCCATTGCCGTCCGGCGGCGCGCAGGTACGATTAACGCCCTAACCTTCCCTTCAGCGACTTCAGCTGTTAAGGGTTTGGTTGACAAGCCTCTAACTTAAGTCTTACCCTAACAGACAGCTTTCTTATTGCAGCATCGGGTCATGCTGCAAGGGTTTTGTTGTCTCATTCGGCGTAAAGCCTTCGCTTCAGGAAAGGGTATGCGAAATCAAAAAACCATTTGGATTGTCGTTTTGGCCGTGGTCTCTCTGAGCGCAAACAATTTGTTCGCGCAGGCGACCGCGAGCGCGACGCTGCAGGGCACCGTGATGGATAAGAGCGGCGCGGTGATCCCGAACGCGGACGTGAAAATCACAAACAAGGCGACCGGTCTGGTTCGCGGAGACACCACCGGCAACACTGGAAACTACCGTTTTGAATTGTTGCCGCCCGGTACCTACCAAGTGCGGATTTCAGTAAAGGGCTTCGCTACAGGCGTCTATGATGGCCGTAGGCCGGACTACAACAATCGACGCGTCGCTGTCGCCCAGCCAGCACGCTGAGGTCGTGGTGGTGGAAGCGGCTGCGGCTGCGCTGGTCGACGTGCAGAAAACCGACGTGAGCCGCGCTATCAGCCCAAGTGAGGTCGTCGACCTGCCTTCCAATAGCCGCGACTTTGTCGGCCTGGCCGCTTTGGCGCCTGGCGCGCGTCCGGTGAATTCTTACGACCCGACGAAGAACCGCATCGGCGTTTTCGCAGTGAATGGCTCTAACGGCCGCAACGTCAACGTCACGGTCAATGGCATCGATAACAAGGACAATACGGTGGGCGGCCCGGTAATGCAGTTGCCGCTGGAGGCCATTGAGGAGTTCAACATCTCCACGCAGCGCTTCTCCGCCGCCAACGGCCGCAGCGAAGGCGCAGCGGTGAACGTGATTACCAAGAGCGGCAGCAACATTCTTCACGGCTCGCTTTTCTACCAGGACCGTCGCGATGCCTTTCAGGCCAATGACTACTTCTCCGAGAAGGGCAACCAGCCGAAGCCGCCATTTCTCCGGCAACAGTTCGGTGGATCGATTGGCGGGCCTGTAAAGAAGGACAAGACGTTCCTGTTCTTCGCGCTGGAGCGCGAGCGGGAAGAGACCAGCTTCCCGGTGACGCCTACGGCCTTCACCGAACTCAGCCTCGTGACCAACCTTGGCGCCAAGCCGTCCCAGACCATCCCTACCCCCTATTACGATTGGCGCTACAACGGACGTCTCGACCATCGTTTCAATGATAAGAACAGCTTCTCGCTGAGTTACACCAATCAGAACAACCGCGGTTTGAACGACCAGTCCGGCCAGACGAATGACCTGACGGCCGGCAACTTTACCACCAACCAGCTCATCATTGCCAACGCGGCTCTCAGTTCGGTGCTCACGCCTAATGTCGTCAATGTAGCGACCGTTGGCTACCAGTACTGGAACAACCTGATCGACTCGGACATCCGGGCGCCAAACTACACGTTCCCGGATGCTTACTTTGGAACCAACGGCAACGTGCCCCAGCAGAGCTTCCAGCGCAAGTGGCAGTTCAAGGACGACCTCTCGATCACCAAGGGCAAGCACTCCTTCAAGACCGGGTTCGACTACTTGTGGGAGCCGGTACTGGGCGGGTTCTTCATCTTCAACCCGACCCTGACGCTGACATTCTTCGACAATCCGAGCAAAATCCTGAACGACAAGGCCACCTATCCGCAGGGCTTCTCGACGCCCGGTGCGATCCAGCAGATGAGTGATACTTCCGGGAATCCCTACTTCTATCTCCACCCAAAGATGTTCGGCGCCTACTTTCAGGATGATTGGAAAGTATCGCGAAGGCTGACGCTCAACCTCGGGCTGCGTTGGGACCGGGACTACGACCTGAACGCGGGCCCGGAGCAGGCTAAGAGCCGCGTGTTCCAGAGGCTGAAGGCGATCAACAACCCCTTTGCCGGGGGACTGCCGCACGACGACACCAAGGACTTCAGCCCGCGCATCGGCTTGGCCTACGACCTGACCGGCGGCGGAAAGCACGTGATCCGTGCCGGCTA
>QHXU01000171.1:0-8079 GCA_003223065.1 Acidobacteriota bacterium | reverse complement strand
CCTTCCGCCTTCTGGTTGACCCGAATCCACCCAAGCCCGCGCCGGCCACAGATATCGGACCGAGTGACGTCAGCCGTCCCATGGATCCGAATTATCGCAATCCGTACACGGAGCAGTGGAACGGCGGTTACACTTGGGCGATCACAAGCAACTCCGCGATCGAAATCGAGTACGTGCACGTACTTGGCTTGCACGACGCGAAGTCGGTCGTGATTAATCCGAAGGATGTCAATAAGGGCGGAGCGCGGAACACTGACGCCCCCCTCACCGCGGCCGGGCTGCCGTTGCTTGGACAGGTCCGGATGCAGGAGCCCATTGGGCGCAACCGCTACGATGGCATGAACGTGTCGTACCGCAAGCGGATGACCCGGCACTTCGCGATCAACACGAGCTACGTGCTGTCGCGCGCTCTGGGCTATAACGGCGCGTCGGCAAGCTTCGGCAACGGGCCCACCGACCTCAACAACATTTTTGCCGCACACGATCTGGGTCCCGTGCCCGGCGTCGACGAAAAGCATCGCTGGGTGGTAAGCGGCATCGTCGACTTACCCTGGGGCATCAAGTTCGCTCCCATCATGCAGTGGGCCTCCGCACGGCCCTATACGTCGCTCGAGGGCCAGAATGACACCTTTGGCTTCGGCGGCGGTCAGGGCAGCACGCACACCATCGTGCTCAATAGCGATCCGACCAACCTGCTTGCCACGAAGAGTTATACAGCGGCGCAGTTGCGATCCTGTCTTGCGGCAAATACCTGCCAGCAGGTGGCGACGGGCAACCTGCGCGGTCAAACCTTTTACCAGCTTGACGCCCGCTTCAGCAAGCAGCTCAAACTTGGAGAGCGGATGAAGCTCGATATGTTCTTCCAGGCTTTCGATATGACGAATCGCGCGAACTTCGGCTCGATGTTCCAGACTAATATCCGTAGCAGCATCTTCGCGCAGCCGACCGGGTTCGTCAGCACCAGCGGCGTGGTTGTGCCGCACGCATTCGCGGGTGAGTTCGGCGCGCGGTTTTCGTTCTAAATTCCGCTAAACTGGGGCTGGGATGCCGAAACTCATCACCAGCCCCGCAACGATTCCCGTCGCGGGCAACAAAGTCGTCGACGAGTACATCGGCCGCATTAACTCGGGCGATGCGCATTTGAGTATCGCTCACATGCGGAGCCCGGCCGGCTGGTCGGAGCCCGGACAGCGTCCGGAGTTCGACGAATTTACCGTGGTCTTGCGCGGCTCGCTGCGCGTGGAACATGCAGATGGCGTGATGCAGGTTGAAGCCGGCCAGGCGGTTACAGCGCACAAGGGCGAGTGGGTGCGCTACAGCACGCCGGAGGGAGCTGAGTACCTCGCGATCTGCCTCCCGGCGTTTTCACCCGATACGGTTCATCGAGATTTATGAAACTGCGTTTGCATTCGAATACTCTGCGTTTGCGCCTGAGCCAGTCCGAGGTATCGCGGTTGGCCGAATCCGGACAGGTGCAGGAAACCATTACGTTTGCACCGGGCCAGACATTTTCTTATTCGATCGAGGCGAGGCCCGAAGCCGAAGTCGGGGCGCTGCTTGAAAGCAACCGTGTGCGAATCGTGCTTCCCGCGGCGGTGGCGAAGAATTGGATGGAAAGCGACCAGACCGGCGTCGAGGGCTCTACCGCGACCCTGCGAGTGGTGGTGGAGAAGGACTACCAATGCCTCCACCGCGAGAGCGAAGAAGATGCGGACGCGTTCCCCAACCCGCTGAAACAAAAAAGTTAAGACGCTACTGCCGGGGCACGATTGACACTCCGCTCCGGCGCGCACTATGATTGATTTGCTCACTATTAGAGAGCATTCTCGCTCGTTCTGAGTGACTCTATGATCAAAGTCGAAGGGCTTACTAAGCGATACGCCCGTACTGTCGCGGTCGACAACATCTCCTTCGAGGTCGAGAAGGGTCAGATTGTTGGCTTTCTCGGCCCGAACGGAGCAGGGAAGACCACGACCATGCGCGTGCTCACCTGCTTCCTGCCCCCAACGTCGGGTTCGGCCCAAGTGGCCGGGTTCGATGTTCTGAAGCAGCCCATGGAAGTGAAAAAACGCATCGGCTACCTGCCCGAACTGCCGCCTCTTTATCCCGAAATGGAGGTCGTCGAATACCTCGAATCCCCAAGCGCCTGGACGAAGTGGCCGAAAAATGCGCGATTGCAGACGTAAAGACCAAGCTGATCGGAAAGCTCTCGAAGGGCTACCGGCAGCGAGTCGGCCTGGCGCAGGCCATCATTCACAATCCCGACGTCCTGATCCTCGACGAACCCACCGCCGGCCTGGACCCGCACCAGATCATCGAAACGCGCGACCTTATCAAGGGACTGGCCGGCAGCCACACGATCATTCTTTCGACCCATATCCTGTCCGAAGTCGAGCAGACCTGCGAGCGTGTGATCATCATCGCCGCCGGCAAACTGGTGGCAACCGATACGGTGGAGAACCTGACCAGCCGCTTGCGCGGCGCCGAGGTGGTGGCCGTGGAGGTGCTGCCGCGCGATGGCGCGCTCGACGCCCAAAATGTGCAGCGGCGCCTGGAGCAGGTTTCCGGCGTCAGCCGCGTGCTGCACAAGGAAACCCGTGACGGCAAGATTCACTTCACCGTGGAGAGCCTGCAAGGACGTCACATCCGCCCGGAACTCGCGCGCGCCGTGGTCGAGGCGGGTTGGAACTTGAACGAGTTGCATGCCATCGGGCTTAGCCTCGAGGAGATCTTCCTGCAATTGACCGCGTCCACAAAGGATGGCGAACCAAAGGCAGCGGCGGCCGAAGCTCCGGCCGAGGCGCCTGCTGGAGAAACGAAATGAACACATTGACCATCGCCCGCAAGGAGCTGAACAGCTACTTCCGCTCGCCGATCGCCTACGGCGTGATGGCGTTTTTTGCGCTGATCGCCGGGTACTTCTTTTATGTGGCGGTGCTTATTTTCGTAAGGCGGGGCATCGAAAGCGCGATGATGGGCCAGGAATTCCCCATGGACGTGAACGAATGGGTGATCCGCCCCGTTTTCTCTAATATCAGCGTGGTGGGGTTGTTCCTGATCCCGATGATCACCATGCGCCTGTTCGCCGAAGAAAAGCGCACGGGCACGATCGAGTTGCTGATCACCTCTCCTCTGCATGATCTCGAGATCATCCTTGGCAAATGGTTTGCGGCGCTGATCCTGTACGCATCCATGCTGGGGCTCTCGGCGTTGAGCGTCGTGATGCTGTTCGCGTACGGAAAGCCGGACTGGAAGCCGCTGCTGGTCGGTTACCTCGGTCTGCTGCTGCAGGGCGGGTGTTTGCTGGCAATCGGAACGTTCGTCTCCACGTGCACGCGTAACCAGATCGTGGCGGGCGTCGCCGGATTCGCGATCTGCCTCCTGCTGTGGGTGCTCGACTGGGTGTCGTCCTTTGAAACTTCGGTCACCTCGCGCGTGATTTCGTACCTCTCCGTGCTCCAGCACTTCGACTCCTTTTCCAAGGGTATTCTTGATTCGAAAGACATCGTGTTTTACTTGTCCGCAATCTTTATCGGATTGTTCCTCACGGCACGGTCGATGGAATCCCTGCGGTGGAGGGCCTAAATGAAAACGTCCTGGATGACGACGCGGCAAACCAAGTTCACGCTCTACACGGCGGTCTACATCCTGATCGTCGTAGCCGCGGTGAGCGTGGTCAACTTTCTCGCCAACCGTTTCAACAAGAGCTTCGACTCGACGTCGAACAAACGCTTCACGCTTTCCGATCAAACGCTGAAAATCGCGAAAAACCTGCAGCAGCCCATCTCCATCACCTATTGGGACCAGCCGAGCAAGTTCCAGGCGGCGCGCGACCTGCTCGACCGGTACAAGAATCTCTCGCCGAAGATCGACGTCCAGTACATAGACGCCGACAAGAAACGGACGCAGGCGATCGCGGCCGGCGTCAAGACACTCGGCACGATTTTCGTGCAAGTCGGGAACAAGCGCCAGGAAGCGAAAAGCCTGACCGAGGAAGAAGTCACCGGAGCGATGGTGCGTGCGCTCAAAGGCGGCGAGCGCACGGCCTGTTTCGTGCTTGGTTCGGGTGAGCACGCGCTTGATGATTCGGCCCGCGAAGGCTACAGCCGGCTGAAAGATCTGACCGAGAAGAACAATTACAAAACCCAAACCATCAAACTGCTCGAGAAGGCTGAAATTCCCAAGGACTGCACGCTGGTGGTTATGGGCGGTCCGCGGCGCGACTACCTACAGCCGGAGGTGGACGCGCTGAAGACATACGTCGAGGACGGCGGCCGGGCGCTGTTCATGCTGGATCCGCCTCTGAAGTTCGGACGTCAGGAAATCGATGAGAATCAGGCGCTCGCGAAAGTGCTCCAAGGATGGGGCGTGACCCTCGATTCCGATCTGGTCCTGGACGTGAGCGGCCTCGGCCAGATCTTCGGGCTCGGTCCCGAGTTCCCGCTGGTGAGCAACTACGAGTCGCACGCCATCGTGCGCGAGATGAAGGATGTTCCCACGGGCTTCCCCATCGCCCGCTCACTAACAATCAAGAACGGCGACAAGACGACAGTGGAGAAGCTGTTCTCGACTTCGGACAATAGCTTCGCGACCACCAATCTGAACTCGCCCGAGATCAAGCCCAGCAAGAGCGACAAAAAGGGTCCGCTGGTTCTGGGCGCGGCCGGCACTTACAATTCGTCCAAAGGAAACGGCAACGGGCGTTTCATCGTCGTGGGCTCGTCCACCTGGGTGTCGAATTTCATGTTGCCCTTCAACGGCAACCGCGATCTGTACCTGAACATGCTGAACTGGCTGAGCTCGGACGAAGACCTGATCTCTATCAGGCCGAAGGCGCCGGAGGATCGGCGTCTGAACATGACCCAAAGGCAGGTGTCGATGGTGTTTTACGCCAGCGTGGTGATGATTCCGTTGCTGATCGTGGTATCAGGTGTAGGAGTCTGGTGGCGTCGAAGGTAGTTTTCACCGCGCTCCACGCGCGCGGCGTTTCCCGGAGCTTGAAGCAGAAATGAACCTCGGCCGTTTGTTGATCGCTGCGATTTTACTGACGGGCCTTTCGGCCGCCGTGTGGTGGTCGAACAAAAGAGAGAAAGCCAATGAGAACAAGCCCCCCTCCGACGCATCGCCAAAAATCCTGGCGTTGAACGAAGGGGATATCCGTCAGATCGAGATCAAGCACCGCGAAGGCGAGCCCACCATCGTTAAGAAGAGCGATGGCGGCAAGTGGGAGATCACAGCGCCAAAACCGATCGCCGCCGACCAGTCAGCCGTTTCGGGCATCACCAGCGCTGTTTCGAGCTTGAGTTCGGAACGCTTGATCGACGACAAGGTGACGGATCCGGCGTCCTACGGCCTGGCGCCCCCGGCCGTCGCCCTCACCTTCACCATGAAGAACGGAAAAACCACCAAACTTCTGTTGGGTGACGACACGCCGACCGGGAGCGCCGTCTACGCCGAGGTGGACGGTGATCCTCGCCTGTTCACCATGGCGACGTTCAACAAGACCAGCCTCGACAAGACCTACAAAGATCTGCGCGACAAGCGGCTGATGACCTTCGATCAGGATAAGGTCAGCCGCGTGGAACTGACGGCGAAACGGCAGACGGTCGAATTCGGGCGCATCAATCAGAACGAATGGCAGATTCTGAAGCCGAAGCCGCTGCGGGCCGACGGCTGGCAGGTCGAGGAGTTGGTTCGCAAGCTCAAGGACGCAAACATGGAGACGAGCATCTCGGACGAGGAGGCCAAAAAAGCAGTGTCGGCGTTCGCTTCGGCGCCGGTGGTTGCCATCGCGAAGGTCACCGACCCCGGCGGCACACAGACGCTTGAAATTCGCAAGTCGAAGGACGATTATTATGCAAAATCGAGCGTGGTCGAAGGCGTCCATAAGGTAACGAAGGACCTGGGGACCGGAGTAGACAAATCGCTGGAGGATTTCCGCAATAAGAAACTATTCGACTTCGGTTTCAGCGATCCGACCAAGGTCGAGTTCAAGGACGGCGCCAAGAGCGCGACGTATGAGAAATCCGGCGACAAGTGGCTTTCGGGCGGCAAAACGATGGATTCGACCAGCGTGCAGGCGTTCATCGATAAGGTTCGCGATCTATCCGCCTCGAAATTCGTCGAGAGCGGGTTCACTGCTCCGGCGATCGAGCTCACGGTCGTTTCGAACGACGGCAAGCGCACCGAGAAGGTGCAGATCGCGCCGAGTTCCGGCGGCAACTTTGTCGCCCGCCGCGAGGGCGAGCCGGCGCTGTACGAACTCGAGGCGAACAAGGTCCAGGAGTTGCGGAGGACCTCCGGGGATGTAAAGGAGCAAGCGCCGTCCAAGGCGCCCGAAAAGAAAAAGTAGGGCCAGCCGCTAGCTGTCCAGCCCAATGCCAATCGGCCTCCTCACCGACCTCTACCAGCTCACGATGGCGGCGGGATACTTCGAGGCCGGCAAAGCCAGTGAGCGTGCCACGTTTGAACTGTTCGTCCGGAAGCTTCCCCGTAATCGCAATTTCATCCTGGCTGCCGGGCTCGAACAGGCAGTTGACTACCTGCTGAACCTTCGCTTCACGCCGGAGGAAGTTGCGTACTTGCGTACGCTGCCGCAGTTTGCGCGGGCGAGTGATGCGTTCTTCGAGATGCTGGCGGGCTTCCGGTTTACGGGTGACCTGTTCGCGGTTGCCGAGGGCACTCCTCTGTTCGCCGGAGAACCGTTCCTCACGCTGCGGGCGCCGCTCATTGAGGCGCAGATTCCGGAGACCTACCTCCTGGCCACCATCGGGTTTCAGTCGATGATCGCGACCAAGGCGGCCCGCGTGGTAAAGGCGGCGATAGGGCGGTCTGTGGTGGAGTTCGGGACGCGGCGCGCGCATTCGCCCGAAGCGGGCGCGCTCGCGGGCAGGGCGGCGTACATCGGCGGCTGCTCCGGTACAAGCAACGCGGAAACGGGGCATCGCTACGGTGTGCCGGTGTTCGGAACCACGGCCCATTCGTGGGTGATGTCCTTTCCCACGGAGCGCCTTGCATTCGAACAGCTCCAACGTCTGCTGGGTGAAAGCACCGTCTATCTCATCGACAGCTACGACACGATCGAGGGCGCGCGGCGGGCCGCGGAACTGGGAGGCCCGCTATGGGGCGTTCGCCTGGATAGCGGAAACCTGGTTGAGCTCGCGCCGGCGGTTCGGAAGATCCTGGATGAGGCGGGTCTAGGCGAGGCGAAGATCATGGCCACGGGGGATTTGAACGAGTATAAGATCCACGAGCTGGTTGCGGCGCAATCGCCGATCGACGCGTTTGGCGTAGGAACAGAGCTGGCGACCTCGGCCGACGCACCTTCGCTGGGCGTGGTCTACAAGCTGGTGGAGCTCGAGGATGGCGCAGGGCGCCGTTACACCGTGAAGCTTAGCGAAGACAAGCACACGCTGCCTGGCGCGAAGCAGATTTTCCGCTATGCCGAGCACGATCAGCTCGCGCGGTCGACCGAGTGCCCGTCGTGCCCCGAAGGCTCGGCGCAGGCAGAGGCGCTGCTGCGGCCTGTGATCCTGGGCGGAGCGCTGATAGAGCCCCTCCCCAAAACCGAGGACGCCCGGCGGCACGCAGCCGAATCACTCGCGCGTTTACCAACGCCGTGCCACAGCTTGTTCGAAGGCGAGGACGCCTGGCGCGTCGAGTTGAGTCCGGAACTCGAGTGCCTATATGAGCGCGTCCGTAAGGGAGTCGCCAGATGAAGCCTGTTTTCTTCGACGTCGATACACAGATCGACTTCTTGTACCCCGCCGGCGCGCTTTACGTCCCGGGCGCGGAGACCATCGTCGATCGAATCGCGGCGTTGAATCGTTACGCGGCCTCGCATGGCATTCCGGTTGTTTCTACGGCGGACGCCCACACCGAAAACGATCCCGAATTTCGAGACTGGCCTCCGCACTGTGTTGCGGGCACGGCGGGGCAGCAGAAGCCGGCCGCCACGCTGCTGGAGAAACGGTTCGTGATGCCGAACATGCCTTGCGAGCTTGCGCTCGAGGGCGTCGGGCAGGTGATTCTCGAAAAGCAAGCTTTGGACTGCTTCACGAACGTGAACCTTCCAGCTCT
>QHXU01000170.1 GCA_003223065.1 Acidobacteriota bacterium | reverse complement strand
TTCGCGGCGATTCTCTTTCTTCTCAGCTCGCTCGGGGCGGGACTATTCATCTCCACCGTTTCCCGAACGCAGCAGCAGGCCATGATGGCTACCTTTCTTTTCTTCCAGCCATTCTTCCTGCTCAGCGGCTTTACGTTTCCGATTCGCAACATGCCGGAACCGGTGCAGTGGCTGACCTTCCTTAACCCGGTGCGGTACTTTCTCGAGATCGTGCGGGGCGTTTTTCTGAAAGGATCGGGCGCCGACACCCTGTGGCCGGAACTCGCCGCCCTGGCCCTATTCGGGGTTACGATTCTCTGGCTCAGCGTGCTGCGTTTCCACAAGCACCTCGAGTAGCTATAATCGCAACGTGTTGCGTCTGGCTCTCTTGTATACGGCGTGTGGGTGCGCGTTCGGGCTCGATTTGCGGGAGGCGACCGTGGTCGTGCCGCCGGCGCCATCGCCGCGTGAGCGCGCCGCGGTCACGATGCTGGTGGAGGAGGTCGAAAAGCGGACCCAGATCACCTGGCCCGTGGCCGGCGCCGGGAGCGGCCCACGCATTACCATAAGCCGCGGAAACGGGCCGCCCGAGGGCTACCGGCTCAGCGTGCGGGGAAATGATGTCGAGCTGTCGGGAAACGACGAGCGCGGCATCCTGTTTGCCGCCGGGCGCTTACTTCGGGAGCTCCGCATGGAAAGAGGCCGCGTCGAAATCCCCGGCACACTCGACATTGTCACCGCTCCGAAGTATCCGCTGCGCGGCCACCAACTCGGCTATCGGCCCAAGACCAACTCCTACGATGGCTGGAGCGTGCCCGTTTGGGAGCAGTATATCCGCGATCTGGCGGTTTTCGGCACCAACGCGATCGAGCTGATTCCGCCGCGCTCCGATGATGCCGCGGACAGCCCCCATTTTCCGCTGCCGCCGATGCGGATGATGACGGAGATGTCCCGCCTGGCCGATCGGTACGGCTTGGACGTCTGGATCTGGTATCCGGCGATGGACAAGGATTACAGTGATCCGAAGACGGTTGAGTTCGCGCTGAACGAATGGGCGGACGTATTCCGGAAACTGCCTCGCGTCGACGCCGTGTTCGTGCCGGGAGGCGATCCCGGCCACACGCGCCCGAAAGATCTGATGGCCCTGCTTGAAAGGCAGACGCGCTCGCTGAAGCGATTCCATCCCAAGGCTCAGATGTGGGTTTCGCCGCAGAGTTTTTCAGAGGAGTGGATGAATGAATTCCTCGGCATCCTGCGCAATCAGCAGCCCGAGTGGCTCTCCGGTGTTGTCTTTGGCCCGCAGGTCCGTCTAAGCCTTCCGAAACTGCGCGAGGCTGTGCCGAAAAAATACCCGATCCGGCATTACCCCGACATTACGCACAGCCGGCAGTGCCAGTATCCGGTGCCGGACTGGGATGTCGCCTACGCTGTGACCGAAGGACGCGAGGTGATCAATCCACGCCCGGAAGATGAAGCGAATATCTTCCGGCTCCTCGAGCCGTATACGATCGGCTTTATCACTTACTCTGAAGGCTGCAACGACGATGTGAACAAGATCGTCTGGAGCGCGCTGGGCTGGGATCCGGATGCCGCCGTGACCGGGATTCTCATCGGAAATGCATATAGTGACGAATTCGCGAACGGCTTGCTCGCGCTGGAGCGCGACTGGCGCGGGCCGCTCGCCACGAACGAAGGCGTTTACAACACGCTCGTCCAGTTTCAGAAGATGGAGCATGCCGCCACGCCGCAGATGCTTGCCACCTGGCGCTTCCAGCAGGCGCTCTATCGGGCCTATTACGACGCTTACACGCGCAAGCGTCTGCTCTATGAGACCGGCGCGGAGCAGAGCGCGATGGATCGCCTCCGCAGCGGGAATGTGGATGAGGCGGAATCGATCCTCGATCGTCCGATGCCGGCCGATCCGTGGCGCGCTCGTTGTTTCGAATTGGCCGAGGCGCTGTTCCAAAGTATCCGGATGCAGCTGAGCGTGGAGCGCTACAAGGCAATCTCGATGGATCGCGGCGCGACTCTCGACACCATCGACTACCCGCTCAACAATCGCGCCTGGTTAAAAGAGCGCTTCACCGAGCTGCGTGCGCTCGCAAGCGATGCCGGGCGGCGCGAGAAAATCAACGAGATCCTCAATTGGACCAATCCCGGCCCCGGCGGGTTCTACGACGACCTGGGGAATCTGACTGCGCAGCCGCACCTGGTGCGCGGTCCCGGTTTTGAGAAGGACCCGGCATTTCTGGAATCATCGCTTGTCGGATTTGGCGCCCGCGGAACGTATCGTATGAGCGTGTGGACGCATGCGGAATCCCTCGTCGACGCGCCCCTCCAGATGCGATATACAGGCCTTGACCCCAAGGCGCGCTACAAGCTGCGCGTCATCTACGGCGGTGACAGCCCCCGGCGCAAGATTCGGCTGGCCGCAAATGAGAAATTCGAAATTCACCCCCTGATCGCCAAGCCCGTGCCTTATGCGCCACTCGAATTCGATATTCCGGCTGAAGCTACCGCCGGCGGCGAACTGCGCCTCTCCTGGACAGGCGAGCCGGGACTCGGTGGCAACGGCCGAGGCTGCCAGGTCAGCGAGGTGTGGCTGATCAAGAAATGAGTTCTGAAGATGCGCGGCGGTTCAGGGGGTTGCCTTTCGGCCGCCTCTGCTCCTTGAGAGCAAGAGCCCCGCGGAAATCGGGAAATGATCCGACCCTCCAGCGCGCTTGAGCACCCTCGCCCCTTCGATTTCTACCGGACCGTGCACAAGCAACCAGTCGAGACTGCCAATCAACCGGTGGGTGCGCGGTGTCCGGCCGCCAAAGGCGCTGCGCCAGCCGGCTTCACGGAGTTTGGTCTCGAAATTCCCGGCGTTATATTTCGTGTTCAAATCGCCCGTGAGCATGATCGCCGTGTCTGGGGGATAGCGTTTGGTATCGGCAAGGATCTCCTCCAGTTGCAGGGTTTGGATGCGCCCCAAGCTTCGGCTTTCCAGATGTGCGTTGTAGACCAGCACCTTCCCGTGCGCCGTTTCGAGTTCAACCACGAGCGCAATGCGCCCGCCAATCCGCCGCTGCATAAGGGGCCAATTCGGTAGAAGATAGTGCGGCTGCCAGAAGCCGGATTGTGTTCGGAAACGGAGAATGCGAACGCTGCCGATCGGTAGTCGGGTGAGAATCGCTTGTCCCTGGTAGGCAGGCTCGCCGCCGACGCCTTGGCTCAATTCCCGGAACTCCGGCGCGAAAACATAATTCAGCTTGAGCCGGCGCGCCAGTTCCTCCGCGATGTTCAGATTTCCACTGCGGTGAGCGAACAGATCGGTCTCTTGAAGCAGGCAGAGATCCGGGGCTTCCCTCGCCAACACATAGGCGATTTGGTTCAAGCGCGTGCCGCGATCAATGTTCCAGTCGACCACCTGGATGTGATCGAGCGATTTAGGGACCGTGAAATCACCCTTCCGGATTTCATTGGACGCGTCCCAAATCGGTGCCGCGAATAGTAAAAGAAAACACGGGAACGGCTCAAACCGCGACATCACATCCGCTGAAAACTAAGCCCTGGACTTCGGACTTCGGACCCTTCTCCGGGAGCGTCCCACAAACATTCCGGTTTCAGGATCGAAATTGGCATGCCAGAAGTCCCAGGCTTCCTGCTCGGTGGAGAACCCGTGCGCGTCGTAGATATTGATTCGCCATTCTCCTTTTTTTTCATCAAATCCTATGGAGGCAATCGTACTGCCTTTGGAGTTGGTTATTACCTTCATCAGGCGCAACAAAAGACACCACCTGTCCTTCGGACTGCAATCTAAGGGCCAACGGCTAAAGAGAGCTGATACTCATTCGCGGAATCAGTCCCAGAATAAGTCGAGTCAGTCACTGAATCCTTCCTGCAAGGTTCGCCACAACCTGCACCAGTTCTGCCGGCTCCACCGGTTTGGAAACGTGCCTCTGGAAGCCTGCCGAGAGAGCGCGCAGGCGGTCCTCCACGCCCGCATAGGCTGTCAATGCGATCGCCGGGATGTGTGCTCCTTTTTCGGTCTCGAGATCTCTCAACTTGCGCATCAGGATGTACCCGTCCTCTCCTGGCATCTTGATGTCGCTCAACATCACATCCGGCTGAAAGCGTTCGATCGCTTCCAGCGCTTCCGATGTCGAAGCTACGGCGGAAACATCCGCCCCGCAGTTCCCGAGCGCCACAGTGAGCATATCGCGCGTGTCGGCCTCATCATCCACTACGAGCACGCGCAACGCCTTGAGATCCGGGGCGTGCGCGAGCCGGTCTTCCACGCCGCGCGAATGGCGCGAGTCCGTATTACCGCCCCTCAATCTTTTCAACGACTCTGCTTCCATGAGCGGAAGCGTCACCGTGAACGTAGCGCCCTTGCCCTCGCCGGGGCTCTCCGCACGGACCGAACCGCCGTGAAGCTCCACTATATGGCGGGCAATTGCAAGACCGAGTCCGAGCCCGCCGTTGGTCTGCGTGTTGGAAGTGTCAGCCTGGCGGAAGCGCTCAAAGACATGAGGCAGGAACTCGCCGCTGATCCCCCTGCCTGTGTCGCTCACGGAGATCTCCAGATGGGAGTTGAGACGCGCCAGGCGAACGGATACGTCGCCACCCGCAGGCGTGAACTTGAGCGCGTTAGACACCAGGTTCCAGACAACCTGCTGGAGCCGATCCGGATCTCCTCTGACCAGGCCTGCTGCGGGGTCGAGCGTCGAGTTCAACCTGATCCCACTCGATTCGGCGGTTGGCCGAACCGCATCGAGCGCTGCTTCAATGACTGCCGTAAGGCCGACCGGGTGTAGATCCAGGCGCAACTTACCGCTGATGATGCGTGAGATATCCAGCAGTTCCTCGACGAGCTGGGACTGGAGCTTCGTGTTGCGTTCTATCGTGTCGAGGGCGCGCAGGGCGGTGTCTTCATCGAGATTGCCTCCACGCAGAAGCCGGCACCACCCCAATATTCCGGTCAGCGGCGTGCGGAGTTCGTGCGAAACAGCAGCCAGGAATCGGTCTTTGGCACGGTTTGCTTCTTCCGCCTCGGTGCGCGCCGCCTGCTCGCTGCGCGTCCGCTGAGCAAGTTCCTGGATAAGTCCCTCCAGGTTATGGCCTGTTGTCTCGAGTTCTCGCTGGAGTGCCTCCCGGGCCCGTTTTACGGTCACCAGGTTGCTCACCCGTGCCAGCAACTCTTCGATTGAGAACGGTTTCAGCAAATAGTCCTGGGCGCCTTCCTTTAACAGCTTGGTGCGTAGTGACCCATCGGCTACAGCCGTTAGCAGCATAACGGGAACGCCGTCGAGTTCCGGACGGGCCCGTAGCTCGCGGACCATTTCCTCGCCGCTCTTCGGAGCCATCAGGATATCGCTCAGGATTAAATCGGGACGCAGCGCCAGCGCTTTTTGCAGGCCTTCTTCGCCATCCAAGGCGGCCTCGGTCCGGTACTCGGCAGCCAGGCTCTCTGTAATGAAACGCAGCATTTCAGGATTGTCTTCAGTCACCAGGACCAGAGGCGCGTCTTTCATCTCCGGCCGGTCCGGCCCCCGGTCAACCTTGACCGATGGCGAGGGCCGCAACTCTTCCACGGCGAGCGGAGCGGCCGCACTTGCTACCTCTGATCTGGAGTGGGCGCTCCCTACTACAGCTCCGGCCGGCGCCATGATCGGCAATTCGACAGTGAAGAGCGCGCCGCCCTCGCGCGCATCCTCAACTTTGATTGCTCCGCCGTGCAACTCGATGAACTCTTTTGCGATCGCCAGGCCCAAGCCCGTGCCGCCGAAGCGTCCGCTTCCGCTGCTCGTTCCCCGCCAAAATCGGTCGAAGATGGTCCGGCGCATCGAGAGCGGCACGCCCGGACCGCTATCCTGCACAGAGATACTGGCACGCTCCTCAGCGGCTTTCACTTCACAATGTACGACGCCCCCGTCCGGCGTAAACTTAAACGCATTTGAAATGAGGTTCCGCAAGACGGCCTCGATTTTTTCCACGTCCACTTGGGCCGGCACGGACGGCGGGCACTCGGCCGAAATATGGATTCGGCGTTCTTCAGCCACGATCTCAAACTCGGCGGCTGCGGAACGTACCAGCTGGGTGAGATCGCATTCCTGATAATCAAGCTCGACCTTTGCCGCTTCCAGCTTCGAAATCGTAAGCAGGTCGTCGACATGCTTCAGCAGAATTCGGCTATTGCGGGCAACTACTTCGATCTCCCTTTTTTGCTTCTCGTTTAGCCCGTTCTCACCTAGCAGTTTCTCCAACGGTCCCAACACCAATGCCAAGGGCGTGCGCAGCTCGTGGCTGAGGTTGGCGACGAACCGCGTTCTCATCTCGTCCAGTTGTTTGACCTTCTCGTAGAGCGTGCCAAGTTCCCTGCTTTTCCGCTGCAAAGCTTCCGCGTTTCTCTTCAAAAGCTGGTTTTTCCGGTACAGCTCAACAAAGATCGAAACCTTTGACCTCAACACCTCGGGCACTACGGGCCGGAAGAGGTAGTCGACCGCACCCGCGTAATAACCCCGGTACAGATCTTCCTCGTTTCTGAAACCTGTAAGGAAGATTATAGGCGTGTGTTTTGTCTTGTCGCGCTTCCGGAGAAGCTCGGCCGTCTCGAAGCCGTCCATTTCCGGCATTCTGACGTCCATCAGGATGACGGCAAACTCGTCCGTCAGAATGTGCTTCAAGGCCTCCGCTCCGGAATGAACCTTTACCAGTTCGAGCGTCGGAGCATCCAGGACGGCCTCCAGGGTCAGCAGGTTCTCTGGCCGGTCATCCACCAGCAGAACTTTGATCTTCTCGTCATTCTCCATCTGCCAACCTCAATCGGCCATTCATAGCTTAATCGAATCCGGGGCTCACGCGGCCTAATTTTTCAGTCCATGAATGCCCCGGCAATTGTTGCGGTGCGCTCGTGAACTCGGGAAGGCAGCCACACGCGCAGCAACGAAAGCAACTCGTCCGGATCCACAGGTTTTGTTATGTAGTCTGAAGCGCCGGCCTCCAGGCACTTGTCACGGTCCCCCTTCATGGCCTTGGCTGTCACCGCAATGATCGGCAGATTGCTGAACCGCGGGTTCTGCCGAATCGCGCGCATCGTCTCGTATCCATCCATTTCCGGCATCATTACATCCATCAACACGCAGTCGATATCGGGCGTGTTTTCGAGCCGCTGAATGCCCGCACTGCCGCACTCCGCGTGCACAACTTCCAGCTTGTGCCGCTCCAGGACCGTAGTTAGGGCAAATATGTTTCGCACATCATCGTCGATGATAAGAATCACGGCTCCGGCGGTTACCGGTTCCTTCTGACGGAGCTCTGCCAGGATTTGCCTCGTCTCTGCCGGGAGGTCCGTGTCCGCCATGTGAAGAACCAGTGTTGTTTCCTCCAGCAGCCGCTCCAACGAATGAACTCTCTTGACCACACAGTTCTGAGCCAGGCGCCTCAGCGCCAGATCGTCTTCTCCAGTGAAATCCGAGCCAACGTACACAATGATTGGAAGTTGACGGTACTCGGGCAGAGATTGGATCTTCTCGATAGTCTCGTGCACGGGCCGGTCCCGCAGACTCGAGTCGAGCACAACACAGTCAAAACGCGCGGTTTGTAACGACGCGAGGGCCTCCTGGACCGTCGCGCACGAAACGGTCCGGACGCCGTGGCCTCCGATCAGCCCCAACCTGCGATCACCCCGCTTCTCTTCGGGTTCGACTAGCAACAAGTCCTTGGAGCGGCGCTCCACCGATCTCGTAATCGTAGCCAGAGCTTCCGCAAAATCCTCTTTCATTGCCGATTTGACGAAATGGGAGGCCGCGCCTAGCAAAAGACTGTGGCGCCAATCCCAATCGTTGGAAATTACATGCACGGGGATGTGCCGGAGGCTTGGCTCGCGTTTGATTTGGTCGAGAATGGTCCATCCTGCGATGTCAGGGAGCTGGGTGTTGAGAGTAATGGCAGCGGGCTGAAGCTGTCGAACCAGCGCCATGCCCAGGTCGCCCCGCAGGGCGATCCGGCCCTTGAAGCCGCCGTCATGGGCCAGATTCAGCAAGGTCTGAGCGAAAGCGGCATCGTTGTCGATGCAAACCAGGACCCGATCGCCCGGGCGGATGGAGACCCGGTCATCTTCCACCTGGACTTCCACCTGGGAGACCGGCTCGGCACCCGCGGCAGTCCGGCTGCGGTCCGCAGCGCGGGCAGTTGCGAAGCCGGCCGTCTCATCCACAACCGCCGGGGCCAAGGATTCGCGATTGACCGGTATAGATGCGGGTCCAACAAAGTTTTGAGGCAGATAGAGGCTGAAAGTGCTGCCGCGCCCTGGCGCGCTTTGGACCCGGATTTCGCCCCCGAGCATGCCGGCGATCTCGCGGCTGATCCACAACCCGAGTCCGGTCCCGCCGAACTTGCGGCTGGTGGTGCCGTCCGCTTGGCAGAATGCGTCGAAAATGATTTTCTGTTTGTCCTCGGGGATGCCAATTCCGGTGTCAATCACGGAAAAGACGGCCACGCTCTCCGCACCACTCAGCACGCCGTTGTCCGCGGCCCAGCCCTCAGACGCTTTCCCCATCCGCAGGATCACCTTGCCTCTCTCAGTGAACTTGATCGCATTGGATAGGAGATTTTTCAAAATCTGCTTGAGTCGCTTGGCATCTGTCCAAATCGACCTGGCAAGATTGGGATCCACCTCCACGGTAAACGTGAGCCCCTTCTCTTCTGCAACGTGCCGGAAAATTCGAACTACGTAATCCCGCAGATCAGCAAACTGAACATCTTCCAACTCCACCGACATCATCCCCGATTCGATCTTCGACAGATCCAGGGTATCGCTGATCAGCGCGAGCAGATCGGTTCCCGAGGAGTGAATCGTTTCTGCAAATTTGATCTCCTTGGGTGTCAGGTGGCCCTCCGCGTTTTCGGCCAGCACTTTGGCCAGGAGTAACAGGTTGTTCAGAGGTGTCCGGAGCTCGTGGGACATATTGGCCAGAAACTCCGACTTATACTTCGATGCCAGGGCCAGTTGTTCCGCCTTTTCCTCGAGCGCTTTCTTGGCCTGTTCAACCTCAAGATTCTTCTGCTCGACTTTTTCCTTCTGTTCAGCCAGGAGCCGGGCTTTTTCTTGCAGTTCCTCGTTGGTTTGACGCAACTGCTCCTGCTGCTCCTTCAGACGCTGCTCGGAAGATTGCAGCGACCGCGCCTGTTGCTCCAGGATTTGATTGGTCGCCGTCAGCTCCTCCTGCCGGTTCTGCAATTCTGCAGCGAGAGCCTGTGACTGCTTCAACAATTCCTCGGTGCGCATCGTTGCCGCGATCGTATTCAACACCACGCCCATGAGCTCCACCAACTGATCCAGAAACGCCAGGCGGACCTCGCTGAACCTGTTAAACGACGCCAGCTCTACTACTGCCTTGACCGTTCCCTGGAACAAGACCGGTAGCACCACGATGTTAAAAGGAGCGCTCTCACCGAGTCCGGATGTGATCCGGATATAATCCGGCGGTGCGTTAGTGATCAAAATGCGTTGCTTGTCAGCGGCGCATTGTCCCACCAACCCTTCCCCGATCTTGAATCTTGAGGCCGCATGTTTCCGCCCGTTCGAGGCGTAGCTCGCCCGCATCTCCAGAACGGTCTCGTCTCCTTGGGTTTCAGGGATGTAGAACGAGCCGTGCTGGGCGCCGACGAGGGGCGCCAGTTCGGAAAGAACCAGCTTCGATACGGTCTGCAAGTCCCTTTGGCCCTGCAATATTCTGGAGAACCTTGCGAGGTTGGTCTTTAACCAGTCCTGCCCGGTGTTTTTTTGTGTGGTTTCTCGGAGGTTCAAAATCATTTCGTTGATGTTGTCTTTCAAGGCGGCCAATTCGCCCTGTGCTTCAACCGAAATGGAGCGCGTGAGGTCGCCTTTGGCTACGGCTGTAGCCACTTCTGCGATGGCGCGCACTTGAACCGTCAGAGTGGCGGCGAGCTGGTTAAGGTTGCTGGTGAGATCTCTCCAGATGCCTGCTGCCCCCGGCACGCGGGCCTGGCCGCCCAGCTTGCCCTCGACGCCAACCTCGCGGGCGACGGCGGTCACCTGATCCGCGAATACAGCCAGCGTGTCGATCATTTCGTTGATCGTGTCGGCCAGTTCAGCGATTTCGCCTTTGGTTTCCAACACCAGCTTTCGCTTGTTTCCAACACCAGCTTTCGCTTG
>QHXU01000169.1:16456-19154 GCA_003223065.1 Acidobacteriota bacterium | reverse complement strand
TGCCGGGGATCCAGACGAAGGATATCCACATTTTCACTCGGTTCCGTATTCACGACTCCGCCCGGACTCTCCACTCTCATAGTCTCTTCCAGGTCCGCAATCTCGAGCACGACTCGAAAAGGCGCCGGCCCGCCCACGCCTACGTTCACGCGCGTCTGATACGTCTTGAATCCCGGGTGTCCGACTCGCAGTTCGTAGTGGCCGGGGGCGATCGTACTGAAGCGAAATTCACCTTGATCATCGGTTTTGGTTTGGAAGAGGTCCCGATTCCCGGAGCCCAACGTCACCGAGGCACCCGCGATGAGCGCATCGCTAGGGTCCAAAACTGAGCCGGAAATGCTGGCCCTCAGGTGAGATGACGCCGGGGCCTGTCCCCAGCCGTAGCCCGCAAACACAAGTGCGGCGCATCCCAAAAACCGTTGAATAAAATTGTTCGTCATTGTCAAAGCTCCAAATCTCGGATAACTTTCTCCAGAACTGTCTCCGCCCTGAAATACTCCTGGGCAATTGCGCGCGCCGCACGGCTGTGGCGGCCATAATCGGAACGAACCGCCTCGAACGCTTCCACAATCTCCTCCACGGAGTTGAACGCGAAGAGCCCTTCCCCCGTCGGGATATGCTTTCCGAAGCCGGTATCTTGCGTGATCACGGGCCGTCCGGACGCAAGATAACAAGCGCTCCGTTCGCTGAACCATCCGCTACGCAGGCGCACGTTCTGATCTTTCGCGACTGTAAACTCGCCGCGCGAAGCTCGAACGTAGTCGCGGTAGGGCCAGGGGCTGGAAGTGAAGTCGTGCGCATCCACCAGACGCCAACCGTAGGAAGATAACATCCGCCGCTCGTCTGGATCGAGATTCCCCAAGCCCATCGCCAGCTCCAGCGGTTGGCCGATCCTCTGTGGCAGGTCGATGAACTTCAGAAATTCGTGGTGTTTACTCCAGTGGTAGGTCTCACCCCGATACTTGATATCGCGGCCGTCTTGTCTCCAATTGCAGACGGTCGTGAACCGGCCGTCTGCAGCGGCTCCACCCTCCCAGGCGTCCAGCAGCACGGGTTGCCGCGTCTTTGCGCGCAGACGCTCGAAGACCGGCACGGGACAATCCGGGGCTCCCAGATTTTCGCCATAGGTGACAAACTCATGGTGCTCGTCGACCAGCGCACGCACGTCTTCATCGCCATTGACGTACGCGATTTCGTGATAAACAGGATCGGTGCCGAAGTAGATCAGCCGGCCTACTTTCAGGTCTTCTTCGGCCAGCCGCGTTGCTCCCGCAATGTTGAGAACCGCGTCTGCGTTAGCGAGTAGCTCCTCGGCGCGACAGCGGCAAAGGCCAAACCACGCCTTGTCGCCGTAACTTCGGCGGTAGGCCCACCGGTCCGGAATTCCAAAGCTTTCCGCGACCCGCGCCAGGTACTGAACACTATAAGTCGAATCGCATACGCGGCTCCGGAGAATCGGATCGTACGGCCAGGAGGAGGTCGTCTCAAAGTAGTAGACATCGTGGCCGAGCCGCCGCAGGCCGACCACAATCTGCATGTGCATCCAGGCCATTCCAGCGTACGGGTCCGAGGCCAGCGTGCCTACGACGACGATGCGCCGCGCCTTCATTGGACACATCCATTTCCGTGCGCCGTTAGGTCGCCAAACGAGTGCAGCACGATTCCATTAGCAGACAGGGCGAATTGAACTCCGGGATCGCACAGCGTTGCGACCTCGATCGCGCGTTCGGCACAATACATCGAATCCAGGTCGCCCGCATATCCCGGATGGCAGCCAAGTTCGGTAACACCGTCCGGAAGTCTTTCGAATATCTTGATAAGAGCGTCAGCCCGAATGAGCTCGGGCAAGCCGCTCCCGGTGTCATCTTGTCCGTAAAAGCCGCCGTAATAATGAATCCGCGGATTGCAGCTTCGAAGTGGCACATTAAGCTCGCGCGCAGCGTCCAGAAAGATAGGTTGCAGCGCCGTACGTCGATGGATGTGCTGATGCGAGTCCAGGTGTGTCGGCTGGGTCCCGGTTAGCCGGCGGAATTCGGCAATCTGTCGCCATGCTTCGTCCTGAACGGCTTTGACGTCCTCCTCTGGGACGACTTCATAGAGCTTCCACCAGTTCCCGTCGCGGTAGCGCCATTCGCCGAAATCAAAATGAAGCCCGAGGCTCAGCGACGTGTGGCTCCGCGCGTAGGCCGCCGCTTCCTGCGCGGACGGCCACCGCACCATGAGGCTTGCGCTCGTGACGATCCCCCGCTCGTGCGCTTCGATGATCCCGCGATTAACGCCGACACTTTGACCGAAATCATCGGCATTCACGATCAGATGGCGTAGCGTTTTGTTCATCGCTAAATCAATTGCAACCGTTTGCTGGTGGCATACAGGCGTCTCCAGCGGGTCATGTTGCCGGTCCACTTCGGATCGTCATCACCCAGCCAGCGCAGTTGCATGTAAACCCGCGCCAGATCGACATTTCGTTGGAAGTCAGCGGGCGGACCGCCGGGCCAGCGCGCCTGCTGATACTCCAAATCAAACTGACGGCTCACCTCGGGAGACCATCCCTCCCCTAATGTCGCGAGGTCTATTTCTCCCGGAGCGATCGCCGCGGTCTCCCAATCCACGGGACGAACCGTGCCGGCCTGAAACATGACGTTGTGCGGATAGTACTCGCCGTGAATGACAGTTTGCGGCAGCGCCGCCAGCGCTG
>QHXU01000169.1:3638-16212 GCA_003223065.1 Acidobacteriota bacterium | reverse complement strand
TCCTACCCGCAAGCTTTTTCCCAGATACTCGAGGACCAGCCACGTGGCTCCCGTCTTTTCATCTGCATGACAGCCATAGAAGGCGGGAGCGGATGCCCCGGATGGCTTGAGGACTTGACGATATACCTCGGCTTCATAGCTGAGGCCACCGCGCTGGCCGTGAGAGCACTTGCCATCTCTGGCGGCGAACTTACAAAACAGGCGCAGTCTGGTGCCGTCGGCGAACCGGCAAGTCACGATCTCGCAGGGGAACGTCGTGACATAGGGAGTTGGCTCGCGGCGCACGGCCGTCAGGCCACCTCTTGCAGAACCGTTGTGGTTGAAAACCGAAGCGAGAGCCGCTGTCAGGCTGTCCAAATCCGGCAACATCAATTCCCCCATCCTGCTGCTCGGATGCAATCAGCCATGGCATCCTGATAGACCCTCATTTTTTTCATAGGGCGGCTCAGCCAGGGGCTTAGCAAGCTCTGGCTCTCCCAGCTCATAGCGACGATCAACCGAAAGATGTTTCCTATTTCCGCTACCTGTGCCACGCTTCGCGCGCCGGGCCAGCACCCATCGAAGCAGGACGAATAGGCCGCGAGATCGGGGCTCAGGGACCGGGCCGTGAATTGCGCCAGATCGATTGCTGGCGGCCCCCACCCCGCGCCAGCCCAATCGATAAGCATGAGACTACTTCCAGCCGCGCCGTTTCGAACGCGCGCATTTTTCTGGGCAAGATCGCCATGAACCAACGTCTGAGGCATCCTGCTGCTGAGCTGATCGACTTCGCCCCAATGGGACTCGAGGATGCGGCACTGCGCCAAGATGGCCTCGAGAACCATTGCGTCACCCGCATTCATCACAGGATTCGCAAGGCTTTGCTCGATGGTTTCCTGTGAGGATCGAAGTTCTGCCAGGTAGTGTCCTGGTCCCCGGTCAGGCAAACAGCCTGGACCCCGAAGGTGTGCGGTAGAAAAGTGCATCGTGCCGAGCCATCGCCCGGCAAGCGCACGATGCTCTTCAAGAAGGCATGAGTATTTTTCATCACCTGCGTCTTCCAGAAACAGCCAACGTCGTGGACTGTCCACCACGTCGCCGTCCTCGCTCGCCAGGCCATAAAAACGCAGAGCCGTGACCGGCAAGATTGGGAGGACGTCTTCGTAAACGGTGCGTTCTATCGCAGCGGCGGCCGCAGTGCACCACTTGGCTATTACCGCTGTGCTTCGCGGCCCCACTGCATTCAACCGGTATACGGTCGAGTTACGGGTTTCTTTCAGTATCGTGATTTTGTTCGGCGCGCCAGACCGCGGCGCAACCCGACACCACGCGACAGCCGCCGGATGTTCGGCGAGATCAGAGTCGAGAATCTCGACCACGGCGTCTTTAGCCACCCGTTTCTCTCTCCTCCAGCACTGGCCGGGCCGTTCCGCGCCCACGAGACTGGCCCGTAGCGACAGAAGTTCCGTTTGAAACCACACATCCGGCTTCGAGCTCTAGCTTTAAGTCGAAATCCCGAAGCGTGCTCGAGCGATGGGCGATCATGAAGGCCGTGCGGCCCTTCATAAGCCGTTCCATGGCCTCCATGATCACGGACTCGGTCTTTAGATCGACTGAGCTTGTGGGCTCATCGAGCACCAGAATCGGCGCATCTTTGAGAAAGGCCCGGGCCAACGAGATCCGCTGGCGCTCGCCTCCGGAAAGCCGCATGCCACGCTCGCCGACTTGGGTCTGATAACCCTCCGGCAGTTTCATGATGAAATCGTGAGCATTGGCGAGCTTTGCAGCGGTCACAATCTCGGCTTCCGAGGCATTCGGGCGAGCATAAGCTATGTTTTCGGCGATCGTCGTCGAGAACAGCACCGGCTCCTGCAAGACGATCGCGAACTGATTACGAAGGTCGGCCAGCTTGTAGTTACGCAGGTCGACGTCATCCAACAGAATCTGACCCGAATCCGGATCGTAAAAGCGAGTGAGGAGGTTGAGGATGGTTGTTTTCCCAGCCCCTGTTCTGCCTACGATTGCGACACGGGTGCCCGCCGGAACATCGAACGAAATGTCGCGCAAAACGGTACGATTCTGCTCGTAACTGAAACAAACGTGTCGGAACGTGACCGCACCCGACGCGCGGGAAAGCGGGGACGCGCCCGCATGCTCGGGAACGTCCTCTACGCGATCCAGAACAGAGAAGACGCGCTCGGCGCTGGCGAGATAACTTTGAAGACTTGCCGCTTTTTGACCTACGGTTTTCAAGGGCCCGTACAACTGGCCCAGGTACGCCATGACTAGAAGCAGATCGCCTAGCGTCAAAACCCCTGCCGTCACATGACGCACGCCGATCCACAGGACCGCCGCTGTTCCCAGCGCCGTCGTAAGGCCAACAAAAAGTCCATAGCGCCCTTGCTCCAACGCCAGGTGCAGGCGCGACCGCATTCCCTCCCTGGACCGCTGGACATAGCGATCCTCTTCCTGCTCCTCGCGTCCGAATGCTTTGACCACCCGAAAGGCCTGCAGCACCTCCTGAATCACGGCCAGCGCTGAGTGTTCCAGGTCTTTCGTTTTCCTGGACTGCTGGCGCAAGCGCGGGCGATAGGCTTGCGAGAGCAGAAGCAGAATCGGTGAAATCGTTACTGCGACCAAGGTCAAGTGCCAGTCGATCCGTGTGGTCACGCAGAGCATCGCCGCAAGAGTCACTGCGGATGTTACGAAGGGAATCAGCCCGTCGATGGAGATGTACTGAATGCTAGTCGTGTCGTACTGGATCCGGTAAATAGAATCGGCTGTCCCTGTGGTGTCGTGATAGGAAAGCGACATTCGCTGCAGACGCCGGAAGACCAGCGCGCGAAAATCCAGGAGCAGCTTTTCTGTGGTGTACGTCCGCAGCAACGAACTGGCGAGGCTCTGCAGTTGCGCCAGAATTGCCAGAAATATGAGCAGGCCGACGGCGATCCCCAGCGCGGCCGCACGCGAGTTGCTGACCGTAGCAGGCAGTAGCATCTGGAGGAACGCGGGAAGCGGGTGGGCGCCTATGACGCTGTCGACCGCGATCTTCAGCGGCAGCGGCGTCAGCAATCCTAGCGGACTCGACAGCAGATCGAGGCCGAAGATGCCAGCGATCTTCAGCCAGTGCGGCCGAGCCTGTTGCAACACCCGGCGGTAAAGCTCAAGATCGCCGCGAACCCTCATTGAATATGCTCCAGTTGAGCCCGCATGGGCTGCAGGGTCTTTTGCTCGGCAGCTTTAGGCCGCCACTCCTCTATCTGCTCGTTGCGCAGATGCTGAACCGCGAGCTCGATGGCTGCTAGCGCCGCGCCACACTGCAGCGCGACCTGCACAGCTACAAGCATTGCGAAGGTCGCCAGGAATGCGAATGCAATACGCGCCTCCGAAAGCGCGGCGTCCGCTGCGCCGGCGGCCAGCAAAATCAGGAGCGCGACCACCAACGGTGTATAGCGCGGCGAGGACCGCAGCCGGATGAGTTGGCGGCCTGCCCCATGCTCCTCCACCGCCATACGCAGGCGGCAGGACCCCAACATGCCGCCCGGCACTTCGAAGTCCCACTCATCAAAATCCCCCCCTCGCAGCGCAGCGGCGCCCTCGGCTCGAAGAACTCGCTCCACCCCTTCCAGCCATTGCGCCGGAGCCCGCCAGGTCTCGCTCCAGATCTGATGTCGAATGGGCCGAGGGGCGCAAAAACCGGTAGCGAGGCTCCGCAGCGGAGAAAGCCCGTAGCGCATTCGTCCCGACAGGCGCGCGATCGGCTGGAGCACGTACAGAAATGCCGTGAGCATCCGTAGCCCGAAGGCTGCCAGCGCGGATTGTGGCGGTTCCAGGAACGTCGCTCCGCCTGCGCTTCTCCAGGCCTGTAACAGCGGCGTGGCCGTGGCGAGCAGGAACACCGGCCATGCAATCCAGAGCGGTTCGTAGCTCCGGCCCACCATGGCGAGTAAACCCAGGCCCAGAAGGATCAGGTACCATTCGGGCATCAGCAGCAGCGAAAGCATTCCGTTCGGTCCGTTCTGATAGAGCCTCTGGAAGGGAGCCAGGCCCCACGTCCCGCGATAAACCCTGCTGACCTGCCCCAGTGCTTTGACCAGACCCTTGCCATAAATTCGCCCGGCCCAACTAAGATGCCCCGCGCAGTTGTACTTTTCCGGCCATTTATGTTCCAGCAGCGCCTCGGCGCGGCCGTATCCGAGCTGCTGTCTCCAGTACGCGCGAATCGAATTGCGCCGGTGGTGCCACACCATGGCCGCAGGACAGAATCCTAGCGTTCCTCCCCGCTCCTGCAAGCGCCAGCAGAGGTCCACATCATCGCCCGCGACCCTGAACTGCGGATCGAAACCGCCGGCCGCTTTCAGCGCCGCCGTTCGGAACGCCATATTGCATCCCGGAATGTGCTCGGCAACATCGTCTGAAAGCAGAACGTGAACCGGACCTCCCGGCGCGTTCGCGACGCAGTCCGCGATTCGCCCGTCGCCGGGCGGGGCAAGATTAGGGCCGCCGATTCCTACGTGGCTGGTTCGGAGAAACGCATCGCCCAGGTACGCGAGCCAGTCTGGATCCGGGCGCGCATCGTCGTCCAAATAGGCGACGATCTCGCCAGTCGCGGCTTCCATTCCCACGTTGCGCGCGGCGCTCAATCCCTGATTCGGAGTACGAATGGTCCGGAACCCGTACGCCGACACGATGGGCTCCATTGGAGTCGTCGAACCATCGTCAACAACAATGACCTCGAAATTCGGATACCGGAGTCTCGAAAGACCGTTGAGGCAGTCCCGGATCGTTCGGTGACCGTTGTAGGTGCAGACCACGACCGAGATGCGCGGCCACTCCCATTTGGCGGGGAATGGCGCTTCCGCGAACGCGCGGCGGAGCGTTGCAAGCGCCGGTTTGGGTGTCCGGTCGCGGCGCGTGACACCGAAATCCCAGTCCTCGATATCAAAACCGCCGCGATGCCATTCATCGGTCCACCCAAATACGAACGCTCCTGCGCAACCTGCGGAGAAGGCGGACCGGACCTGCCAGTCTAGCGTGTGTGCTTGTCCGTCTTCGCCATTCCGCCGGCTGTCTAGTCCAATTTCGGCGAGGATTAGCGGGCGCTCGCCGGCCAGGTTCTGAAGTCTCGCCAGGTATCTTTCCCAAGGCTCCCGCGACTCCAGATACACGTTGAAACACATCAGATCCAGAAACGGAAGATCGAGATATTCCGTGGTCGGATAGTTTACGTACGTGATCAGAGCCCCCGGGTCCTCAGCCTTCGCGATCCGATATAAACGCTCCAGGAACTTTTCAATACGGCGGTGGCCGTACCAGCGCACAATCGAACTTGGAATTTCGTTTCCGATCGCATAGAACAAGACCGCCGGGTGGCCGGCACACGACCGGACAGCGAGGCGCAGCCGGTGCTCGATAGAAGCGATTCGAGTGCGATCGTCCAGGAACGTGACGTGCTGTTCCCATGGGATTCCGACCATGACTCGCAATCCGCGCTGATGGGCGAGATCCAGAAACCACCGCGGTGGCGGCGTATAAGTGCGAATTGCGTTGACGCCATTCGCGGACATTTGCGCAAGGTCCGCCGCAGCTACTCGAAAATCAAAGTCATTGCCGGATTTATTAGGCCTAAACGTGCCGTAGGTAACGCCGCGGATATATAACTTCTCTTCGCCGACACATATAAATTTGCCGGCGGCCTTGGGCCGCGCGAGGTCGAACGCTCCCGTCATACCGCGATACACCTCGAGACCGGCGTAGCCTCCTTCGCGGTCCAGGTGATCAGTTCCGCCAACCGGGATAGCGGCTCATCTCGATGTTCCAGCCCCAGAAGTCTTCTGCCCCTCGCGGTATCCGCCACAAAGCGGGTTACCTCCATGTCGCGGCTCGGCCGCCAGGAGATCTTCGTGCGCGAATTCGTCAGCTTCAAGATTCGTTCCGCGAGCTCCACGATCGTGGTTCCTTTTCCGCTCCCGACGTTAACCGGACCCGCAACGTGCTCACCGCACGCCGCCTTCATGAGCGCGTCCACGACGTGACCGACGTGGACGAAATCGAGGATTTGATTCCCGCCGTAAATGGTCAAGGGCAGGCCGTTCAGAGCACTTTCGATGAACAACGGAATCACTCTCCCGTAATCGCGCGCCCCATACACGTTCGCCAACCGCAGAATCGCAGTCTCCGGGGATTGTCCAGCGGACATCGTGCAGCACATTTCGCCGGCTACCTTGCTCATGCCGTATGCGTTTTTCGGGGACAACGGCGCTGTCTCAGAAACCGGCAATCTGGAGGGGTCTCCATACACCTCCCTCGAGGACGTGAAGACCACTCGACGGACTCCCGCTGCGCGGGCCGCTTGCAGGACCACTGCGGTTCCAACGATATTGGTCGAACTCGAGTAATCGACGTCCTGGAACGCGCCGATCACGTTCGATTGCGCAGCCAGATGGAACACCAGATCGGTGTTCTGCATGAGCTTCGTCACCGTGTTTTCGTCGCGTATGTCCCCCTTGACGAAGCGGATAGACCCCCACCCCCCGGCGAGATTCGACGTCCGGCCGCGGCTCAGATTGTCGAGAACAGTGATGGGATTGTAACCGTCTCGAATTAGTCGCTCGACCAGGTGACTGCCAATGAAGCCCGCACCGCCCGTAACCAAGATGCGCAGACCGTTATCTCTGGCCCTCATCCGGCTCGGACGGTGCGGTTGCCCCCCCGCCATGGGCCGACCCCTCCCGGCCCTGACAGCATTTCGTCCAGTAGTACTCTTGGTACTCCGTCTCTCTTGCGGCTCCACGCTATCCTCTTCCCCTCCGAGGGTTCTCGCAAGCCTGCTGCTTCTCGACACCCCGTTTCGCACAGCCTGGCGAAAGCAGCGGGCATTACGAACGAGATTAGGTTTTATCAAATCAGCGAAAAAACCTGCACCCGCGCCGTTGATCGATGGGTTTAAATCTTGCCATCGCCTCTTGGCGAAGGCAAACGACATGCCAATTGAGGATGGTGTGAACGCCGCGTCAGATATATCTGATCAGTCAGGATTTCTGGGGTAATGCTGCTGGCGCGCTAACGTGCTGGTTGGTATCGACATTCCACTTTGTGAACGGAGAATGACGGTACCATGTCTACGACATTCGCGACTCGTTGTTTTCTTCTGAATCAGGCGGCGCCACATCGAGTCGGAGGCGGGATCAAACACGACACCGGCGTCTGATTCAAAAATGTACCAGAGGCCGCGTTGCACCTCGTCTTTCAATTGCTGTGGCGACCAGCCAGTGTAGCCCACGAACACGTGGAAGACATCGGATCCGACCCCTGACTCCACTGTCTTTTCGAGCGCCCTCCTGTTCGAGATCAGATGCACGTCCCCGAAGACTGGCGCCGAGCCCGCTGGCTTCGTCTTCGCTCGAATCAGCCCGTTAAGCCCTATAGCTAATGGCCCGCCTCCATAGACCGCGTCGCGCCTATCCTTTGCTGCTTTCAGTCCCGGGAAGATACCTGATAGCCCCATATTCAAAGGGCGATTGAGAATCAGGCCCACCGCGCCCTGCTGGTCATAATGGACTAGCAGAACAACCGTTTGGGCAAAGGCTGGATCCCTCGCTTTCTGGCTGGCGACCAGAAGTTTTCCGAGGGTTAAGTCCGAGATACTCGAGGATTGCGCGCTGACGGCTCGCGCCATCGCAGCCAGTACTAGCCATACCATGCACCGAACTCTGAACATGTTATGTACTAATTCTCTCAATTAGCGTTGCGAAACTTGGACCGGTAAGATCGCGCCGATGCTCGTCCGAACGTTTCGTAGCTGCTGTACAATCGACGTCATGACGCGAACCCAATTTCTTGCGGCCCTGTCAATGGCCCCTTTTGCACGTGCCGCTCGGGAAGGCGTGAACGGGCCCCGGCTGCGCCGGCGCCTCGAAGAGTTGAGCCTCCACGGACGCCCTTCCGGCGGCACTTTTACCGATGGCGTGAGCCGAGTCGCGTATTCTGACGCCGACGTGGCCGGCCGCGCGCTCGTAATGAGCTGGATGCGTGACGCCGGGCTCAATCCGCGCATTGACGCGGCAGGCAACATTTTCGGCAACCGCGCGGGGACGGACCCAAAGCTCGAGCCGGTGCTCTTCGGGTCCCACATCGATTCGGTGCCGAGCGGCGGAAACTTCGACGGCGACCTGGGCGTGCTTTCCGCGATAGAAGTCATCGAGCGCCTGAATGAAACCCGCGTGCAAACGCGCCGGCCGCTTGAAGTCGCGGTGTGGTGCAACGAAGAGGGCGTGGCTTTCAACAATGGTCTGTACGGCAGCCGTGCGGCCGCCGGGTTGCTGACCGATGGCGAACTGGACCACGTCTGGAACGGGGTGGTGAAACGTGACGCGGTGCGGAAGGTGAGCGGCAATCCCGATCGTATCGAGACCGCGCGGCGCCCGGCGGGCTCTTTCCACGCGTACCTCGAGCTCCACATTGAGCAAGGCGGGACGCTCGACCGCGAGGGAATTCCGGTTGGCGTGGTCGAGGGAATTGTGGCCATCGACCGTTACATTGCCGACATACGGGGTTTCGCCAATCACGCCGGTACGACGCCGATGCCCGATCGCCAGGATGCCATGCTCGCGGCGGCTTACCTGACGGTCGCCGTCGAACCGGGCCGGCAAGTAGGCACGGTTGGCCACATTGAAGTGAGCCCGAATGCGCCCAATGTGGTCCCCGGCGCGGCGCGCCTGAGCATCGAGCTGCGCGATCTTTCAAGCTCAAAGATCGCTAAACTGGGCGCGGCCATCGAGGAGCGCGCCCGGGGCATCGCCACTGAAACCCGCACCGCGATCGAGCTTCGCCGCGAAGCGCATCACGAAAGCGCTGCCGCCGACCCACGCCTGCAAACGGCCATTGAAGAGGTGTCGGCGCGCCTCAACCTGAAGTCGCGACGTTTACCCAGCGGCGCGGGCCACGATGCGCAAAGCATGGCTCATCTGGGCCCCATGGCGATGATCTTTGTGCCGAGCGTGGGCGGCATCAGCCACTCTCCCAGGGAATTCACGCGTTGGGAAGACTGCGCGCGCGGCGCGGAAGTACTATTCGAAACCGTTCGCGTAGTGGCAGGGTGACCAATAGAGACGTTTTCGCCCTGCATTTTCAGGCTTCCAGAGGCTCCGGCCGAATCCTGTTACGAACCCTCTGAGCCGGAGTCTAACAACACAGACCGGCGCGTAACGCCTTCCGGGGGCGCAACGAAAGAGTAGGTGCGCATGAACATCGCGACGGTACTACTGGCAGCGGGCGGCTCGACCCGCATGGGCTCACCCAAGCAGTTGCTTCTTTATAGAGGCCAGACTCTTGTGCGCCGCTCCACGATGACCGCGCTGGCTTCCCCTTGCAAGCCGGTCCACGTGGTGGTTGGAGCTGAGGCAGATCCTGTCAGGAGCAACCTGGAGGACTTACCCGTTGAGATCGTCGAGAACGAGAACTGGGCCCAAGGAGTGGGGTCGTCTTTGCGCGTCGGTCTTGAAACGGCACTGGCTGGAACGCCGAATCTGGATGCCGTGCTGTTCATGATGTGCGATCAGCCCCATGTCACGCCGGACGCGATTGAGCGTCTTGTGAGCGCGTACCAGCAGAGCGGCGTGCCGATCGTCGCCGCGGGGTACCAAAATATCGTCGGGGTCCCGGCCCTGTTTAGCCGGTCCATTTTCAAGGACCTGCTGGCGGTACCGCCAGGCGAAGATCCGAAATGTGTCATCGCCGCGCATGCGGAGCAGGTGTTCTCAATCTCGGTGCCCGAGGCCGCGATCGATATCGACACTCCAAAAGACTACGAGGAGTTGCGATGGATGAGCGACCAGCCGCAGAGCGTATGACGCGTCCTACTGGAGCGAGCTCTCCGTGGCGTTGCCGTAATACAGTCCGTTAAAGAGCAACTTGAAAGTGGCGTGGGGCTGGCCGCGAAAAGCAACTTCCGGACCGAGGATCATGACCTTACCCTCGCCCATGGACGCCTCCGCGACCGCGGTTCCACCGTCAATATACTGCTGGCCCCAGGCCCAACCGCTATCCAACACCTCCGGACCAGAAAACCATGCCACTGCCGAAGTGTGCTTCAGCTCCGCATTCGGTTCCAGCCGGAACACGGGGCTGTTGTCGAAAAAGACATCGAGGTGATCCGGCATGCCGTACGCGAGCGGGTTGGTGTTGTCGATGTTCGCCCTCAGAAGCGAGCCGGGAATGTAGAATTTCTCGCGCGGTAGCGGGCGATCCTTGCCGTCCGGGCCTTTCTCTACGAGATAGTTCTTCAGCGGCAGGCCCAGCAGTTCAGCCATGCCGGTCGAGCTTCCGACAGTCACGACGGTCCCTCCGGACTCGATGAACTTCCTGATCTGCGGAATGGTCTTGTCTTCGCTGATTCTTCCAAGCAGGCCGCGATATTCCTCGGGGACGTTTTGAGGGACTTGCTGGCCGAACTGCCCGCCGCCGCGCCCGCCCGTCCCGCGACGCAGCGCTCCGTCGGTGAACACCAGGACGTCGAACTTGCTCTTCAAGTCTCCGGCATCTAGCGTTTGCGGATAAACCATCTCGAATGGAAACTCGTACTGTTCGAACAGCCATCGCGTCCAACCGGCGGGCATCAGGCCGCCATACTGATCGTACAGGCCGATGCGGATTGGCTTGAGCCTGAGCGCTTCGCCCGAAGGCGCCTTGGCTACGGCGTGGACCGGCACGCCGAAATCCTTAGCGCCATGCTGTAGTACTGGCCGTACTGCCGAGGATGCCGGGACCCAGATGGCGCCGGCCCCAAGATCCTGCCCATCGGCCTCCATGGCGCGTTTCACCCAATACACGCTGCAATTGGCCTTCAGCAGCCGGTTCACCAGTTTGAACGAGTTATTGATGCGATGGCTGATCAAGTAACCGGCGGGGTTCGCGGCCGGCCCTATGATGGAACCCGGCGGAGGCGGAAGCAGGTCGGTGACTCTCGTGAACGGACCGTCGAAGCCGTCGAGAACGCGGTCGAATTGCACACCCATCTGGTACGCCAGCGTCCAACCAGTAATGTCATAGGGCGGCTTCGGAGGCCCGCCGGGATATTGGAAATCGTTCGGGTGATCCTGCGGCTCGAACATGTCTATGACGTGAGGACGAAACGCCTGTGCCGCCTTTACAACGTATGATCCCGCCGCGTAGTTCTTGCCCGCCACTTGGAACGGCGACGTCGCCTTCAGGACCGTGACGCCGTTCTTGAGCAGCGCGTTGACGAATTCCGTCGCAGTCGGGAAATCCGGCTGATCCGCCGGAAGGATGTAGCCGCGCGGATCGCGCGTCTTCGTATCGTGCAGAACGGAATTGTAGAGATCGGCGGGAAGCGTGCGCGCTCCCAGGCCCCCCGGAGTCAAACCGGCGGGCGTGTCGCCGCCTGAAGCGAATTGCGCTGCTATACCGCCGCCCGCACGCCTGCCCTGCCCCGAAATCTGGCTCGCCTCCTTCGCTGCAGTAGCCTCGAGGACGGCGATCCGCTTCGGCGTGATGGTCCAGTTATCCCGGCTGCCCTTTTCAATCGAGTTCAGTCCCATGCGGTAGATGTTGTACAGGAATGTTTCGCGATAGCGCGACGCCAGATCGAGGATGGCGCGGTTGTTGGTCATCTCGTAGTCTATCGACTGGCGGTAGTGCCACTTCTGCGGCGCGATCGGCATAGGCCAGTCGCCGGTGGGCAGTTGTTTTTCGGCAACCAGTGGAAGGTCCATCGGCGTCGGGTTGCCGATAATCTCCGTGAGGATGCCGATCATATTGTGGAAATACGTGACCGTGCGCAAGCCTCCGTTCCACCACGTCGAATAGTTCGCGCCGGTGCGCATGGCCGATCCGCCTTTGCCCTCTGCCACCAGGCGGCTGTGCATGGCCGTGCCGACCAGTTCGATTCCCAGCGGCACCAATGGATCGAAATTGTAGTTGAACGGGTCGCGGAATGGCGGCATGAAAATTACCGCTCCGGCTGGTCCGGACTGATGATGGTTGTACACGATCTGAGGAAACCACTCCAGGAAAAGCTGTCGGTTCATGTTCGTGGTCTCCGGCATGTTGGACATGTAGAAGTCGCGATTGTCGTCGTGCCCGATGTACTTGTGGTAGAGCCGCGGCAAACCGGCAAGCGAGCGCTTGAGCGGGTCCTTCTCGCGCATGTACCAGTTCGCCACGAGTTCCTGGCCGTCCGGGTTTGCGAGCACGTAAAGCCCGATCACGTCATCGAGGAGACGCATCGTTTCAGGATCGTTACGGCTCACCATCTGGTAAACCATCTCCATGAGTTGCTGCGAGCCGACTGTTTCGCTCGCGTGCAAGCCGCCGTCGATCCACACTACGGCTTTCCCCTCGCGCGAGAGCGCACGAGCCTGCTCCTCGGTAATCCCCGCTGCGAGCGCGAGCCGGCGCGAGATCTCCTTATAGTGATCGAGCTTCTTGAGGTTTTCGCGCGAGCTTATGATGGCCATGTACTGGCGCCGTCCCTCGGCCGTTGGTCCGATATCTTCGAGCTTCATCCGATCGGACTCAGAGGCCAGCTTCTTCCAATAGGTTTCGAGCTGTGAATAGCTCGCCATCTGATAGTCGT
>QHXU01000169.1:0-3587 GCA_003223065.1 Acidobacteriota bacterium | reverse complement strand
TCGGCGCGCTCTGGGCATTTAACGAGCAGCCCAACACGGCCGTCGCGAGGAGCAGTACGAACGCACGGAAACGGACCAATCGTGACGTCATGAGCGTGAGTTGACTCCTGTGGCTGTTTTGCGCAACTCAAAGTGTACTCCAGAAGACCTCTGCGAGCACACACATTCGCCCGCGTCGCGCTGCGGACCGAAATGTCACGGCTTTAGCGTGAGTGTAATGAGCGGGGCGAGACGATGGCAGCGATAATTTGCATCCGGGCCGTGTTTTTGCGCAAGACTCAGCGCTCTACCAGACGGCGCCCCCGTTCGAACATCTCGGCGGCGTCTTCGGCAACGCGCCGTCCTTTCTCATAGAGGTCGCGGCCCTTTTCGACCAGGTCGCGACCACCTTCCGCCAGTGCCTCGCGACCCTCGCGAGTCTTCTGTTTGATCAAGCGGCGAGTCTCACTGCCCGATTGCGGTGCGTACAGAATCGCGATTGCCGCGCCAATCGCGGCACCCGCAATAAACCAGACGAATTTGCCGGTGTTGTCTTGCGCCATGCCCTCATTGTATCGCCGCGCTATGCTCGAAAGTATGGACTATACCTTCGCCCGTCAGCAACTCCTCGACGGCCATCGCGGATTCCTCGGCGCAGGAAGACGCGATGGCCGTCGAGGAGTTGCTGACGGGCGAAGGTATAGCCGCGAAAATCTTCGACGATCGCGCGCCGGGCGTCCCGGCCGGCGTGTGGGAAGTACGGGTTGCGCAGGAGGACAGCGTGCGCGCCGAGGCCCTGATCTCCGCCAATCCCGTAGACGATGAACTGACCCAAATCGACGAATCGCATGATCTCGACCTCGTCACCGTGTTCCGCTCGGCCGGATCCGGCGAGATCGAAACGATGTCAGTCAAGTCCATACTCGAATCGAACGGTATCTATGCGGTCGTGGTGGGCGATTCCCGTTGGCCGAACCTGCCGGAAGAAGTTCGCGTGGCCAGGGACCAGGCAACTCATGCGAAGCGTCTGATCGCTGCCGCGCTGGCCGCAGGACCAGCCGCGGCCGACGAAGCCGAAGCATCGGGCGAGACATAGCCCTCCATAAGATTGCCGAAGATCGAGAAACCGGGCAAATAGCGTATCCTTTGCCCATGGCCGCCGAACACCCTTACCGTTGGAGGCGCACGGCCGGAGGAATGGCGTTGCTCGCCGCCGTTTACTTCGCCGTTTTCTACGTGGTGCCGAAGCCCGCCACGGTCAGCCCCGCGGGGTGGCGGCTCACCGGAGTTTTCGCGGCCACAATTGTCGGCTTGATTATTCAGCCCATCCCTGGAGGCGCCCTGGTATTGTTGGCCGTTACGCTCAGCGCCGTGATAGGCGGGCTCAGCGTGGAGCAGGCGCTCGGCGGTTACGCCGATAAAGCCGTGTGGCTGGTAATGGCCGCATTCTTCATTTCCCGCGCGCTCATCAACACCGGCCTGGGTCGCCGCATCGCGCTGTTCTTCGTGCGGCTGTTCGGCAAGAGCTCAATAGGCGTCAGCTATTCGTTGGCATTATCGGATCTGCTTCTGGCCGGAGTGATTCCGTCGAACGGCGCTCGCTCAGGCGGCGTTATCCTTCCGATCGCGCGGTCCATTGCCGAACTGTACGGCTCAAAGCCCGGCACCACGGCCACCGTGCTCGGGTCATTCCTGTTGACCGCGGTGTACCAGAGCATCTGCGTCACCTCCGCGATGTTCTACACCGGGCAAGCAAGCAATCCGATGGCGGCGAGACTCGCCGCGGGTTTCGGCTACCATGTGACCTGGCTGAGCTGGCTGACGGCCAGCATCGTACCGGGACTTTGCTCCCTGATCGTCGTCCCGTGGGTCGTGCTGCGCCTGAACCGGCCGAGCGTCGAGCGAACTCCCGAAGCCGCGGCATTCGCCGCGCGCGCGCTGGCGGAGATGGGCCCACTCACAGGCGGCGAGAAAATCTTGATGATCGTGTTCCTCTCCGTGTGCGGTCTTTGGGCGACGTCGTCGTGGTCGGACATCGACGTCACCATCACGGCGCTGTTCGGCGGCCTGGCGCTGATGCTCACCGGCGTCTTGAGCTGGCAGGACGTCGCGGGCGACCGCGCCGCATGGGACCTCTTCGTTTGGTACGGAGGTATGATCCGGCTGACCCAGGCGTTGAGCGACGCCGGCGTCACCAAGGCGTTCGCCCAGGGCGTCGCCAACACGTTCAGCGGCTACGGATGGGTGGGGCTGTTTACGTTTGCCATCGTCATCTACTTTTAAGCCCACTACGCTTTTGCCAGCATTACGGCCCACCTCCTGTCGATGTTCCCGCCATTTCTCGCCGTGCTGCTCGCCAAGGGAGCGCCGATCGGACTGATGGTCTACGCGTTCGCCTGCTTCGCCAATTTCGCGGCCGGCCTTACCAACTATGGGACCACGCCGTCGCCGATGTTTTTCGCCCAGAATTACGTGCCACTGAAGAAGTGGTGGCAGGTGGGCGCGGTGGTGAGCGTCGCGAACCTGTTGATCTGGGGAACGGTCGGTTTCGGCTGGTGGAAACTGATCGGGATCTGGTGACTTCATCGGCATCTCGCCAGATTCGAGCGCAGCGCAGTCGAAGTTCGCCGGCAAGCACAGCCGCCAGCTTGGAGGGTCATAGGCCGAGATTGTAAACTAAAGGAGGCCAATTGCCGTTTGTCAGGAGGGTGCGCATGAAGAAAGGAATGATCGCAACAGGCTGCTTGGGCCTGCTGCTCACGGGTGCGCGGGTCTTCGCTCAAAAAGAGGGCGACGCGGCCAAGGGCAAGGATGTGTTCGAGCAGTGCACGGTCTGCCACAATGCCGACAGCACGGAGACCAAAATGGGCCCGGGCCTGAAGGGGCTGTTCAAGCGGGACAAGCTTAAGAACGGCAAGAAGGTGAACGAGGCGAACGTGCTGGCGGTGATCAACGCTGGCGGCAACGGCATGCCTTCCTATTCGGATATGCTCACCGATGAAGAAAAGAAGAATCTGATCGCCTACTTAAAGACTCTGTAGCGCCTGAAGTCCCCATCGTCTAGCCCGGCCTAGGACATCGCCCTTTCACGGCGGTAACGGGGGTTCGAATCCCCCTGGGGACGCCAATTCTGGTGCGCGTCACCACTTCCAAGCCTTCTTCTCGCGGACACCCGCAGGCTCGACCACCGATCAAACGCCATTAACACTCCGCGACTACATCTCTGAGAGCCGTTCGCAAGAGGGTCGCGCTTGGGTCTACCGCGAGCTTCGCCAGCACGTTCCCTTTACCAACGGCAGTATTCCCATTCTCCGCGACTCCGCCTAGAATCTGGATTGCGGCGGGTGCAAAGAGCGCAAGGGCACACGGCTAGCGTGCGCACATTAGCAGCACGATAGACGCCCCCTACGGTCTGCGCCTTTGCTCCCGCCGGCGCGAGCATGCCCACGGAGGAGGGACTCTTGCACAAACGAATTCCGCTGCTGACGATTGCAGTGCTGGGCTGCTTTCTGATCACGCGTTCCGCAGGATTGGCACAGACTCTGACCGTGATGCAGCCAACTACTTCCGCGGTCTCACCGCCGTTGTCCCAGATCCCGAACGGCAAC
>QHXU01000497.1:3064-4072 GCA_003223065.1 Acidobacteriota bacterium | reverse complement strand
GCAGATATCTGTGATGGCCCGCGAACCACTCGCCCTCGTCAAGCTCTCCGCTGAAATACCCGCTGTGTTTGAGCCACGTCTCGCGAAATGCGGCGGCGTCATCCAATAACGCGCACATTTCGGCCTGCACGTGCGCCAGATACTTGGCGCAATTATCATGAGTGAGGCTCTCCAGGGCGTAGCCGCAAGCAGACCTGATCTCCTCCCAATCCTGTCGCTTACGCCGCGAGAAGGACAATACGTAGTTCGCCACTGCCCACATTGGCACGCCCGCGCGGGCGCGAAAGCCCGCCAGAATTTTGTGGGCTTCCTTTCCGCGATCAAGACCCAGAAACGCACGGCCAACCTCCGCCCACGAGTCAACCTGGGCCTCGACAGCCGCGCGATTTCTCTTCCAGTAGCGCACCACAATCTGCTGATATCCATACTCGGTCAGGGTCCGGAACAGGACCGCGCGATAGTGTCCATCGGCCCACGCGGCCTGGTCGACCAGCCGCAAGAGATCCAGAACTTCCCGCACCCCAGGGCCCGCGCGCCAGGTTCGCCAAAACGGCTGCCGCGCTGTCTTCTTTGCGAACTCACGTTCCATGGCGTGCGCGGCCATGATGGAAAGCGCAGTTGGGGTAGGGCGAGAACCTCGCTCAAGGCGCCCTCGCGCATCTTGATAAGCCTCATCCTTGAAATCTGCCCAATCCGATTCGCCCGTGAGCGGATTAGCGTATGCGCCCGGAGTTCGTCTTTCCACTGCCTTCCACGCGTACCCGGCTGGCGACGTTGACAACTCTGTTTCTGCAAACCAGACGCGGCACAGCGCCTCGATCGCCTCGTCCTTTTTGTCTTCGTCGGTTAAAACCTCAACCAGCCTCGCGAGTACGTCGGGGCTGTCCGAGTCGACCGGACGGATCGCGGCCAATACGGAGGCCGCTTCGCGGGCTCTTTTGTTCGCTCGCAGGACGTCGTAGCGCCACAGGTGCAGGCGAACTTCGTCTGGGAAATCTCGCAGCAAGC
>QHXU01000497.1:2354-2919 GCA_003223065.1 Acidobacteriota bacterium | reverse complement strand
GTACGCGCCATTTCCCATTTCCGATCCTCTCTCAGCCAGTCCATAAGAACGTCCCAGCCCCACAAGGCCCAGGGAGCAGCGGTAGCGGACGCGGCCATCTCTTCGAGAGCCTCTTCCTTTCTGCCACGCTGGCGATGAATCCAGGCCAGCCGCCCGCGCGCTGGGGATGGATCGGACATGCGCGGCAGGATGCGGCTGATCACGTCTTCTGCGTCGTCATAACGTCGTTGTTGGACCATGAGGCTGGCCAGCATGTCTGCGGCGTCGAACAGACCGCCGTTGAAGACCAGGCTCCGGCGAAGGCAGTCCTCGATTTCACTCGCTGAGTCACCCGCTTGAAGGAGCGCCTTGGCCAGAAGCAACTACAAGAAAGCGCCATTACGATACACGCGCACACCATCGCGGGCGGCTTGAACGGCGCCTCCACGATCTCCGCACTCAAACAGCAGTCGAACCGCCAGATCGCGCAGGTGCACGCTCTCGGGCATTCGTTGCAGTCCTAGCTGGATTAGCGCTCGTGCATCCGAAACACTTCCTTCACGGATCAGAAGCCCGGCACGGGAAC
>QHXU01000497.1:0-2247 GCA_003223065.1 Acidobacteriota bacterium | reverse complement strand
CCATAATGATCGGGATGGCGGCGGATGATTTCCCGCAGAGTTTCCTCGGCTTCGTCGACTCGTCCGAGACTTCGACGAGCGTGAGCGAGTGAAAAGCGCAGGCCCAAGTGATAAGGGTAATGATCCACGGCCGGTTCCAGCAGCGCAATTGCGCGCTCGGTATCGGAGCGGCCGTGCCCGTAGCGGAGCAACAGAACCACAGCTGCGTAGATGACCTCCGGATCGTTCGGCCGATGAGACCGCCACCTCGTGACGGCCTCTTCGGCAAAAGCGACACCAAAGCGTTCAGCGACCAGGAAAATGATGTCGCGAGCGGCGGACAGGCGTCCGTGGCTGCCCAACAGCTGCGCCTCGATTTGTCGGAAAACATTGCGGCGCTCTGCTTCCTGCAACCCGGCAGAGCACTCCCATATCCGTTTGTATCCGAAGAAGCTGCCCGGATCCTCATCGATGGTTTTCAGCCCGGCGGCGACGGCACCCGCTCGGTCGCCGCGCAGCTCTGACCAGAAAGCGTGTGCGCCCAAGGTGGCGGGTGCTGCCGGCGCGGTGCGATCACAATGCGCCAGCAGTTTTTCAATGCGTGGACGCAACCTCTCCCGCTTCTCAGTCCCCGCGCGTGCGTATCCATCCAGATGGGAATAGGTCAGTTGCCTCCATGCCCACCCGTCTTCGGGATTTCGCCTCACACGGCGAGCCAGCAGCAGATCTCTCCTCCAGTCAGCGTTGATTCCATCTATCTGTGCGTAAAGCAGCTCTTCCAGTTGATCGTGACCCGGTTGCTCGGCCGACCATTTTCCGGCCAGATGGAAGGCCGCGCGTGCTCCATCGCGCCTGGCGATCAGCTCGAGCAATTGCCGGCGCGGCTGCACGTCCCGCGGATGCGTTCGCGACCATTCTTCGCAAAACCCGATCGCCGCATCCAACTCGCCGCGCATGCGGTGAAACTCTAAGGCCGCACGGCAATAAAACGACGAATGCCCGGCCGCTTCCAACTGGCGCAGTGCGGTTTCCGATTCCTCCCAGTGCCCCATCCGCGCGAAGAACGGGCTAGCGAATGCCAGCAGTTCGGGAGAGCTGCGGTTCCGGAGCGCTTTGTGGCAGGCATCCAGGGCCCGCTCCGGGTGGCCGAAATCTTCAAGAGCTCCGATCCAGGAAATCCAGGGCCAAGGAGCACGAGGCGAGGCTGCGAACGTCCGAACACGGGTTTCGAGCCAGCTCAATCCTTCTTCCTCCCGGCCCACGGCAGCCAGGGCCGCCTGATACGAAAGCGCGTAGTGCTCGTTGTGCTCTTCGAGGCAGGATGCCAGCCGGAAGGCGATCAAAGAGCTATCGGAGTCGCCCTCTTGCTCGAGGAGGTCACCGAGCACATGCCAGGCTTCCGCACACGAAGGCTTCCTTTCTAGAACCCCAAGCAGCAACATCCGTGCTTGTTTGTGCGTGGCGGCCGAAAGACGTAAGTGGTCGGCGTATTTGCAAACGTAGTGGGCAGGCGGGTAAAGCCAATCCTGCCGCGACTCAACGCCTGGCAGGATACCGCGCTCCACGACATCGGCGAGTATCTTCCGCGTCTGCGCAGTATTGGCTAAGGCTTCGCATGCCCATAACAGACGCATTCGGACAATGGGCGAGTTGGGAAACTCGTTCAGCAATTTCTGAAGGCCTGCTAAAGCTTCGCCGGAATGGCCTTCTGTCTCCGACTGCATGGCTTGGAGGCAGCGCACGTCCGGGTGCATTGGGTACTGCCGCGCTAATTCGTCGGTTATTTTTCGCGCGGCCATGGGATCGTTCTTTGCGTGGGCTCTCTGCCAGCGGTGACAAGCCCCAGCCACGCGCGGATGCGCGTCCTTCAGCAACTCATCGAGGAGAGACTCCTGGCCGGGCGGAACCGCGGCCATGCAATATGTCCCCAAAAGGCGTTCATGCTGATCGAAATCCTGCAAATACTCACACAGCCGGGTTTGGCTTGGATCGTGAACCAGCAAGGTCCCCGGAGCTTCGTCCAGTCCTACGACCGCTACCGCGTGAGACTCCTCCTCAGTTGCCAAGGTAAGAACGAACGGGATACCTCTCTTGATCAGACTGGCGCAAACATCGGGATCCGCAAAAAAGAAGCGGACGGCAAGGCCGCGCTCTTCCAGCCAGTCCGCAGCGGCCCAGTTGGACGTTCCCCCGTAGGTGATTTCGGAGGCCATCAGGTCTGCGTCCACATGGAGATCCAGCGCGGCGAGGACCGCGGAGACGCTGGCG
>QHXU01000496.1:3457-4066 GCA_003223065.1 Acidobacteriota bacterium | reverse complement strand
GACCCTAGCGGTGGCGTTTTGCCGAACGTCAAGGTCGTCGCGACCAACGTTGACACGAATATCGAGTACACGGCAACTACAAACGCTGCCGGCGTGTATAACCTGCTGTTTTTGCCGGTCGGACGATATAACGTCTCGGCCACCGCTTCAGGATTCAAGAAGGCAGTCCTCGGACCGTACGTCCTCGAGGTCAACCAGACTGCGCGCGTCGATGTGCGCATGGAGGTTGGCGAAGTCAACCAGTCGATCGAAGTCAGCAGCATCGCGCCGATTTTGCAGACGGAGAGTACCCAAACTGGTGGTACTATCACGGCTACACAGGCGACTGCTTTGCCGCTCAACGGGCGCAACTTCCTGTCGCTAACTTTGTTGGTGCCCGGCTCTCTCACCCCTAATCCCGGTTCTTTTACCACTCCGTCCCGATCCTTCGGCGGTGGCCGGCCTTACGTCAACGGCAACCGCGAACAGTCCAACAACTTCCTGTTGGACGGCGTCGATATCAACGAACCGATTGACGACCTGGTGAGCTATAACCCCAACGTGGACGCCTTGGAGCAGGTGCAGGTGCTGACCGGAAACGCTCCCGCCGAATTCGGAAACGGCAACGGA
>QHXU01000496.1:0-3448 GCA_003223065.1 Acidobacteriota bacterium | reverse complement strand
AAGAGCGGCACCAACGAATTCCACGGCGACATTTTTGAGTTTCTCCGCAACCAGGTGCTCGACGCCAACAGCTTCTTCAACAACCGCTCCGGCGCCAAGAAGCGCGCTCTGCGGCAGAATATTTTCGGTGGCGCCTTTGGCGGGCCCATCAAAAAGGACAAGCTGTTCTTCTTTGTGGACTATCAAGGCACGCGCAGGCCGACCAGCGGAACCGCGCTGGCTTCCCTCGTCCCTGCTAACATGCGCACTGGCGACCTCTCGAAGTACACCAGCACGATCAAGGATCCAACAAACGGCCAGGCGTTCGGAGGCAACATCATCCCCCTGGCCCGAATCGTGAATCCGGCAGCCAAGGCACTATTTGCCGATACGAAGCTTTATCCGCTTCCAAACGTCCAGGGAACTGGCCCGCTCGGTATCGCCAACAATTATCAGGCTTCCAGTGCCGATTTCCTCAGCAACGATCAAGCAGATGCCAAGATCGACTATCGAATGAGCCCCAAGGACAACCTCTCCGGACGCATGACAATCGCGCGCTACCGTTCGGGCACGACGGCGACTACCATCCCGGCATTCCTGGGTGGTACAACGGATGCCCCGACCACCGGTGGCGTGATCAACTGGGTGCGGGCCATCGCGTGGGCTATAACCGCACGGTCATCATCAATGCGACCACGGACCCGGGTGGGATTTTTGGGACGACCGGAAACCAGAAGCTCGGAATTCCCGGCGGTCAGCCTATCGCGGGCGCGAGCAGTCTGGCCTTTAACACCGATGGATTCAGCAACGTCGGCGGCGGCGCCTCAGACAGCGCTACCGTTGACAACGTCTTTCAGTATGGCGATAACTTCACATACCAGTATGGCCGCCATACCTTCAAGAGCGGCTTCCAGTTCCTGCGCTACCAACAGAACCGCTTCTACGCAGGCAACAACGGCTTGCTGGGGAACTTCACATACACTGGCACCTACACCGGCTCTTCTCTCGCGGACTTCCTGCTGGATGACCTGAACTCGAAAGGCCGTGGCAGCCAGACCGGGAAATGGGGCCACCGCCAGTGGCGCGATGCCATTTTCTTCCAGGACGATTGGAAGCTCCGGCCTAACCTGACCATCAACATAGGTCTGCGCTGGGAATACACGCAGCCGGTGTACGAGGTGAAGGACCGCGAGGCGAACATCGACTTGAATACTGGTAAAGGCTGGGAATACACGCAGCCGGTGTACGAGGTGAAGGACCGCGAGGCGAACATCGAGTTGAATACGGGTAAAGAGCTGTTCGCCGGCAAGGATGGCAACAGTCGCGCCCTATACAAGCCGTACTACAAGCAGTTCGAGCCGCGCGTAGGGTTCGCGTGGACTCCCGGCATGCTCGGGAACAAGTTTGTGGTGCGTGCCGGCTACGGCATCACCAGCTTCATGGAGGGCACGGGCGCCAACCTGCGACTGACGCTGAACCCCCCGTTCTTCTTTGAGTCCGCGGTACAGTACTCCACCACTCAGCCGGGCAGCATCACCTCTGGTTTTACCGATGTGCTGCCGCAGAACACCGTCTCCGGACAGGTGCGCGCCTGGAATCCCGACTTGCGCCCGGCCTTCATCCAGCAGTGGAACCTTTCCAACGAGTACCAGTTCTCGAACACGTTCTCGCTCACGGTCGGCTATGTTGGGCAGAAGGGTACTCACCTTGTGGATCCCCGCGAATATAACCAACCGCTGCCGGGCGTTGGTCCGGTCAGCACTTGGGCGCCGCTGCAGACTCGCCGCCCGCTGTATGCGTTTCAGCCGTTGATTACCAATATCAGTGGCACCGACTCTAGTTCCACCACGTGGTACAACGGCCTGCAGATGAGCGGCCGCAAGCGGCTTTCGGGTGGCCTGGAGTTCATCGCCTCCTACACCTTGAGCCGGACGCTGACAGACAACCTCGGCTATTACGGTTCCGGCGGAGTGAACGCGGAAGGCGCCTATTGGCAAAACGCGTACGACCGCATCGGCGACCGCGGCCCAGGGTTCTTCAACGCGCTGCACAACTTCAGCCTGGGCGGCACTTATGACCTGCCGTTCGGAAAGACCCGCACCATGGGGAAAGCCTGGAATAGAGCCACCGATTTCGTGTTGGGCGGCTGGACTCTCAATTATGTCGCCAGCCTGCATTCCGGTTTCCCGGTGACCATCCAAACCACCGACCTGACCAACATGGCGGTGCGACAAAACACCCGTCCCAACCGCTACGGAGCCCTGACTTATTCCAACCAGTCCATCGATAATTGGTTCGGCACAGGCAACACCTTCTGCGGTCCGGGTATCAACGATGGCAAGTGCGCCTACGGCCAGATGGCGCCCGGCACTTTTGGCAACTCCGCCAAAGGCACTGAGCACGCTCCGGATTTCAAGAATCTCGATCTCGGTATCGGCAAGAAGTTCAACTTGACAGAACGTAGGTACTTCGATTTCCGCGCGGAGTTCTTCAACGCCTTGAATCACACCAGCTTCAGCCCGCCGGCCCGCAACATCGCGGCGCCCGCGAGTTTCGGGACGATCACGAGCACGGTTTCCTCGCCCCGCAATATCGAGTTTGCGCTGAAGTTTTATTTCTAGATTTCGGAGAGGGGAAGGCCGCAAGCCATCCCCTCCTTTCCGCTGTGGTGTGTCGACGAGCCCGCCTATCAGGCGACTGCCTTGGTAAGAACTTCGCGCAAGCGCCGCGCGACGATCAAGTCTTCGCCGCTTTCGAGCATCCAGACGCCTACTACAATCGTGTTTTCGTCGGACGGCAGACCGCCCGACTCCGCCTTGCCCGTAGCCGGATTAAGCTCGATACTCGGAGATCCCCGGCGCAGCTCTGCCGCGACATCAACTGGCGATATCTTCACCCGCGCCTGGTCATAGCGAATCAAGAGATGCGGAACCGCGTTCGCGGCGACGGACGGAATGGCCACCTTCGAGGTGAGGGTCGGAACGCTCTTCAGTTGCGCGGCGATTCGGTCGGCGCGCCGCCGGAACTCCGCTTCCATTCCTGCATCGGTTTGGGTAAGGAACCAGTCCACGGCTGCCACCATCCCGACGATTTGTTCCTTCGCCACCTTCATCCCCCGTCCGATGGAATCGGAAAACGGATTGTTGTTCAGTGCGGCCGCGTCGATCAGATCCTTCCGTCCCAGAAGCAACCCGGCGTTTTGGGGACCTCGGATTCCCTTGCCGCCGGAGAACGTCACCAGGTCGAAGCCCATCTGAGTATAGTTCCACAGGTTCGAAATCGGCGGAACATCCGCAGCCGCATCGTTGAAACAGGGCACTCCATGCCGGTGCGCCACTCGAATCCAATCCTCGCGGCCGATCTTGCCTTGTTCCGCGGCATTGAAGAAGAGGGTCATGACCGTGCGATCGCTGAAAGCCGCCTCGTACTCTTCAAGGGTCTCAACCTCGACGAAGCGGATGCCGCAGTT
>QHXU01000168.1:13998-16447 GCA_003223065.1 Acidobacteriota bacterium | reverse complement strand
GGCCTTTGCGGACCCATCGTAATCGTAGATGCGAAAACGCGCGGCTATGTGACCGCCGATGGCGAAGGCACGCTGCCCAAGGATGCCTCGATCGCAAATACTGCCGCCAACATGAACGGCAGCAAATGGATCATGCTTCAGTGGCCCTTGCCTGAAGACCGGAATGTGCGTCTCGCCCTGATGCTGCATGAGAGCTTTCATTTCGTGCAAGCGGATATTGGTTTCCCGATGACCAACCCGGCGAATCCGCACCTCGATTCTTTAGAAGGCCGCTACTGGATCGAGCTTGAGTGGCGGGCGCTCGCGGCAGCCCTCGAATCCGATGGCGATGCCCGCCGCCGTGCCGCCGCCGACGCTGTTGGTTTTCGCCGGAAACGCCGCGCGATTTTCCCGGACGCCGCTGCCACCGAGCGCGCGCTCGAAATGAACGAAGGCCTGGCCGAGTACACGGGTGTATCCCTGAGCGGGGATTCCGCGCGGCTCGCATTGCGCGATCTGGCAGATGCAGCGGCGAAGCCGACCTTCGTGCGATCGTTCGCCTACGCTACCGGACCAGCCTACGGCCTATTGCTCGATGCCGCCGATCCCGCGTGGCGCAAATCCCTCAAACCCACCGACGATCTTGCGGACCTGCTCGTCCGGAGTATGAAACTCGGAGTTCCGGCGGAACCGGCAATCCAGCCCTATGACGGCGCCGTGCTCCGCGATAGGGAAGTAGAGCGCGATCAAGCGCGCCGGCGCCGCCTGGCTGAATTCCGCAAACTGCTGATCGAGGGCCCGGTGCTCGAGATCCCGCTCCGGAGCATGTCCTTTGACTTCAACCCCGACGAGCCTGTGCCGATCGAAGGATTCGGCACGGTCTATCCGACGATCACCGTTCGGGACGATTGGGGCCGGATCGAGGTCGCAAAAGGCGCTTTGCTGGCCGAGAATTACTCGAAGCTGATGGTTTCCGCCACGGCGCGCGGCACGGGATGGAAGCTCGACCTGAAACCAGGATGGAAAATCGTGCCCGGCAAACGGGCAGGCGATCTCACGATCGCCCGCGACAGGTGATCGAATCGCGGTTGAAGCTTACGGCTTGGTCCTGTATAACATGCGGGGAAATGCAATTGTCTCGCGGATATGCTCCAGGCCGCACATCCACGCGACGAACCGTTCCACGCCCATGCCGAAGCCGCCGTGGGGCACGCTGCCGAACTTTCGCAGATCGATATACCAGCCGAAGGCCTCACGCGGCAGACCGTGCTCGTCGATGCGCTTCAGCAACAGATTCAGATCGTGAATGCGCTGCCCGCCACCGATCACTTCGCCGTAACCTTCGGGCGCGATGAAATCAACGCCGAGCACAACTTCCGGACGGTCTTCAGCGGGCTGGAAATAAAACGCCTTAACATTTGTGGGGTAGCGGTCCACCATCACCGGACGATCCAGATCCTCTGTCAGCAGCGTCTCATCGGCGTTGCCGAAATCACCGCCCCATTGGATCTGGCTGCCCTTTGATTGCAGCTTGGCCAGGGCCTCGTCATAGCTCATGCGATGAAACGGCGCCTTCACGGCTTCGAGCTTCGTCACGTCCCGCTCCAGGACCTTCAGCTCCTCCCGCCGGTTCTCGAGCACACGGCCGATGACGGACACGATCAACTCTTCGCCCACCTGCTTTACGTCTTCGAGCGTGGCGTAGGCCATTTCCGGCTCGACCATCCAGAACTCGGTGAGGTGCCGCCGCGTCTTCGATTTCTCGGCGCGGAACGTCGGGCCGAAGCAGTAGGTCTTGCCGAAGGCCGCGCAAGTGGCCTCGTTGTAAAGCTGCCCGGACTGCGTCAGATATACCTTCTCGTCGTCGAAGTAATTGACCTCGAACAGCGTGGATGTACCTTCACAGGCTGAGGGCGTGAAGATGGGCGTGTCGACCAGGACAAATCCGTGCGAATCGAAATAATCGCGGATGCCCCGGATCACCTCGTGGCGGACCGCGAGCGCGGCGTGCTGGCGGCGGCTGCGCAGCCACAGGTGGCGATGGTCCATGAGGAAATCGATCCCGTGATCTTTGGGCGTGATCGGATAAGGGTCTGATTCGGGCACACGCTGGACGATCTCGGCCCCCTCCACGTCCAGCTCGTAGCCCCCGGGGGCGCGCTGTTCGGCCCGAACCTTACCGCGGATGATGAGGGACGACTCCTGGGTCAAATCCCTCAGGGTCTCGAAAAGCTGTTCGGGCAGCGAACTCTTTAGCGCGACACATTGGATAATGCCCGTGCCATCGCGCAGCTGCGGAAAGACGATCTTCCCGCTGCGACGGAGATTGTAGAGCCAGCCGGCTATTTCGACGGTCTCGCCGGCGTGCCGGCCCGCCTCCGCGACTGTAACCCGCGGGGTCGAATGTTCAGGACTCATCGATGGGTTGCAAGCTCTCCAGGCGTTCAAAAACCGTATTGGCGGCCTCGAA
>QHXU01000168.1:13398-13862 GCA_003223065.1 Acidobacteriota bacterium | reverse complement strand
GAACGGAATCAGATGCGAGTCCTCCAGTTCATTATTGTCGTGGACGTGCGTGGACCGGATGCGGCTCTTGAGCAGGCGGTACGCCGACTCGACGCCGCCTTTCATATTGGCATGGCCGGTATCGAAGCAGACATTGAGATCCATGTGCGTCGTTTCGATGAACATGAGCAGCCCCTCTGGACTCGCGAGATCATTGGGGGTATTTTCAAGCAGGACCTCCACGCCGCGCTGCCGGGCGAACAGGCTGATTTCCTCGAGCGACGAAAACGCCGCGTCGATCTTGCGCTCGCTGGAATCTTCGCCGGAAACGCCCAGGTGCTGCACCAGGTAGCGGAAGGGGACGGTCTCGGCGATCTCCAGCGCCCGCTTGATCTCATCCACCATTTGCAGGCGCTTGGTCCTCACCAGTTCGGTGATGCTGATCACGGCGTGGGGTCCGGAGCGTCCCCACACATCATCCGTGT
>QHXU01000168.1:4687-13365 GCA_003223065.1 Acidobacteriota bacterium | reverse complement strand
CGTCGCGGAACCAGTGCCCGAGCTCCGTGATTTGCGCGCGGTCGCGATAGTCCAGGTGCTGACGGGCGCAGTAAATCTCTACCAGCGGGATTCCAGCATCCCACAAGCGGTCGAGCAACACCGTCGTGAGCCGGTGGTTGACGAACAGGTGCGTTGAGAGGGCGTGTTGCATTCTTAGTATCCGGCGGCTTTCCCGGCGGCGCGGCCGTCGGAGCCGCCCTCGAACCAGCCATTGTTGATCACGATGACCTCGACGCGCGCCACTACCACCGCGGGCGAATAGTCGACCTCATGCCCGCGCGCCTTGAGCAGCGCGACCGTGTCCGGGGAAAAAGTCTTCTCCAGGTACAGCCTGTCCGGCTTCCACTGATGGTGGAAGCGCGGCGCGTCCACGGCCTCCTGCGCATTCATGCCGAAATCGACGACATTGAGAAACACCTCCATCACCGCCGTGGGAATGCGGGAACCCCCGGGCGCGCCGGCCAGCATGTAGAGCTTTCCGCCTTTCAGCACTATAGTCGGCGTCATCGAAGAAAGCGGCCGCTTACCTGGCTGAATCGCGTTTGCCTCGCCTTGCACGAGTCCAAACATATTCGGCTCGCCCGGTTTGGCCGCGAAATCATCCATTTCGTTGTTGAGCAGGAAACCGAGCCCCGGTGCTGTGACGCCGTTCCCATAACTTCCGTTAAGCGTGTAGGTAACCGCAACCGCGTTTCCTTCCGCATCGACCACCGCATAGTGCGTGGTCTCGGTGCTTTCGCTGCCCGGCGGATGGCCTGGGTGGACCTGATCGCTCGGCGTGGCGTGATCCGGATCGATCGAGGCGCGGCGCTTCTTGATGTAAGCCGGATCGAGCAGTCCTGCGACCGGAACCTTGTAGAAGTCCGGATCGCCCATGTACTCGCTGCGATCGGCGTAGAAGCGGCGCATCGTCTCCGCCATGTAGTGGATGCTGGCGGCGGAGCCGAAGCCGCTCTTCTCATAACCGGAGCCTTCCAGCATGCCGAGCATCTGGAGAATACCGACACCGCCTGAGCTAGGCGGCGGCGCGGTGATCAATTCATAGTCACGATACCGGCCCGTGAGCGGTTTGCGCTCAATCGCCGTGTAGTTCGTGAGATCCGCGAGCGTGATCAGGCCGCCATTCTTCGCCATCTCCGCGGCGAGCTTTCGCGCGGTTTCGCCCTCGTAGAAATCTTTCGCGCCGAGCCTCGCGATGCGTTCGAGCGTGCGCGCTAAGAGCGGCTGGGCGAAGGTTTCGTCCATTTCGTAAAGTCGGCCGTTCCTCTGAAAAATGCTCACCGATTCGGGGAATTTCGCGAGGATTTTGGCGTTCTTCAGGGATTCGGAAAGCGAATAGGAGATCGGGAATCCCTTGGAGGCCAGCTCGATCGCGGGTTGAACCAGGGCGGACCATTTTTGGCGGCCGTATTTGGTATGTGCCAACTCGAAGCCGCGTACGGTGCCGGGAACGCCCGACGCTCTCCAGCCTTCGATGCTGTCGCGCGTGGGGTTGCCTTCGGTGTCCAGGTACATGTTGCGAGACGCTTTTTCCGGCGCCCGCTCGCGGAAGTCAATGAACGCGGTGCGGCCTTCGGCCAGGCGCACCAGCATGAATCCTCCACCGCCGATATTACCTGCGGAAGGATGAGTGACGGCGAGCGCAAATCCGACTGCGACCGCCGCGTCGACCGCGTTGCCACCGCTCTTGAGCACAGCCACTCCGACATCGGTTGCCAAAGGCTCCTGGGCAACGACCATCGCGTGCCGGGTGCGTACGGGCTGGCGGGCGCTCAACTCGAAGCAGAAAACCAGCGCGAGGAAGATGGCTAGCCGCATCATAAGCCAAGATTATCCTATCTTCATCGCACAAGTCGCGCCGCTCACGGCGTCAGTCCTTCTTGACAAGCACGGCGACCAACTCGGGATCCGCGGCAGCCATAACATTCCTGGGGATATAGGCGTATCCTTTGTCTCCCCAGTTTTCGCCCCACGAATTCTTGACGATATAAAAATTGCCGGTGTAGCCCACCATCAGCATGGCGTGGCGGCCGTGCCGGCCGCTGGGTGACTCGGCCGCGTTGACCATGCCGTCCCGGCCGACGTCGGCGAATCCCGGGCCGGTGTTGATTGCCACGTGTACCGGGCACCCCGCGCTTAGGACCTTGCGCGCATCGTCGAGTGCGATGGGATGCGGGGTACCTTCCAGGTGGTGCTTCTCCGCATCGGCAATGAGTACCCGCTCCGAGGTCACAGGAACCTCGCTCGTGTTCGGCCAAAGATCCTGCCGGCAGGTCCCGTGCTCCACCAGCACCCGGCCCGGATCCGTTCCGCCGATCGTGCCCTCGCCGCCCGAGTACGCGTAGGCGTAATCCTGCGCGTCGCCCTGCATGCGCTGGAACTCGAGCATGGTATACGTCGGGGAGAGCGAAGGCGAGCTACCGTTGCCGCTCTTGATGTTGGCTACCAGCTCCGCGGCGTGGGTCCAGGCAAACGCCGAGCAGCGGCCGGTTTGGCCCTGATCGCCCACAGGTGTGCAGTATTTGCGCAGATCGACAGCATCGGCCGGCTCGATGGCCTCAAAAGCAGGCGGGAGCGGCTGCGGCTGCACGGGCTCGCCGCGAGGGGGCATCGTGACCTCCAGGTTGCTCAGATCGATGCCGCTGTATTTCATCCGCAGGTATTCAAGCATGGCCGCCGGAACCATGCCGAAGGCGGAAAGATGCCCATCGCGCTCGAACAGCCGCACGGTTTCAGAACTACCCGGTGCGACTTCTTCAAACCCCTGCATGAACCGCTCATCTTCGAAAGGCTGATAACCTTCGGCGGCGCGCTGCGCCGCCATCGTATCGCCGAAAAATTCGTGATCGCCGAATAGATTTTCGGCGGACTGCTGGTAATCGTCGGTAGTCCAGCTCCCATCGTCGTCCTGGAAGTCGGCCTCGCTGGCATGGGGAAAATCGTCAACGGAAAGGGCTGCGTCCGAGTCGAGCTGGACCAGGTCGTCCGGATCTGAAAACTCGTCGTAGACGTCATTGTCGTCACCGTCGCCGCCATCGCCATCGTCACCACCGCCGCCGGCTACCGGAACATCCTCTTCTTCCGGCTGATCGTCTTCGGCGTCCTGGTCGTCTGCGTCCGGATCGTCCTCGTCAGCATATTCATCCTCATCCGAGTCGTCATCCTGACCGCCGTCTTCGTCGTTGCCGAAATCGTCGAAAAAGCCCCCGTCGTCATCATCATCCAGGCGGTAAGGGCGGCCGTGAAAGTCGGACATATATGCCTCACATCGTACTATGCGTTAAAGCTAGTCCCGGTTTCGGCCGATATGAAGAGGGCGCAGGAAGGAGCATTTTGTCACAGAAAGACAGCCGCCGGTATCGACGGATTCCCTACGTGGGCGTGGTCCGCGTCGGCTGGGAGGATGCGCAAGGCTACATGAAGTATGCGCAGACCAAGTGCGTTGATATCTCCGCGGGAGGCCTGCGCATCGAACTGCCGGAGCCGATTCCGATGGGCAGTTATGTCACGGTTCGCGCGGACCGGATCAATATGGCGGGAAGGGCCATGGTGAGATACAAGGCGCGGCACGGCGCCAAGTTCATCCACGGCCTGGAATTGAGCCAGAGACTGCGCGAGCAGGCGCTTGCGGCGCTCGGCGAACCGGTACGGGACGACGTGCCCGCCAGCGTGTCCTAGCGCCGGCTCATAGAAACTTTCAATCGAACTCATTAAAAGGTTTGAACGCGGACGCGAGCAGGCTGCTCCTATACTCGAAATAGCCGCTCATGCGAATGCTGCCAGCCCTCGTGTGTCTTATCCCTTCGGTCCTTGCAGCCCAGCCCGCCGATCTCGCGCAGCGCCTCGCCGATCTCGACCGGTCCGTAAAGGCCGCGCAAAGCTCGGCCGACAACGCCTGGATGCTGGTGAGCGCGGCGCTGGTCCTGATGATGACCGGCCCGGGGCTCGCGCTTTTCTACGGCGGCCTGGTGCGTCGCAAAAATGTTCTCGCGACCATAATGCAAAGCTTCATCCTGATGGCCGTGGTCACTGTCCTGTGGGCGGTGGCCGGCTACAGCCTGACATTTGCCGAGGGAACTCCCTTCGTGGGTGGTATTCGCTACGCGCTCTTGAACGGCGTCGGCGCGCTCCCCAACGCCGACTACGCGCCGACGATTCCCCAGCAGACGTTCATGATCTATCAGCTCATGTTCGCCATCATCACGCCGGCGCTGATCTGCGGGGCCTTCGCCGAGCGCATGAAATTTTCGGCCATGCTGCTTTTCATGACGCTCTGGATGTTCGTGGTTTATTTCCCCATGGCGCACATGGTTTGGGGCAAGGGAGGATTGCTGAATGCGACGCTCGGCGGCAAGATCCCGTGCTTCGATTTCGCCGGCGGAACGGTGGTCCACATCACTTCGGGTGTTTCGGCGTTGGTGTGCGCCCTGTACCTGGGCCATCGCAGGGGATATCGCACGGATCCGATGCGTCCGCACAGCATGGTGTTGAGCGCCGTGGGCGCTTGCCTGCTGTGGGTGGGTTGGTTCGGATTCAATGCGGGAAGCGCGCTAGCCTCCTCGCCGCTCGCCGCCAGCGCTTTCGTCGCGACGCATTTCGGCGCAGCGGCAGCGGCACTGGGATGGATGGCGGCGGAATGGCTTGGCACCGGTAAGCCGAGCGTGCTCGGCGCAATCTCGGGCGCGGTCGCGGGCCTGGTCGCCATCACGCCGGCTTCCGGATTCGTGAAGCCGTTCCCGGCTTTGTTCATCGGCGCGGCAGCGGGCGTGGTCTGTTACTTCATGGTCAGCGCCGTGAAGCACAAGTTCGGCTACGACGATTCGCTGGACGCCTTCGGCGTGCATGGCGCGGGCGGCACGCTGGGCGCGATTCTCACGGGCGTGTTCGCCACCAAGGAGGTCAACGACGTCTGGTCCGGCAAGCCGATGGGTTGGGCGGATGGCAACCCCATACAGGTGCTCCATCAGATGGCGGGCTGCGCGATGGCGGCCGGGCTGGCGCTCGCCGGAACCTGGGTGATTCTCAAGGTGTGTGACGCCGCAGCCGGAGTGCGCGTCGAGACACAGCACGAAATCGAGGGTCTTGATCTCAGCATGCACGGCGAAGAAGGATACAATTTCGAGGCCTGACGGAGACTTCCATGAAGAAGATCGAAGCCATCATCCAGCCGCACAAACTCGAAGAAGTGAAGGAAGCCCTCAAGGCCATCGGCATTGACGGCATGACGGTGATCGAGGTGCGCGGCCACGGGCGACAGAAGGGTCACAAGGAAATTTATCGCGGCATGGAGTACCAGGTGGACCTGTTGCCCAAGATCAAGCTGGAGATGGTAGTGCCGGGAGGCCGGGCCGACGAAGTGATCCGTACGCTGGTGGCGGCCGCGCGCACGGGCAAGATCGGCGACGGCAAGGTTTTCGTTTCGGATATCGCGGACGCAATCCGTATCCGTAACGACGACCGCGGAGAAGGGGCTTTGTGAGCGAAGCGGCAATTCTCGCGCTGCCCGCGCCCGAGTCGGTCGCGAACAGGCTAAGCGCACGCACGGCCGAGGTCGAGGAGCGGGTGCGCGAGGCGTACGCCAAGACGCTCCAGCCGCGCTCTTCTGCTGGGTTGGCGCTGGTGGCGGTGGGCGGATTCGGGCGGTGCGAGCTGTTTCCGGCTTCCGATGTCGATCTGCTGCTGCTGGTGGAGTTTGAGAACCAGATACCGCCCGCGCGTGAGGGCCTGTCTCAATTTCTGCAGGTGCTGTGGGATGGGGGGCTGCGGCCGAGCCACTCCGTGCACACGGTGGCTGACTGCGTTACCGAGCACGAGGGCAACGCTGAGTTAACCATCAGCCTGCTGGACCGCCGCCTGGTGGCCGGCGATCCGGCGATGTTTCAATGGCTGGACGAACGCTTCCGGACTTTCGCGGACAAGCGTGCCGCAGCGGTGGCCCGGCAACTCGCGAAACTGGCCGAGGCTCGCCACGCGAAGTATCAAAACACGATCTATCATCTCGAGCCGAATATCAAGGACACAGCCGGCGGATTGCGCGATCTCGAGACGGTACGGTGGCTCGCTGCGCTGCAGCGCCGTGGCGAAGCACCGGATCTCGAATCGGCCTTCAACTTTCTCGCCGCGATCCGCATTCGTTTGCACGAGATCGCCGGGCGCGACCAGAACGTCCTCAGTTTCGATGCGCAGGAGGCGCTGAGCGAGCAACCCGCGGCCTTGATGCGCGATTATTACCGGCATGCCCGGCAGGTCCACCGGACCGCCCGGCGGGCGCTCGAAGCGGCCACCGAACAGCCCGGAAACCTCCTGGGACGGTTTCACGAGTGGCGTTCGAGGCTCTCGACCCCGGAGTTCACGGTGTCGCGCGACCGCGTGCTGCTGCGCACGCCCAAGCAGTTGCCGCCCGGGTTGAGCCTGTTCGAGTTCGCCGCGCGGCACGATCTGCGTTTGGCGACGGATACGGTGGAGCGGCTGGCGGGATTCACCCCGCAAGCGAAGTGGGAAGATTGGAAGCTGCTGCTGGCGCTTCCGCGCCCCTCGTCCGGGTTGCGCGCGATGCAGGAAGCAGAAGTGCTCGCGGCGGCGCTGCCCGAGTGGGGCCACATCGAGTGCCTGGTGGTGCGCGATTTTTACCACCGGTACACGGTGGACGAGCATACGCTGGTGGCGATCGCATCGCTCGAATCGATCGGCGATGCGCGTTTCGCGGCGCTCTTTGAGGAGATCGACGACCCTGCCCTGCTCCGCTTCGCGCTCCTCCTGCACGATATCGGAAAAGGTTCCGGGCACGATCACATCGAGGCGTCTCTGCGGATCGCGCGAGTGGTTCTGGAGCGGTTGGGAGCGCCGGAGCCGGACCGAGCCACGGTCGAGTTCCTGGTCGAGCATCACCTGGATCTTTCGAAAGCGATGACGTCGCGTGACCTGCATGATCGTGCGACCTCACGGGTACTCGCCGAGCGCGTGGGCACGATCGAGCGGCTGAAGATGCTCGTCATGATGACGTACGCCGATTGCAGCGCGGTGAATCCGCAAGCGATGACGCCATGGCGGGTCGAGCAGCTTTGGCAAGTGTACGTGCTGGCGCACCAGGAACTGACGCGCGCTCTCGATGCGGAGCGAATCCACGATGCGGCAGGCGTCCTGCCGGAGCAATCCCGGTTTCTCGAAGGTCTGCCCACGCGGTACCTTCGCACGCACACCGCCACTCAGATCGAGGCGCATTGCGAGCTCGCCCGGCAACTCGAGTCCCGGGCCGTCGCGATCGAGATCGCACATGAGCGCAGCGTCTACCGTCTTACGTTACTCGCGCATGACCGGCCGGCTCTGTTTGCCTCGGTGGCAGGCGCCATTTCCAGCTTCGGCCTCAATATTCTCAAGGCGGAGGCGTTCTCGAACGCCCGCGGGATCGCGGTCGACACCTTCGTTTTTTCGGATCCCCACCGGACGCTCGACCTGAATCCGCCCGAAGTCGACCGCCTGCGCGGCATCGTGCGGCGTGTAATCGAAGGCAAGCAAGCCGCCGACAAGCTGCTTCGCGCGCGTCCCAAGCCGTTCGTCTCCTCGCGGGCGGGCCGCTTGAAGCCGCGTGTAGCGTTCAACAACGATGCGTCGGAGGCCTCCACGCTCATCGAAATCGCCGCCGAGGATCGTCCCGGACTTCTCTATGATCTGGCGCGCGCGATCTCCGCGGCGGGCTGCAATATCGAAGTGGTTCTCATCGACACGGAAGCGCATAAAGCGCTGGATGTGTTCTACGCCACCGCGGACGGACGCAAGCTCGACTCTGCGCTCCAGGACCGTCTTAAAAACGATTTGCTCGCGGCGTGCTCAGCGTCATGACCTGGACGATTTGGTGGATCTTCGTCACCACCGAAACCGTTCTGTGTCTGACGCCCGGTCCGGCCGTGCTGTTTGTGCTGTCGAGCGCGCTGCGTTCGGGTGCGCGGAAGAGCGTCGCGTCAAACCTGGGCATACTCGCAGCGAACGCCGCGTACTTCGTGGTCTCGGCGACGGGAGTGGGAGCCTTGCTGATCGCTTCGTACAACCTGTTCTTCCTGGTGAAGTGGATCGGCGCGGGATACCTGGTTTTCCTCGGACTGCGCGCGCTGCTGGGCAAATCGAGCGTGCTGGCGTCTCCCCAGGACAAGCTGGTGGAAGCTCGCGGCTGGCGTCTGCTCGCCGATGGATTCGTGCTTCAGGCATCGAACCCGAAGGCAATCGTGTTTTTCTCCGCGCTCTTGCCGCAGTTCATCGATCCAAAGAGTGCGGTGGCGCCGCAGGTGGCGATTCTGGGCGTGACCTCAGTGGTGATCGAGTTCTTCGTGCTCCTAGGCTATGGCATTGCCGCGGGCCGCGCTTCGGCGCTGGCTCGCCAGCCTCGTTACGCGGCCTGGACGAATCGCGTCGCGGGAACCCTGCTGATCGGAGCGGGCGCGGGACTGGCGGCGCTCCGCCGAAGCTGACCAACTGCGCTGCCTCACATCCGGCGCGCTCCGTCCGGAAGACGCGATAATTGGTGTATTCGCCAATCTCACATCACGATTATCGGCGCGCCGATGGACCTGGGGGCAGGGCGCCGCGGCGTCGACATGGGACCTTCGGCGCTACGCCTGGCGAACTTGAACGAGAGGCTCGCCTCGCTCGGCTACGAAGTGGAG
>QHXU01000168.1:3932-4531 GCA_003223065.1 Acidobacteriota bacterium | reverse complement strand
TGGCAAACCATTTCCGCAAGCAACACGCCAAGCTCGGCCTCATCTGGATTGACGCGCACGCCGACATGAACACGCCGGAGTCGAGCCCCTCGGGCAACGTGCACGGCATGCCGCTCGCGTGCTGTATTGGTCTTGGGCCGCCCGAGTTGACCCACATCGGCGGTTACGCGCCAAAGGTGGAGCCGAACTCGGTCGCCATCATCGGATTGCGGAGCGTGGATGAGATCGAACGGCAGAACGTGCGTGGCACGGGCGTCCACCCTTTCACAATGCGTGATATCGACGAGCGCGGGCTGCGCAGCGTGATGCGGGAAGCCATCCAGCACGTCTCCAACGGAAACGCCGGTTTTCACCTTTCGTTCGACATGGATGCCGTCGATCCGCACGAGGCCCCGGGCGTCGGAACGCCCGTGCGCGGGGGCATCACCTACCGCGAGGCGCACCTGGCCATGGAAACCATCTGCGACAGCGGGCTCATGGCGTCCATGGAAGTAGTGGAGGTAAATCCGGTGATCGATGAAGTGAACCGAACGGCCCTTCTGGCCGTCGAACTAGTAATGTCCGCAATGGGAAAGCGAATTCTCTAATAATGAACCGTC
>QHXU01000168.1:2712-3901 GCA_003223065.1 Acidobacteriota bacterium | reverse complement strand
TCCTTTACGGCGGCCGCAGTGCCGAGCACGAAGTGTCGCTAAATTCGGCCGAATCGATTATTGCGGCGATGGACCCGCAACGTTACGAAATCCAGCGAATCCTGATCACGAAGGAAGGGCGCTGGCAGCCGCGCGCCATTTCGCCCGAGCCGGGCGGGAATCCGGAGATCGATGTCGTCTTTCCCGTGCTGCACGGCACGTTCGGCGAGGACGGCACTGTGCAGGGGTTGCTGGAACTGGCCGGCCTGCCCTACGTGGGCGCAGGCGTGCTCGCATCGTCCGTGTCCATGGACAAGGAAGTGATGAAGCGGTTGTTGATCGAGCGCGGCCTGCCTATCGTCGACTATATGATCGTCACGCGAGGCGAAAACCAACTGGACCGAATCGCGAAGCGCTTCCCGTTTCCGATGTTCGTGAAGCCGGCCAATCTCGGCTCCTCGGTCGGCATCTCCAAGGCAGGAACGTGCGAGGAGCTCGAAGCAGCGGTGGCGCTTGCCGGCCAGTTCGATCGCAAGATTATCGTAGAGCGCGGCATCATCGGACGTGAGTTTGAGTGCTCCGTGCTGGGTAATGATCAGCCGGTCGCGGCCGTGCCTTGTGAAATCCTGCCTTCCCGCGAGTTCTACGATTACGAGGATAAATACATCTTGAACCAGGCCCAAACGGTATTGCCCGCGGACCTCAACCCGGAGCAGACGCGCGAAGTGCAGCGCCTGGCGGTCGCCTGCTATCAGTCGGTGAGTTGCGAAGGAATGGCCCGCGTCGATTTTCTGATGGAGACGGCGACCCAGCAAATATTCATCAATGAGATCAATACCATTCCGGGGTTCACGGCCATCAGCATGTATCCGAAGATGTGGGAGGCGAGCGGCCTCCCCTACCCAAAATTGATCGACCGCCTGATCGAGCTGGCGCTGGAGCGTCATCGCGAGCGCCAGGCTACCCGTTTTAGCAGATAGTTCACATGCCGTTTCTTGCATTCCTCATGTTGCTCGCCGCCGACGATCCCGGCGACGCGCTCGCCCGCGAGCTGAAGAAAGTTGTCGACGTGTTCGTGACCGTCGATCGCGAGGCGGCCGATCCGGTGTCGCCGGATGCAGCGTTTTATCAGGGGGCGATTCCCGGCATGCTGCGCTCGCTCGATCCACACTCCGTCTTTTTCGATCCCGGCCAGTTCGAGCAATTGAAG
>QHXU01000168.1:569-2694 GCA_003223065.1 Acidobacteriota bacterium | reverse complement strand
AAGGGCTTCGGCAGCATCGTCAGCGTGCTTCCAGGCCGCGTAATTGTCTTGCAGACGATGACCGGGACGCCGTCGGCCAAAGCGGGGCTTTCCGCGAGCGATGAGATCCTGGCGATCAACGGGATCGCGCTTGCGCGGCTCGAGTTCGAGCAGTTGGTGCAACTCCTTACCGAGGCTCGCCAGCAGCAGGCGGTGCTCGACGTCCGCCGGCCGGGCAACGCCCGCCTGTTCCGGCTGACGCTCACGCCAGAGCTGGTGGATTCGCCTAGCGTCGATCGTGCTTTCATGCTCACGCGCGGCGTTGCTTATCTGAGGATCGCCAGCTTCGAAGGTCCCACCGGCAAACTGGTCAAGGAAACGATCCAGAAACTCGGTGGCGAGAGCCTCAAAGGTCTGGTGCTCGATCTGCGCAACAATCCCGGCGGCGTGGCGCAAGCCGCGGCGGAGACGGCGTCACTCTTCCTCGAGCCGGAGCAAGTCATCTTTTCGATCAAGGGGCGAAACACAAAGGCCGAGGAAGTGCGCGTGCCGAAGATCTCGAGGCCCTACACGTTCCCGTTGGCGGTGCTTGTCAACGGCAAAAGCGCCAGCGCATCGGAGATCGTGACCGGCGCGCTGCAGGACCACGACCGCGCGACCATCGTCGGCGAGCCGAGCTACGGAAAAGGCCTGGTGCAGCAGGTCTACACGCTTTCGAGCAATACGGGCGTCGCCCTCACGACCGCCTATTACTACACTCCGAGCGGCCGGTCCATCCAGAAACCTTTGCATGGCGGCCATCTCGACATCGCCACCAGTACGCCCCAAGGTTCGTTCCGCACCGACTCCGGACGAGAAGTGCGTGGAGGCGGCGGCATCCAGCCCGACGAGGTGATTTTTCAGCCGGCGGTTAGCCGATTGCAAATGGTGCTCGACGCGAGCGGCGCGCTTACGACGTTCGCCGGCGAATACGTGCAGTCGCACGAAATCAAGGAAGATTTCGAAGTTACGCCGGCTATGCTCGACGAACTGCAGGTATTCCTGTCGGCACGTGATATCCGTCCCGGTGTCGGCGATTGGCTAAGCCATCGCGAATGGATCCAGAGCCGTCTGAAGCAGGAGATCCTGAATCTGAAGTTCGGCGTCGCGAAGGGCGACGAAGTAGAGATGCAGCGCGATCCTGTAGTGCAAAGGGCGTTGAAAGTCGTGGGTGGGGCGGGAAGAATGCAGCGGCCGGCGTTCTAGCCGCTCACTTATCCAGCATCGGCGAGCAGCAGGGCGTTTGCACGGGTTTCGGTTCCATGAGCTCGCACCTGGTCAGGTTCGGGTCATAGAGGTTCAATTGCCACTTGCCGTCCCGCCCGATCTTGGGTCCCTGTTCCAGCTTCATACCGCGATCGACCAGAGTCTTATGACCCGCCTCCGCGCTGGGAACGCCGAGCGCCAGGTGGTGCAGAACGCCCAAGGTCCTGGGCGACGGATCGCGCGCGTTGAGCATGTACTCCAGCCAGTCAGCGCCGTCCGGAACTCGCATATCAACCCAGTCCGTGCGATCGTCCGTCCTTCCCCCGTGCCACATTTCCCGGAACCCGAGAGTTTCCTTGTAGAACTGGTCCGCCGCTGCGCGGTCCTGCACCGTGACGCCGACGTGAATAATGTGATCAGAAATGCGCGCGGCGGAAAGGAACTTCCCAAAGTTGCGGCTGTGCAGTGATCCGGGCATGTACTGCACGAATTCCACGTTGTGGCCGTCCGGGTCCTTGGTCATAAAACTCAAATTCCCGTCCAAGCCAGGGTGGAGAGTATCCGGAACTTTCACGCCACGGCTCGCCAGGTAATCGCGCAGTTGTTGGGCATCGGTGGTCTCGAACGCGATGTGGGAGAGCCGGTCCTCCGTTTCGGTCTTCAATTCCGGGAACACTTCAATGTATTGGTGATCGTTCACTTTGAAGTAGGTCAACATCAGCCCTCCTGAGGGCTTATCGATGCGGAAAGGTTCCTGAAAGCCGAGATCGTGGCCGTAGAAGTTGCGGGCGGCAGAGAGGTTGTCGGTCTTCAATCCGATGTGCGCGACGCCAACGATGGCGGGACGCTTTACCGGGGAGGCATGGCGAGTATCATCGCTCTGGGAAGCGAAACCACAGAG
>QHXU01000168.1:0-511 GCA_003223065.1 Acidobacteriota bacterium | reverse complement strand
CTGAGGAGACCAGTCGACAGGGGCTCATTTGCCATTAGTATACGTGCATGTTGCGGCTGTGGCTCGGGAACTTTCAGCAGGTTTCGTTGGTCCGCCGGCGTCAACTCATCGAACAGCGCTGTGAACGCAGCGTTGGTCCAGCCGAAACCTGCTTCATTTGAGCGGTAACCGAAGCGCACCTCGCTGCTGACGTCCGTCCCCCGACGGACGACGTCATACTTTTCGACTATCGTTCCCGTCTTTTGGTATTCCGCGAGAACCAGGGAAAGAAACTTCTTGGAAACCCGGTCGGCATCCTCACGATACCCATAGCGGCGCAGGCCGTCCACGGCGATCATCTGCAACGGCGCCCAGCCGAACGGCGCATCCCACTGGCTGGCGCTCAGATAAGTGCTGGTCTGCAATCCGCCGGGGCGCTCAAACTTCGGCAGGTTCCGCGCTACCCGAGCCGCCTGCTCACGGCTCGCAATTCCGGCCCAAAGCGGATAGAACGTCGTCAGGAAAGGATATT
>QHXU01000214.1 GCA_003223065.1 Acidobacteriota bacterium | reverse complement strand
AGTCGTCCTGAAAATAGAGCGCGGTGAAATGCTGCGACCAGAACGCGTCCGCGTTCCGCGGGAAATTGCTGTTGCTGCTGTTGTGAGGGAGTCCCAGAAGGAAGGACGCCAAGGTGGAGCCGTTGCCGGTTCCGCCACCGACGTTGTTCTGCTGCCGGGTCCACTCGCTGCCGAAATCGAATCGCCCCTGGTTCCCGATACTCTTATTACCCTGTTGGAGGACCCAGTACTCGGCGCCGTACTTGAGTGTCATGTTGCCCTTCACCTGCGTCAGGACTGCGGACCAGGTGTAGTACGAGGTATCGACAACGCTCCCTGCCTGATTTACGCCGATATCGCCGAAGAGCCCTGAGATCCGTGGCGCCGCGGAAACAGCCTGTTGCGAGGTGAACGACGCCGGGAAGCCAAGTGTGGACGGATCGAAGCCCACGCCGTGGTCGTTGTTGGGCTCCTCGTAGCGCGTGAGGTTCGCCTTCAGATCCAGGATCCTGGTTGGGCTCATGGTCCAGACATGGTCCACTCCAGCGCCCCTGGTCAGCCGATGCTGATATGCGCCCGTGAAGGCATTCCCGAAATAATCGTCACTCAACTCGTCTTCGTGATACCAGCGAATGGTGGCGAAGGTCTTCTGCGAGTTGTTCCAGGTCTGGTCGCCGCGCGCCATAATATCGGCCATCTTATTCTGCCGGGTGGAGTGCGGCACGAAATCGTTGGCGTCGGTGCTGGTCCCATCGCTGGGGGTATTCGGCAGCGGGACGTATCTCAAGATGTTCTGCGCGACCTTGCTCAGGCGGTTGCCGGGGATCGCCATCACCGGAAACAGCGACCGGCTGCCCTTGGAGTCCACGCTTAGGGGATCGTATACCTGAACGGGGAACGTGATCCTTTGACCGCCCACTACCTGCGTCGTGAAGGTCTGGCTGAAGTCGCCCTTCCGCTCGAGTTCTGTGGGAAGGGACAGAATCTGAAACCGTGGATCCTGGTTGCGGATGCCGTTGAAGTTGAAAAAGAAGAAAGTCTTCTGTCTGCCGTTATAGATTTTCGGAATCCATACTGGCCCGCCGATCGTCCCGCCATACTCGTTGTAGTGGACCGGCGGCTTGTCTCCTCCAACGAGGTTCGTCTGAAAAAGATTGGCATTGAGGATGTTGTTCTGGTTGTATTCATACAGGCTGCCGTGCACCTTGGACGTGCCGCTCTTGGTAGTCATCTGAATGGTGCCGCCGGCCTGCCTGCCGATGGATGCGTCGTACGCGTTCATCACCACGCGGAATTCCTGAATCGCGTCCGGAGCAGGCAGGAAAGCCACCTGCCCGCCGGTCTTGATGTTGGGCATGCCGTCCAGTTGATAGTCGTTGGAGCGGTAAACAGTGGACCCGGCTGCGCGGGTCTCGCCGCCATTCACGCTGATCTGCGAGGCGGCGTCGTGTGACCACAGGTGGGCGACGTTCTGGTTTTGGTCCTGTTGTATGACGCCCGGCGAAAGTGTCGCCAGTATTGTCGCGATGCGCGACATCGACGGCATTTCGGCGATCTCTTCCCGCGTGATAACCGTTCCCGAAGTGGCGGCCGTGGTGTCGATCAAAGGGGTTTCGGCCTTGACTTCGATCTGGGTGCTGGTCGAGCCCACCTCGAGTTGAGTGTCAAACTGCTTCTGGTCGGCTGTCTGTAACGCGATTCCGTGGTGTTCCACTTGTTTGAATCCGGGAGCCGTGACACGGAGACTATAGTTGCCCGGAATCAGGAACCGAACGATCCAATTGCCCTGCTCGTTCGTCCTGGTCGTTTGCTCGACTCCCGTGTCTTCCGATCGGATTGCGACCACGGCACTAGGAACCACGGCGCTTTGCGCATCCACGACGCGCCCGCTCATTGTGGCCCGCGCTTCCTGCGCCCAAGTTGCTTGCGTGGTCACGACCAGCAAGGAAAGCGCTGCCCCCAACAACATCAATGTTGAAAGTCTCATTGAAATGTCCATGGCCGGCGTAAGACGACCTGATGGTGTTTAAGAACTTTCCGTGTCTCGCTGGCAGATGTGCCCGGACGACTACCTCTCCGGGCGCGCAACAACAAACCCGCTTGGCCTGTCTAATTCCAGGCTGCGTATAATTCACGCGCCAAGCCGCCTCAGCAGCGGCTCTATGGCAGGTAAACTATCACGCCATGAATGGCGATGCAAGCGTCGAGGCTGGTTCATTGGCTTTTCGGCTGCTTGAAGTGGTAGACTATGCCCTGGAGCGCAGCCGGTTTTGCCGGTGCATCGCCTCCAGGGGTCTCGCTATTGAAGGGGGAAATATGAAACTTAGTCGTTTCGTTAAAGCCACGCTGCTTCTCGCTGCAACGTGTCTCTTATTGACTGCGCAATCGGATCTCGGATCGATCACGGGTTTCGTAAAGGACCCCACCGGATTGGTGGTTCCCAACGCGACCGTAACCGTAAAGAACGAGCAAACCGGAAACGAGCGCCGGACCACGACCAACGAATCCGGATATTACGTCGTGACTAACATTCCTCCGGGTTATTACTCGGTGTCGGCCGAAGCAAAGGGCTTCAAGAAATTTGAAGCGGTGCACAACAAGCTGGATCCGAGCGCGACGCTCGCCGTCGACGCCAATCTTGCGGTCGGCGCTGCGACGGAAATCGTTGAGGTGACCGCGACCGCGGCGGCGCTGCAAACCGAATCAGCGTCCGTGCAAAAGCTCGTGACCAGGCAACAGATCGACGCCCTCGAGTTGAATGGCCGCAATCCAGTGGGGTTGGCTTCGCTGACGCCCGGAGCCCGTGGCGGCAGTCTGGCCGGGTTGTCATTCAATTTCAGTCAAGGGCCTGCCAACTTCAATGGATCGCGCAACCCGGAGAATTTGATCACGTACGACGGCGCGCCTGCCACTCGCACGCGCTCTAACGGAACCAGCCTGGGCGCAGCCGACGTCGATTCCACGCAGGAAGTCCAGATTCTGACCGCGTCATACGCTGCGGAATACGGCCGCACGTCCGGCGCCCAGATCCGCATTCTGACTCGTTCGGGCGGGACCGAGTTCCATGGCGCGCTTTATGAATACGTTCGAAACAGCGCATTCAACGCCAACACATGGACGCGCAACCACACTCCCGATGTCCCCGGGCTGCTGCCATTTAGCTCGGCGGCGCCCATTCGTTACAACCAGTTCGGCTATAACGCCGGCGGGCCTTTCTACATTCCCAACAAGTTCAACAAGGACAAGAACAAGTTCTTTTGGTACTGGGGACAGGAATGGGTGAGGTACCGGTTCACAGACAGTGCGAACTGGATCGTGCCTACGCTCAAGATGCGCCAGGGGGATTTCAGTGAGTTGCTCACGAACACGCCTCCGAACATTCTTGGCAAGGTGGTTCAACTCAAAGATCCCACTACGGGCCAGCCCATTGCCGGAAATCTCATCCCCAAATCGCTGCTCAGCCAGAACGGTCTTGGCATCCTCAAGGCCTATCCGGCCCCGGATCTGGCAAGCTTTATCAACGGCAACAATAATTACTACGTCACGGCTCTGCACCCGCAGAACCAGCGCAAGGACACGCTGGCTGTCGATATGAACCTCACGGACAAGCAGCGCCTCCAGTTCCGCCGGAACAATTACGCTTTCTTCGAATATCAGCCCCTGGATGGCACGCCAACGGAGACCCCCAAATTCTTCAACCGTCCGAACCAGACCAACTCGCTCGATCACGTCTGGATCATCTCGCCGAACCTGGTGAACGAAGCGCTGGCCACGGTCAGCCTGGATGACGTGTACATCCCTGTGGACACGGCCCACTTCCTCGATCGAACGACGGTGGGACTCAACTACCCATACATCTTCCCGACGGGAAAGTTGATTCCGAACCGCATTCCGACAGCGAATGTCACGGGCCTGAACGGGCTGACCGGTGGACCTTATCCATCCCACTCATCCGGCCCGATATACACCCTGACGGACAGCTTCTCCTGGATTAAGGGCAGCCACACATTCAAGTTTGGCTTCTACTTCGAGCGCTCGGGCGAAAACGACAACGACGAAATCAACGTCAGCGCCTGCCCAACCTGCACGAACAATCAGAACGGCCAGTTCAATTTCACCGACACACGGTCCGGGCAGCCTAGCAGCGGCAACGCGATTTCGAACGTCGCGATGGGCCTGTTCGACAGCTATTCAGAACTGGGCCAGCGAGCATACACCATCTTTCGCGGGTCCTCGTACGAACCCTTCGCGCAGGATTCATGGAAGGTCAACCGGCGGTTGACCGTCAACTATGGCGTTCGTTACACCGTGATCGTCCCGTACAAGGCGCTGTGGGGAAACCAGATTGTGTTCGACCCGGTGCTCTATGACCCGAGCAAAGCCGTAACCGTGGATCCGAAGAGCGGAACAATTTCGGGGTCCGGTGACCGCTTCAATGGCATGGTGATTCCGGGCAGTGCCTTCCCCGACTCAGGCAAAGGACGATTCCCCGAGGCCACGGCAGGAACTTTCGACTATCTCCACCGCGGCGGCACATATCCCGACTACTACTCAAACATCCGGTGGGGCCAATGGCAGCCGCGCTTGGGTATCGCCTACCAGTTGAACGACAAGACGGTCATCCGGACGGGAGCAGGCCGGTTCTTCACCCGTCTTGGCGTTAGCGATTCGATCTTCCTGGGCGGCAACCCGCCATTCCAGCCTACCGCCAATGTATCGTTCGGCAACGCCGACAACCCTGGCGGAACTTCGGCCAACAGCCTGCCGCTCACCGTTACCACTCAGAGCCGGGACTTCAAGAATCCGGAAGCCTACAACTGGAACTTCACGGTGGAGCGCGAGTTCTACTTGAAGTCGATCCTGAGTGTGGGCTACGTGGGCCGCCGCGGTTTGCACCAACAGCGCGAGGCCGACATCAATCAGCCGACGCCGGCGGTTGTAGCGGCAAACCCCGGCGTAAACCTCGACGCACTCCGTCCGTACAAAGGTTACAACTCGATTCGCGAAACGGACAATATCGCCAGCTCTCGCTACAACGCACTCCAGATTGCCTGGAACCGCCGGTTCACTAGCGGCCTGTTGTTCGGCATGGCGTACACCTACTCCAAGAGTTCGGATGACGGGTCCAACCAGCGCGACATCATCCCCAACACGTATGACGCTCACGGCTTGTGGGCTCCATCCGACTTCGACGTCCGCCACGTGATGATCGTCAACTTCCTCTACGAGTTGCCGCTTTTCCGTGGCAAGACCAATATGGCCGGGAAGCTGATAGGCGGCTGGCAAGTCAGCGGCATTTTCCAGGCCCAGAGCGGCGCCCCCGGCCAAGTCGGCCGGAACCAGGACTACGCCAATGTCGGTCAGGATGGCAGCATGAACGGCTCCGCAATTCAGTACTGGGCGTTCAACGGGGGTGATATCAAATACACCAAGCAGTTTGCCCGGAACGGTGCTTCGGATCCCAGTTACTGGATTGCCGTGCCATTAGGTACGGACGGAAAGCCAACCCAGTTTTCCGCGCCTGCCAGCGGCACTTTCGTCACTCAGAACATCGCTCGCAACGTTTTCTATGGACCTGGCTTCAACAACTGGAACCTGGGTTTGTTCAAGAAGTTTTCGATTAACGAGCGCATAGCCTTCCAGTTCCGCGCCGAGGCATTCGACGCCTTCAACCATCCCAACCTGTGCTACGTCGGAGCGGGTGGCTGCAGCGGCAACGGGGTCGGCGTCGACCCAACGAATCTCACTACGTTCGGCAAGGTCACTGGCAAGGCGAACGACGTACGCAATCTGCAACTTTCGTTACGTTTCCAATTCTGATAGGCGTGCGAGCGCGCCCGTTTCAAGCGGGCGCGCTCGCATTGATTTAACCAAAGCCTTCCAATTCTGATACCTGCCAAGAACTACTGCACTACCCAAGTGCCTTTAGCTTGATATCCGCTGTCGAGGCCTGCGTTGTCGAGCGCGCGCAAGAAAACGGTGCGGGTCCCCGTGAAGGCAGAAGTAAACACGATGGGTATCGTCAGCGTCAGATTGTTTCCCGAGACCGTCACTGATACCGCGCCTCCATTCACGCTGCACTGGCTGTTTTGTAGAGAGCCTGAAGAGCCGAGCGAGACGGCGCTCCAGTTGGAAGCGTCATCGCTCGCCATCCAGAGGGTGTTGGAAGGGTGGTCGTAGTACATCCAGCAAGCATTCGTGCCGCCGAAATAAGAATTGAAGAGAATATTGATCCCGCTCACGGCGTTAGCGCCGCTTACATCGGAGGCAACAAAATTAAAGGTCTGGCTCATGCCGCTGCCCGAGGAAGGGTTCACTGAAACGGCCGGAGGCCCGGCGGTGTTAACCGTCAGCGTGACTGAAGCCGAATGGCTTAATGTGCCGCTGGCGCCGGTAATGCTTATCGTGTAGGAGCCTGGCGAAGTTGTGCTCGAAGTGTTGAGCGTGAGTGTGGTGGAGCCGGAGCCGGAAATCGATGCAGGATTGAACGCCGCCGTTGCGCCTGATGGCAATCCTGCCGCTGTCAACGTCACGGCGCCGCCGAAGTTGTTTATGGGCGCGATCGTGACCGCGTATTGCGCGCTGGAGCCGGCCGCCACCGTCTGAGAGCCAGGCGTCGCGGAAATCGTAAAATCAGGCGTACCGCCGCCGGCCCCTACTGTCCACGTGCCCATTGTCCGATACCCGGTGTCGAGGCCTGCGTTATCGGTTGCGTCTACGTAAATCGTCTGGGTCCCGGAGAAGGTCGATGTAAACGTGATCGGAAGCGCCAGCGTCAGGGTGTTTCCGGAGTTTGTTACGGAGGCGGCGCCTCCATTGACGCTGCACTGGCTGTTCTGAACAGTGCCGGCAGAGCCGAGCACAATCTGGTTCCAGTTGGAGGTGTCGTTGTTGGCCAGCCAGAGCGCGTTGGAGGCTTGGTTATAGTACATCCAGCAAGCGTTCGTGCCGCTGACAGACGAGTTGATCAGAACGTGGATACCCGCGATGTCGCCCGAACCATCGGGATCCGATACGGCAAAGTTAAACGTCTGGCTAGTGCCGTTGCCGGAGGAAGGACTCACGGAAACCACCGAGGGCGGACCCGCATCCACAAACAAACTCGCGGTGGTGCTGTCACTCACCGAGCCGCTGGCGCCGGTGATCGTCACCGTGAACGGACCTGAGGCTCCCGTCGGCACGCTAATGGTCAAGGTAGAGGAGCCGGACCCATTGATCGAGGACGGGCTGAAGCTCGCGGCCGCATTCTGCGGCAATCCGCCCGCGCTGAGAATGACGGTACCGGCAAAACCGCCGGCTGCAGTCACGGTCACGTCATAAGTCGTGCTGGATCCGGCCGCAACCAGGCGCGACGAGGGACTGGCGGAAATAGTGAAGCCGCCGGCGCCGCAAGCGCGGATCGCCTTATCGACGTTCAGCCGCCCGGCTGTGGTGGTGAGACCCGACCAGGCGGCGAGCGCATCGACGTTGTTCAACAGATCATTCTTCAGACCGGCGGTGTCCAGAGAACATTTCGAGAGAACGAGCTGGGCAGCGCCGGAAACATAAGCCGCGGACATCGATGTTCCGTTCAGGAACATGTAGCCGCCGCCAAGCATCGTCGAATAGATGTTTTCACCGGGTGCGGCGAGGTGAACGGTACTGGCGCCGTAATCCGACCAGGATGTCCGATTATCGTTGCTGTCCGTGGAGGCGACGGCGACTATGTTCGGCACATTGTAGCTGGAGGGATAGTACGGGTTGACGTCGTTGTCTAGATTCCTATTCCCGGCCGCGGCTACGAGAAGCATGTTATTCGCATTGGCCTTGTTGATTTCATCGGCGAACGCCTGGGAAAAACCGAGGCCTCCCCAGCTCATGTTCAGCACGCGCACATTGATGGGAGTCGCCGAATTTGCAAACGCAGCGTTGGCCTGGATCGCGAACTCGACCGCGTTGATCGCGCCCGCCACCGTGCCGGTGAACGTCGAATCGAGGAACTTGACGCCCATCATCCTCGCGGTCCAATTCACTCCGGTAACACCCACGCCGTTGTTTCCGACGGCGCCGATGATCCCCGATACATGGGTGCCGTGACCGTTGTCGTCCATCGGATCGCACGCGCTGGTCAGAACGTTGAAGCCGTGAGTGCCGGCGCCGCAGGTCACGATCGCGCCGCCGATGTTCACGCCGAACGCGGCGGGCGCGGACCAGACGTTCGCGGAGATGTCGGGATGAGTGTATTCGATACCGGAATCCAGCACGGCGATGACAGTGTTGGTTGAACTTGTGGACATGTCCCATGCGGATGTGGCATGAATGTCGGCGCCGGGTGTGCCGGCGGCGCCACTCACGGTCTGGCCGGTATTCTTCAGTCCCCAAAGCTGGGTGAAGCTGGGATCGTTTGGCGTGGCCGCACCGCGAACGATATAGTTGGGCTCGGCGTATATCAGATCTCCACGTTTCGAGAGAACGTTCAGCATCGCCGCGACATTCTTGCTGCGAGAGTGGAACGCGTACGCGCCGCCCGGCCCGCCCACCACGTGGATCTTATCCGCATCCAGATCGCGCTGGGCCTGCGAGACTGCGACTGGAGCAGGATGACGAAACTTCAGCAGGACTTCCTGTGCCGAAACTTCGCCGCCCTGATAATTTTCGATCTTCGGTTGTGCTTTCA
>QHXU01000213.1:2408-12104 GCA_003223065.1 Acidobacteriota bacterium | reverse complement strand
TTCGCATTCATTTTTCTGCCCCTCCTGCGATCTTCGGATCAATTCAAATTTACTTGTGTGCTCCTGTCAGTCGTGTCTCCGACCGGGACTCGCTCGCTCCTGGTTGAACCCAGGGCCGGAAATCCAGGCCAAAGTTGAGCCGTTATGCACTCATCGAAACCGGCGGTTACCCGGGCGGGAATGGTCGTTGGATAACATCTGTTGCTAACAACCAATCCCCGACCGAACCCCCTAACGTCAGTTAACGGCCGCCGTACTTGAACGAGACGTCGAGAACCTATCGCTTATGAGGTGCGGCGTGTTTGGAAGTGCAAACGGAATTCGGGAAGAACAACCCAAAACCTACGGCAAACAGCTGCAGAGCGTTTCTTGAGTCTACCCGACCATGGTACTCGCGGCACCCTGGCTCCGCTATCCGGAAGCGACCTTAGGCACGCAAGTCAGTAGCCCTATGTCGGGCTAATAGATAACAACGTCAGTGCCGCGCGGCGAGAGGAAAGCTGAAGCGAAACTCCACGCCGGAATTCCGGCGGCGGTGCCGTGTTCACCAAGCGGTCCGCCGCGTTCGTCAAAGACCTGCCACGAGAGCGATCCACCGCGCTGCCAGCCGGTCCCCTCGGCCCAGACGAGCACCACCTCACCTTTCAACCCCGCTGCCACGATCGGATGCTTCCGATTGCCGGCCGGGCCAGGCGGTGCGACCGGCTGCGCGTTCTCGGGCCTGTCCGGATCGATTCGCGCGTAGAAGACCTGTCCCTGGGTTTCCCAGGCCGCAACCACGGAGCCTGCCTCTTCTGCGAAACTCATACTGCTCATGGGACAGGCATTGATCTCCCATCTTTGAAGAAGCGTTCCGCGAAAGCTCTTCCCGTGGTCTTTCGAAACCAGCAAGTAAATGTCGCGATGCACGTTCTTCGTGGCGCTGCGGAACAAGGCATACACCGTTCCGTTGCGATCCGCGAAAAGGCGCATGCCGCAGCATCCACAGGCGCCAACAGGTTCATTCCAAGCCCTTGCTTCGGGCGTGAACGTCTTTCCCTCATCGTCCGAGCGAGCAATCCAAACAGCCCGGCCGGCTTCGCCCTCGGCATCGCCTTTAGTCTTCCCGTGCCATCCCACATAGACTCTTCCGAAACGATCGGCTGCGACCGAGCCGCCACCATCGAGACCATAAGTGCGTTGCATCAGATTCCGCTGCGGCTCGAACTCCGTGCCTTCATCGTTGAGCCTCGTAAAAAGCATCGGTGAACCCGGCTGGCCTGTAACGGCATTGGGCGGCGACTTCGGTTCTGCGATGGCAGAACCGTTCCAGACCACGTACACACGGTCGGCTTTGCCAAGCGCCATTTGCGGCCCGCGAATGGTGCCTATCGCGATTGCGCTTCCTGCCTGGCTGTTCACACGAATCGGCGCCTGGAACGTTGTGCCGCCGTCCACCGAACGGGCGTAATACACATCACCCTGCTTCGGGTCGCCTTTGAAGTAAATGAGATGCACGGCGCCCTTTGAGTCTACGGCGACTTGGGGCTGTAGACCGCCTTCTGGAACTCGCGTGAGTCTTACTTGGGTTGCACGGTCGCTGGCATAGCCCAAGGCGCACATGAAGAGGCTGATAATTGCCGCCCGCATACCATCCAGTATGATCCAAACCGTACCTGCCTAACAAGAATTGGATCTCCTGGCGTTCGAAGCGAAGCCTCATGCGAGAACAGTGCGGTCCCCTTCACCGACCGGCTTTGCGTGAACTAGGCGACTGCGTCATAGCCTTTAAGCGCAATGCCCTGGCCATTCTTGTTCACCGCGTCAACCGGCGTCCCTGCTGAAACTACTGGACAGCGCGCAGTTCAATAACCAGGCCATGATCAGAGACGAAAGGGGGCGCGTGTGCGATTGCCAAAATTTGATTCCCATGTCCGCTCTATCGCGCGCGGGCTCCTTAGGCTCCACTGGGCGCTGGCGTGCCCCTGCGCAAGGCGAAGTGAGATAAGAAGGGCCACATCTCGTGGACTAACGTGAGGGTTGAACAGACATGCACTTACTATGCAGATCCCGTTCCAACACTGAGTACTCCCGCGTTTGCCATCGAACCTCAATCATTCCAAGGAGCGCTCTCGTGTGGCCGCAGCAGGTTAGGACCGCCCCTGCCGGAATCGTTACTGAGACGTCGTCGCGGCCTGGCCGATGCATAAGGGCCCTAACCGGCGTTACTACTTGATAAAACATCGAAAGACCATCCTCTGTCGAAACCTCATCTACACCTCCACCCCGGCTCGCTGGCTGCTCTGAAATACTGCATGCCGCTCAGGTCGCTGCGGAGACGGCACTTTGTCGAGCTCCTTTGGAGTCAGCGCCCGGCGCTGCCGGTAACAGCTGGAGTACGACGCTGCTCGGAAGAAACCGCTTCGCACGAGTTCAACGGTATGCTACTGCGCCCAAGACTTGAATCCGAAGTATTACGGGAGTGGGGTGGTGATAATTTCGGACAACCGGTTCCGCAGATGTTCGAGTGAGCCAAAACCGGCGCGAAAAGCGTTGGCTTTCAAACCGACAGCAAGACGCCTCCGTAAAATTACGGATAGCCGAAACGGCATCCAAACGGCCCTTTTGCCCGGTGGAGTCAGGGGTCCGGTGTTGATCTATTGCCTTTGGGGTAGAATAACCATTTCCATGCGGCACTGAGGGAGCTCTTGATGTGCTGGTAGGCATACGCTAAAGATTCACTCGCGCTAGAGGCTGGGGTATGTGGCTCGTCGAAAAAATCGAGATTAGCGGCGGGTTTCTGCCCGGCCTTAGCGTCAACATTCCGCGAGGCCTAACGTGCATTATTGGGCCACGAGGCAGCGGAAAATCAACGCTCGCCGAAGCAATGCGGTTTGCGGTCTGCGGCACCTCGGCTGCGCCGAAGCACTGTGTCGACCTCATTCAGGCGAACCTTGCGGGCGGCGCTCTTGTAACGATCACAGCCCTGGCGGAAGGTTCGAGTCGCTACACAATTAAGAGGGGCCTCAAGCAGCAGCCGGTTCTGCTGACGTCGGACGGAAGGACGATCAACACGGTTGATCTTGATCGAGGTACGTTTCTGCCGCTGGACGCGTACAGCAGTTCCGAAATTGAGGCAATCGCGGACGAGGTCTTCGGCCAGAAACGTAGAAATCTCTTGGACGAGCTTCGTAGCGAGCAGATGCGCACGATCCACCTGTCACTGGCTGAGAGCTCCCGTGCGTTGGATGCGAATGCCGATCGTATCAGGACGGCACAACGAACGATTCAAGATTTAACCGAGCAAGCTGAAGAACTCGGAGACGTCCGTGCCCGCTTAAGAGCTCTTGCCCCGTCAGATCGTGAACCGGCGGCGGATTTTGTCCGGCTTTCGCGGCAGCAGCAGCTCAATCAGCGCGAAATCACCAAATTGGACGCCGCCGATCGAGATCTTAGAACGCTGGGCCAAACTCTGGACCAACTACGAAGAGATGCACAGCTCGCGTTCAAGGCGCGTCTTGCTGAGGAGCAGTCCGCGAATGCGGACATCCTCCGCCGGTATGACGATCTACTGGTAGCGTCCCTGGGGACAGTTGAAGAACATGTATCAGCGATCAGTGCTCAGATTCGTGAAGCCCAGGGTGCCGTAGCCGGGGCCCGCCAAAGCATCGCCCAGGCCCAAACGAGTCACGCCAGCGAGTTGGCGAGGTTAACCGAGCTCAATCAAGCGGCAAGCGAGCATGCTCGAGTGCGTGCAACGATTGAGCAGCAAGTTGCTAAACTTCAAGCCCTGGAGGAACAGCGGTTAGAACTGAATAACGAGCTGAAGACACTGCTTGAGCGGCGGAAATCGCTCAAAACCACTCACATTCTAATGCGGGATCAAATTTCAGCAATCCGCGAGGAGGTCGCGAATGAGCTTCAGCGCGAAGCCGGCGAGCGTGTACGCGTCCGGATCATGCGGAATGCCGACCATTTGGCATACCAGCAGATGCTTGTGGATGGCCTGCGCGGTGCAAGGGTCCGGAATCACGACGAGATCATCACGGCGCTAATGCAGCTCAGGCCGGAGCAGCTCGCACAGCTCATTCAGGCCAATGACTTCGACTCGTTCGAAGAGCTGACGGCTTTTGGAAATGAGCGCTCTCGCAAGATACTGGATTCTTTCCGCGAGAGCGTCGATCCGCTCGCTCTCGAGGTAATTGCAATCGAAGATAGAATCGGCATCGAGTTAAATGTTTCGTCCTCAGGACACCCTAATTTTAAGGATGCGTCCGATCTTTCCCGTGGTCAGAAGTGCACAGCTCTGCTACCGATACTCTTAGCGAGAAGAGATAGCCCGCTCATTATTGATCAGCCAGAGGACAATCTGGACAATCACTTTATTTTTGAGACTGTAGTAAACGCGGTGCAGCGGCTCAAGCGACATCGGCAAATGATCTTCATAACTCACAATGCGAATATCCCGGTGTTGGCTGGAGCGGACCTTGTGCTGGTGATGAACTCGGATGGCCGGGTTGGAGTGGTCGAGAAGTCCGGAACAGTCGATGAATGCCGTGAACAGATCATCGACCTCCTCGAAGGCGGGCGGGAGGCGTTCGAACTACGGTCGAAGCGGTATGCAGCCGCCTGAGATTCTATACGAGGAGCTCCGGCGCCTTGCTGTGGAAGACCCACGTGAGGCCCGCAGGATGTTTCTGCAGCTTCTCGATTCTGGCGGTTCCGCGCTCGATCGTTTTCTTGGACGCATCTCTTCTCCGGCAGACGGTCGCCTGCGGCACCTTGTTGCCAGCGCGCTAAGGAACCATCGAGATAGGGAGCGTCTCGCCCCACATCTAATCACATGGCAGGAAATTGAAACAGACGAGTTTACACAACGCGCTATTGCCGCCGCTCTCGACGGGCTGGCCACAAGGTCGGCGGCGCAGACGGCTTTGGCGCAGGAGGTCGCCCGGTTGACGACGGCTATCGGCCGGGAGATGGCACAGCGGGAGCGGTTGAATCGCGAGTTGGAAATCGCGCGGGAAGTGCAGGAGCACCTCTTCCCTCAGCGCCTTCCACCGGTGCCGGGACTGGATTACTGCGGGCGCTGCCGGCCGGCGCGAGAGGTAGGCGGGGATTACTATGATTTCCTCGAGCTGCCCGAAGGCAGACTCGGAATAGCCATCGGGGACGTGTCCGGGAAGGGAGTGGGCGCCGCGCTCATGATGGCAAGCCTCGAAGCCTCACTCCGCGGCCAAGCTTCGCTGGGCCATGACCTGGCTGAGTTGATGAAACGAGTCAATAGCCTGGTCTACCAGGCGTCCACGGCGAACCGCTACGCCACTCTGTTCTATGCCGCGTATGATCCACGAAGCCGCCAGCTTTCCTACGTCAACGCGGGTCACAACCCGCCTGTGATCTTACGCAAATCCGCGGACAAATCTGCGGCGGCCTGCCAGGTTTTCCGCTTGGAGACAGGCGGTCCGGTGATCGGGCTCCTACGGGAGTGCTATCAGCAGGAATCTTTTCCTCTTGAACGCGGAGACCTGGTCGTGCTCTTCACTGACGGAATCTCTGAATCAATGAACGCGCGAGACGAGGAGTGGGGTGAGGATAGATTAGTCGAGTTCGCTAAAACCTGCCACGGGCTGCCTGCTTGTGAAGCGATGACCCGAATCCTGGCCGCGGCAGAGGCGTTCGCCGCTGGCGCTTCCCAGCACGACGATATGACACTCGTGGTCCTCCGCATTCTTACTTAATCCCTGCGAACGCGATCCCCCTCGTTTGGTCCTGAGCGACACGGCCGCGATCAAGTTGTCCCATGCTTTGTTTTCGACACTGGAAATAGAGCCGACGTGCTAGCGGCTCATAAAGATGGTCTTCGGGATCATCGCATGCACGCCGCGTTTCCCGTCCACGAGTTGGGTGATGCTGAAATCGGCCGCGTCACTCACCAGCAGATAGGCATCCTCGCGGCTTAGCTTGTAGCGCTCCGCCAGAAGGTCGATCATCTCGCGTAACGTGGTCTGGATGGCGACGTCCAGGTTCTCGTCGAAACCCATCGTCATGAAGTGAGTGGGTGTTTCGGCACGCGGCCAGCGCAGCCGCTGCTGTTTGCGCACCGTGAAACGGAACACACCAGTGAGCACCGTCTCGAGCGCGGTCAGGCTGACCTCGCCGTTACCTTGTCCGGCATGCGCGTCTCCCACCGAGAACAGCGCGCCGCGCGCGTGCACTGGAATGTGCAACGTGGTCCCGGCCACCAGTTCCTTGTTGTCCAGGTTGCCGGCGTGGACCCACGGCGGCGCACTGCTGATACGGCCCAACGATTCCGGCGGCGCTACACCCATACTTCCGAAGAACGGGCGCAGCGGGATCTCGATACCCGGTGCGAAGCGAGCGACCATGCGCTTCTCGTCGAGTGGGATGATCTTGCGGTGTTCGTACGGAAACTCTTCAGGCAGCACCCCGAGTCCGGGCAGGAACATGTTCACCGCGTAGGGCAACCCAAGGCGGATTGATTCGATGCGTACCTCCAGGGTGTCGCCAGGCTCGGCCCCCTCCACGAAGATGGGACCGGTGAGCACGTGCGGCCCGGGACCGCGATCCTTAATCTCCCGATGGATCTCCCGGCTGGGCGCGTCGATTTGACTTGCGGGGACTCCAGAGCGCTCGAGCATCTCCGGCGAATCGATCATAGCAGTCCGAATCTCAACGGTGTCGCCCGAACGCACGTGCAGCGCCGGTGCCTGTTTGGCGTCGTAGTAGCCCCAGTGGACGGTTTTGGGTGTGGAGGCAAGAGTGTGGTGCTCGGCAACAGCGGCAGTCGCCGCCGCTATCAGCAAGAGGAAGTGTCTTGGCATGAGACTAATATCCATTACCCCGGGGAATCGGCGCTTGATCCGTTCCAGTGACCGCGTGCGGGTCCTGAATTAATTCCGGCTTCGGGGTGGTGGGAATAATCCGCCCGGTGGCCGGATCTCGATGGTGCAAAGTTGATCGCACTGGAAGTAGTGGAGGCATGAAAGAGCTCCTCTACGTGACCAATTGGGACGAGAAGAAGAAGATTATCCTGCGCTACGAAGTCCGCCTGACGGCACCCTGAAAAACGGAAACCTGTTCTTCGACATGACCCTTTATCTGCGCGCCCGAAGCGGTCTGTATCGAATGCAGCTGAAAGTTGCGGGAATTCGGCCGTGATCCTCACGGAAAACTAGTACTCTATCTGTGCGGTGTTATCATCATTTTCCTTATTCCCTCTATTAATGTCGGGATATATGACAAATCTTCGTCACGTGCGAATATCATTTTGGAACAGATGCGGCGTACGGTCTACCTGTTGCCACTGGTCGTCGCACCAGGATTGGCAACAACGTTGGAAGGTTCGCTTCCGTCATTCTTTTTTCCAAACACAGGGCAGATGGGCCCGCGGATTCGTTACGTACTACAGACACCCGATCTGCGCGTTGGCTTCGCATCGGACTGCGCCATCTTTCGGAGCCATAGCATGCAAATGCGCCTGCGTTTCACGGGCGCCAATCCTAAGGTCGTGATCGAGGGCGTCGAGCCACAGTCTGCCAGGGTAAGCTTTTTCCGCGGACGGAACGCAAAAGGTTGGCAGCCCGGCGTAACAACTTATAGAAGAATCAAGTACCGGGATTTGTATCCAGGCATTGACTTGAGCTATGCAGCCGCCGGCCGCAGAATCAAGTCCGAGTTTGTGGTCCGGCCCGGCGCTGATCCAGCTCAAATTCGCCTGGTGTACCAGGGTGCGAACCGAATCTCGGTCGGCGCCGGCGGCGACCTGATCGTGAGCGCCCGGCGCAGTGAACTGCGCGAGGAAGCGCCCGAGATCTACCAGGACCTTGAGCACGGCCGCGTTCACTTGAATGGCCGCTACCGCCTCCTCGGCCCGCGCACGGTCGGATTCGAGATCGACGGCTATGATCCTTTAAAGCCGCTCGTCATCGATCCGTCCGTCTCCTACAGCACCTACCTGGGCGGCAGCGCGATGAGCGCGGTGACGGGCGTAGCGGCCGATGGCTCCGGCAACCTGTACGTAGCCGGTTGGACGGAAGCACTCGACTTCCCGATCGCGGGTGCGGTGCAGGCCTCGAATCAGGGCGGTGTCGATGTGTTCGTAGCGAAAGTGAATGCGTCGGGAACCGCGCTGGTCTACGCGACCTACATCGGCGGGCGAGGCGAGGATCGCGCCACCGGCATCGCCGTCGATTCCTTGGGTCAGGCTTACGTCACGGGCTCTGCGGCGTCCACCAACTTCCCCCTCGCATCGCCGATTCGGTCGACGCTCGGCGGGGGCCGCGATGCATTCGCACTCAAACTGAATTCAGCCGGCAACACGCTGCTCTACAGCACCTATCTTGGCGGCACAAATTACGACGTGGGCACGGCCATCGCCGTGGACGGCTCCGGCAACGCATACATAGCGGGCGACACGCTCTCTGCCAATTTCCCAGTATTGAACGCAGTGCAGACGGCGCTCGCCGGCGGCCGTGATGCTTTCATCACCAAGCTGACTCCGGCCGGCGCCATTTCCTTTAGCACCTATCTCGGCGGCGGGGCGATGACCACGCCGGCGGCATCGCGTTGGATGCGAACGGCAACGTCTACTTTCCACTGGCCGGAGCGATCCAGGGCTCGAATGGCGGCAGCCAGGACGTGTTCGTCACGAAACTCAATGCCGGCGGATCGGCGCTGGTTTACAGTACCTATCTTGGCGGCAGCGGCGGCGCGGCTGGTACACCGCAGCAGGGGATGCTGGAGCAGGCCAACGCGATCTCTGTCGATGCGGTTGGGACCGCGTATGTGACAGGCGTCACCAACTCCGCCGACTTCCCCGTGACTCCAGGGGCGCTTCGGACTTCGTTCAACGGCACGCAGGACGCCTTCGCCGTCAAGATCAAGCCGGCTGGAGACGCCCTGGTCTACGGCACCTATATCGGGGGTACGAGCTTCAATTGGGCCAGCGGAATCGCGGCCGGCCTGGGCGGAAATGCGTACATTGCCGGTTACACGTCTTCAAGCGACTTCCCATTGGCAACTCCGGTACAGCCGGCCTTCGCCGGGCTTTACGACGCATTCTTCTCGGAAATCAACGCAGCCGGCAGTTCGCTTATCTGCTCCACGTTTTATGGCGGCGCGGGGTCGGATGTGGCGAACGCCATCGCACTCGGCTCGAGCGGCGATGTGTTCATGGGGGGACAAACCAATTCCTTCGATTTTCCGTTACAAAGACCGATTCAATCCACTAACCTGGGCGGTGGTACAGGGTGGGTACTGCGCCTCACTGCGGTTTGCGCTTTTGTGCTTTCGTCGACCGGTTCGAGCCCGTCCAGCCAGGCAGGCACCGGCACCCTTACAGTTACCGCCTCGGATCCCAGTTGCAGCTACGCCGCTACAAGCAACGTTCCATGGCTGTCAATCACCGGCGGAGCGATCGGAACCGGTAACGGAACGGTGAGCTATAGCTATACGCCTAACATCAGCCCAAATGCGCGCACCGGCACGCTGACCATAGCCGGCCAGACCTTCACCGTGATTCAGGCAGGCGCCGCCACAACAACCATGTCTCTGAGCCGGACATCGCTCAATTTCAGCGTCAGCGGCGCTTTAGTCACCGATCCGCAGTCGATCACAGTGACGCTCAGCGGAGGTCTGGGAGCGAGTTGGACGGTTTCCTCCAGCCAGTCGAACATCACCGTCTCGCCTTCCTCA
>QHXU01000213.1:0-2391 GCA_003223065.1 Acidobacteriota bacterium | reverse complement strand
TTTTCAGGTCACTGCCACAGACGGAGCCAGCGGGGTTATCAGTGTAACAGCGTCCGGCGCGACGAATTCGCCGCAGCAAGTTCAGGTCAACGTCGCAAATGTAGCTCCTGGCAGTCCCTACGGCAGCTTCGACACACCCGTCGACAACACTACCGGCATTGCGGGAGAAATCGCCGTTACGGGCTGGGCGCTGGACAACATCGAGGTTTCGAAGGTCGATATCTGGCGGGAGCGGATCGGTAGTGAACCGGTAGCGTCGAACGGATTGGTGTACATCGGGGATGGGGTGTTCGTGGCCGGCGCACGTCCGGATGTGGAGACCGCATATCCCAATGCGCCATTCAATTATCGCGGCGGTTGGGGCTACCTGATGCTGACCACTGGATTGCCCAACAATGGCGGTTCCCCAGGGCCGGGTAACGGGACTTACAAATTGCACGCCATCGCTCACAACAAGGCGGGTGTGGCGGTGGACTTAGGCACACGCGCCATCACGGTGGATAACGCGCACGCCACTAAACCGTTCGGGACCATCGACACGCCGGGGCAGGGCGCGACGGTATCGGGCACAATCGTCAATTTCGGCTGGGCGCTGACCCAGCAGCCGTATGTGATACCAACCGACGGTTCAACGATCTGGGTCACCGTAGATGGGCAGGTGCTGGGGCATCCGGTGTACAACCAGTATCGCAGCGACATCGCTACCGGGTTTCCGGGGCTGGCGAACAGCAACGGAGCCGTGGGCTACTTTGTCCTCGATACCACTACCCTCACCAATGGCGTACACAACATCGGCTGGTTGGTCTATGACAACGCCGGGCGCGGCGACGGCGTCGGGAGCCGGTTCTTCACTGTGCTCAACAGCCTGCCGCATTAGCGGCGTCAGCGGCGCCGCCGGGCGGCCAATCTGTACGCAGGGCCCAGATAGTAAGAGACGAGAGAATCTGGCTTCCACTTGTCACGGCCTGCGGCCTTAGTGTGAAGGACGCGACAGCGAACGCGTCACCCCAACTCCATGATTTGCGGCGCCTGATTCTGTTTCTCAGAGCCTCTTTGATTTGGACCTTCGCCTGCCTTAAGAATCCGATCCTTGGTCGGTGCGAGGAAAGATGATCATCGCGACGTGCCTGAGGCGGAGGAAAGTGCGGACAGCCTTGGCAATTTGCGCCGCTACGTGGTTCAGCGCGTCGATATGCGCTCAAGCCGTTTTGACCTGGCACAACGACAACGCGCGGACAGGCCAGAACTTGCAGGAGGTAACGCTGACGCCGGCCAACGTGAATGCCTCAACGTTCGGCAAGCTGTTTGTGATTCCGGTGGACGGGAAAGTGGACGCGCAGCCGCTCTATGTGCCGTCGCGGACGATTCCGGGGAAAGGCACGCACAACGTACTGTATGTGGTTACGGAGCACGACAGCGCATACGCGTTCGATGCCGATCTCGGAACGATGCTTTGGCACGTCTCTCTGCTGGGCGCGAACGAGACAACATCAGATATCCGCGGTTGTTTTCAGGTAGTCCCGGAGATCGGGATCACATCGACACCCGCGATTGACCCCCAAATTGGGCCCAATGGAACGATGTACGTTGTGGCGATGTCAAAGGACGGGTCAGGCAATTATCATCAGCGCCTGCACGCGCTGGATTTGACCACGGGGGCAGAGGAGTTCGGCGGCCCCACGGAGATCCAGGCGACGTACCCGGGTTCGGGTGCGGAAGGCTCCGGGGTCGTCCTGACCTTCGATCCAAAGCTCCACAAGGAACGGGCGGCGCTGTTGATCGTGAACGGGGTAGTGTATACGAGCTGGTCGTCGCACTGCGATGATGGCCCCTACACGAGCTGGGTGATCGGGTACGACGCGGCAACGCTCAGACAAGTGAGCGTGTTAAATCTGATCCCTAACGGGACCGGCGGCGGGATCTGGTCGGCGGGCGCCGGTCCGGCCGCAGACGCCAGCGGAAATCTATATCTGCTTATGGGGAACGGAACGTTTGACGCCACGCTAAGCCCTGGCGGGTTTCCGGTTAACCAAAATTACGGAAATGCGTTTGTGAAGATCTCGACTGAGGGAAGAGCGCTGGCGGTGACGGATTACTTTACCATGTCGAACACCGCGTCGGAATCGAATGCGGATATCGATCTCGGGTCGGGCGGGATTCTACTGTTGCCTCCGTTGAACGACTCACGGGGCAATCCGCGCTCGCTGGCGGTCGGTGCGGGAAAAGACCAGAACATTTACGTTGTGGACCGGAACAATCTGGGCAAGTTCAATCCTCGGACGAACGCGATTTACCAGGAATTGCCGCAGGCAGTGGGCCCTGTGTACTCGAGTCCGGCATGGTTTAACGGCACCCTGTATTACGGCGGTGTCGGGGACGTGTTGAGGACTT
>QHXU01000495.1:2030-4315 GCA_003223065.1 Acidobacteriota bacterium | reverse complement strand
CGGGTATCTTTGGATGTTATTCCTAGGCGGCGTTCCGACCCTGCTTTGTTATGTGGCGATCGTCGTGTGGCCCGCGATCCGGGCTCTCCGTTGCGACCCCTTGGGAGCCGACCGTGCGGCGGTGTGTCTCGTCTTGGTGTGGGCGCTGGCTCTTACGGGCCTCAGCACATACACTTTACCGTCGGTCGGGTTCACCAGCTTCTTGGTATCACTTTGGGTGGGCCGCTGCCACTTGATCCTGGCCGAACGCGCTGGGCGCGCACCCAGACGCGCGCAAGTCGTCAGCGTTCCTGCTGCCGCGTGGTAGCCGACGAGGATATGAGGTGAGTCATTTGGGCCGGCGCAGCACGGAAAGGTTAGCGGAACCACATCGACTACGATGTCTGACGTTACTTCAGCCCTACCAAATGGCTCGGCGACTCCCCAGGTGACAATGCGTTCCACTGCGGACCGCAGTGCAGTTTTCAATCCCTTATGCAAAACACCACAAGGTGGTTAGGACATTCAAAGGAGACCTACATGAACAGAAAGGTTTTGGTTACAGGTGCCGGAGGATTCATAGGGCACCATCTTGTCAACTACCTCAAGGCCCGCGGGTATTGGGTGCGAGGCGTGGATATCAAGCACCCTGAGTACGAGGTGACCTCGGCGGACGAGTTTGAATTACTGGATTTGAGGCGGTGGCCTAACTGCCTCCAGGCGGTGCGGGGCGTTGATCAGGTTTACAACCTGGCTGCCAATATGGGCGGCATAGGATTTATCGAGACGCACAAGGCTGAGATTGTGCATGACAACATCTTGATAAACATTCACATGCTTGAGGCCGCGAGGCTGAACGGCATAGAGCGGTACTTATATACTTCGTCCGCATGCATCTATCCGGGGTACAGGCAAAACACAACGGATGTTGCTCCGCTGAAGGAAGAGGATGCGTACCCGGCGGACGCGGAAGACGGATACGGCTGGGAAAAGCTTTATAGCGAGCGGGCTTGCCGACATTACCATGAAGACTATGGCCTGAACACGCATTCTGTACGTTTCCACAACATCTTTGGCCCGAAGGGCTCCTACGACGGCGGTCGGGAAAAATCGCCTGCGGCAATTTGTCGGAAGATTGCTCTTGCCAATCAGAACGATGTAATCGAGGTTTGGGGTGACGGCAACCAGACACGCTCCTATTGCTACATCGATGATTGTGTCGAGGGAATTTATCGGTTGATGCAGTCCGAACACCACGATCCGATCAATCTCGGTCAAGACCGGCTGATCTCGGTTAACGAGCTCGTCGAGATGGTTGCCCGAATTGCCGCCAAAAACATTCACAAACGCTATGATCTGACGAAGCCGCAGGGCGTGCGTGGACGTAACAGCGACAATACCAGGCTGCGGCAAGTGTTGAAATGGGAACCGCAGATCACATTGGAAGAGGGCTTGGAACGTACCTATCGATGGATTTACGATCAGCTCGTCCAAGCGGGCCGTATCTCATCGCCAGAGCCGACTGCCGTGAGGCTGCCTGAAGCACTGCTGCAAGTCTGACGGATCCAACGCTTACATTCAGGACGCTTCACGTGAGTGGTGGTCGAAAAAGTGCAGAACGTGGGCGAACGGGGCGCCACGAGATAAGCAAGGACGAATTCACGGACGGAATGATCGCCATTCCTGCATCTTCAAATCGGACGGATTGCATCAAGCTGCGTCGTAATCGTGAAACCGTCGGGCGGCATGTCATTCGACTCACAACCTTGTGCGTTGGTTGGATCGGTTGTGATTCGCCGGAACATAGTCGGAGGTGAAAGGTGAATGCGTCGTAGCTCTCGGGTTCGAAACTACTTCTGTGGATTGCTGGCTTTGAGTCTGATCGCGTGTGGCCGTGTCCGCCGGGCACGCAGGCGGGCCTTCGAGGGCGGTGCGGTCACAGCAATCTATTTCCACAACCCAAACAAGGACCTGTTTATACGGTGTATCAGATGGCTGGTGAAGCGTGGCTATACTTTCATTTCTGTGAATGAGCTTCTCCAGACCTTGCATCACGGCAAGGTACTCCCTCGAGGCGCCGTATGGCTGTCCTTCGACGACGGTTGCAAGGAGCTTCTGGATGATGTGCTGCCACTCATCCGAAACCATCACATACCGGTTACGCTGTTCATTCCAACCGGCATCATCGCGGGCGACGGGCTGTTTCCATGGCTGCATCAGAAATCATTCTCAGAGCCGCAGGGCGAGAACGGCTCGGTCCACGGTGGCGTTCGTAACGCCCTGACAGTCGCAGAACTGAAACAGGT
>QHXU01000495.1:447-1941 GCA_003223065.1 Acidobacteriota bacterium | reverse complement strand
AAGATTGGCTTTGAGCTCGGAGAGAGTAAACGCGTACTCGAGTCATGGCTCCAAAAAGATATTAAGTGCTTCGCCTATCCAGTGGGCCGGTTCGACGGACGTGAAAAACGGTTCCTCGTGGAGTTCGGATATACTCTAGCGGCGACGACGGAGAACGCTTTCATCACCCCCAAAACGGACCCTTACCTGGTCCCGAGGTTCAGCATTGGCGACGAGATCTCTTTCCCGGAGGCTGTCTGCAATATGGTGGGTGTATGGCGGCCCGCCATCGATCCAATAATAAACTTCCTGCGGCGCTTAAGCAGAATTACCCGTTTTCTGAACGACGCTTCGGGAACTAAACCTTCCGGCAGCAAGCTCCTTACGCTCCTAAGACTAAAGGGCCGCCTCGGTGGTTAATCGGCATGTCCAAAAAGTTATTGTCTTGTTAGGCGGCCAGGAACGTAGCGCAGAGGCGCGGTGTGGCCAGTCTTCGATGACATTGCCCTGGAAACACTCGACTTGCGGTTGTTTATTTCTGACTTGTTTGCTATTATTTTTGTCTGCTGCGAGGCGAAGGCAGAGTGTACCGACAGCGCACTAGCACGAGATTTTTCTACCAGGACCTGCTCAGAAATTTTCCCATGGTGGAGACAACGGAGCGATGTTCATGACCGAAGTGCAAGTTCAGGAGTTCTGGCAAAACCATTCCTGCGGTGAGACGCTCGTGGGGGGGCTGCACGCCACCGACGACGCCGCGTTTGAAAAGTTTTTCAATCTGTACGACCAGTTCCGCTTTGGCGAATCTCCGCAGCTTCTCACAAACCTGGATCGTATTAACTTTTCCGGCAAGAGGACGCTGGAAATCGGACTGGGACAAGGCGCCGATTCGGAACAGTTGATCAGGCGCGGGGCGATTTGGTCAGGTTTGGATCTAACAGAAGAGTCCGTCAGACGCGTGCGAAAGCGTCTGGAGTTGCGCGGACTACCCTACGAGCACCTGAAGTGCGGTACAGCACTTGCAATTCCGTTTCCCACAGCCTCTTTCGACATCGTGTACTCCTATGGCGTGCTACACCACATCCCCGAAGTCGGACTTGCACAACGCGAGATCGCAAGGGTACTGAAGCCCGGAGGCGAACTGATTGTCATGCTTTATGCCAAATGGTCGCTCAACTACCTGGTTTCGATTGCGACACTGCGGCGCCTGGGGCTGATCTACATGTACTATCGGGGCATCAAGGGTAGGGGTAAGTTAGCGGGCCATCTTGAGAACGCACGCAGAATGGGACTTTGGAACTACCTACGGCTCAAGAATTTCATCCATGCCAACACGGACGGTCCGCTAAATCCGTATTCAAAGGTCTATGATGTGGAGGAAGTGCGCCGCGTATTTACAAGTTTTGAGTTGACGAAAGCCTATAAGGTTTTCATGCACGCGCCGCCCCTACCCGCATCGATTGTCCACGCCCTACCAGGGGAGAGTCTGCTTGGCTGGCATCTGTGGGTGCATCT
>QHXU01000495.1:0-400 GCA_003223065.1 Acidobacteriota bacterium | reverse complement strand
GGTCCGGATTTCGCCCGACAAGATCCGACGCTCAACCTGTGACGCAACGCCGTTGACCGGATAAGAAACACACGTCGAAGCCCCACGCAGTTAACTTTAGACAACTAAGCATAGCAATCGGTGCCCTTGGGAGGACAAAAAAGGGAAGGGTTGTGCCGTGGCAGAGGAAGACACGTGAGGACAAAAAAATTCAAGCGAATCAGCAACTGGAAGCCCTCAAACGTGCACAACCAAACGCGGCGGCTGCATTTTTCGGCATCCCATGAAGACGCCACCGTCTCGTCTGCCCTCGTACAGATTTTTGGCATTCTTCTTGCACAAAGACTAGAACGAAGCTTCATCGGTCGCGCTTCCTCTCAAGAAGCGCTTCGATGGGCCAGAAAGGGAGTAACGCTCCACC
>QHXU01000494.1:2014-2454 GCA_003223065.1 Acidobacteriota bacterium | reverse complement strand
TCAAGCGAGCGGCCGATGGCGAAGAAATAGCGGTGTTTATGTTCGTCCGGGATAACGCCCGCCTTGATCAAGTACGGCACACCGTCTTTATCCCAGCGGATGTGGACCTCGGGCTCCGGTGAATTGAGGACGCGCTGGATGTCCTCCGGCGAATCGAATCCGATCGATTGATACGTAGCCGAATAATCGACTGCGTTGCCGTTCGCGTCCGCGATGAAGAAGACGTGTTGCAGCCGGGACACGATGTACGCTTCTTCGGGGTCGGTCCGGTCGGCGGTCCACACAGGCTGAAAGTTGTCGATCCGGACGTAGCCTTTGGCGGCGCCCCACTCCTCTTCGAGCGCGGCGCGAACGTCGCCCTCCATCTCGAACTTGAGGGTCTGGCGGTAGAGCAAACCGATGACCACCAGGAGCACCGCGAAGAAAATCACGTAACTGAG
>QHXU01000494.1:0-1943 GCA_003223065.1 Acidobacteriota bacterium | reverse complement strand
AACGCCGAAGACCCTCGTGAATCGTGCCACCGCGCCTCTACACCGCTTTTTCGGCGGGTCTGTCCGGCACGTCCAGCATGTAGCCGATGCCTCGGACGGTTTGGATCATCTTCATCGGCCACTTATCGTCGATCTTGCTTCGCAGATGCCGGATATACACATCCACGATGTTGGTGAGGCCGTCGTAATCCATGTCCCACACGTGTTCGACGATCATCGTGCGGCTGAGCGGGCGCCCCCGGTTGCGCATCAGGTATTCGAGAATGCTGAACTCTTTCGGCGCCAGCTCGATGTTCTCGCCGGAGCGCGTCACGCGGCGCCGGATGCAGTCGAGCGTGAGGTCGCCTACTTGCAGGCGCTCCGGCGTGGGTTGTCCGCGCCGCAGGAGCACCCGGACCCGGGCCAGCAGTTCGACGAATGCGAACGGCTTGACCAGGTAATCGTCCGCGCCGCCCTCCAGACCCTTGACGCGATCGTCCACCGCGTCGCGCGCGCTCAGGATCAGCACCGGGGGGCTGGTTTTGCGATTGCGGATCTTCTGAAGCACGGTGAGGCCGTCCAGGTCCGGCAGACCGAGGTCGAGGATGATCAGGTCGTACTCGGTCGCATGCACCATTTCGATGGCCGTCGAACCGTCACCTGCCAGATCCACGGCGTAGCCGCCGCTTTCCAGGCCTCGCGACAGAAAGTCGGCGATTCGTTTTTCATCCTCCACTACCAGGATCCGCATAATTAAAGTTTAACGACTCGGCCGTGTTTCACGCGATAGTCTTCTACAGCGGGCATTGCGACCACGCGGCACATCTCGAAGAGCCGCGAGCGCGCTCTGATGCCGATCCACTCGGCGAGCGTTTTCTTGTACACGGGAACGCCGCCGGCGCCGGTATAGCCGACCACCTTCCCGGAAACGTCCGGATCGGGCAGGTTGGTGGTGGCAATCAGGGGTTTTCCGTGATTGCAGCGATGGGTGATGATGGAGGCGATGGTGTCCTCCACCCACTCGACGACGCGATGCGCGCCCAGATCGTCCAGAACGAGCACTTCAGCATCCAGGGCGGTGCGGTAAGCCGCGCGGTCGCTCGAGCCCGAGGAGGCGTCCCAGCCTGACCGGATGCGTTCGATGAGGTTCTGGTAGTCGAAAAAGACACACTCGTGGCCCTTATCGAGGAGAGTCTTCATCACGCCGACGGCAAGGTGGGTCTTTCCGGTGCCGGGCTCGCCGATGAGCAGAAGGCCCGAGGGCTTGACCGCTGGAAAATCGCGGGCGAATCCCTTTACCTGGCGCAGCACCATGCCGAGACCTGTGCGCGCCACCGGATTTTCCTGTCCCGGCACGCTGAAGTTGTCGAGGGAAGCGTGTTCGTAGTTAGGCGGGATATTGGCGCGGTCCTTGGCCACGACGGCGCGCGCCGAACTAGCGCACTCACACCGTTCGGCGCCCGACAACCCCCCGCGCTCGACGATTTTCCATCCGGTTCCTCCGCAGAGGGGACAATTGGTTTCCGACATTTATTCGATAATCACCAGTACTTCTCCGGCAGCGACGGTGGCATTTGCCCGCGTTCTCAGTTCGACCACGCGGCCCGCTGCCGGCGACTTCATTTCATTTTGCATCTTCATCGCTTCCACTACAATCAAGCCCTGGCCGGCCGCGACCTCATCGCCGGGCGCAACGAGCACGCGAACAACCTTTCCCGGCATCGGCGCAGCGATGCTCTGCCGTCCGTGTCCCTCGCCCGCGCTTCGGCGGCCGCGCGTTTCGCGCGGATCGAACACCTCGATGGTCAGCGTGCGTCCATTGACGAGCAGCTCATTCTCCGCGTCGAGCGTAACGGCGTAACTGCGGCCTTCGATGAGCACGGAATATTTGCCCGGCTGGAGCGTCCGGAGCGAGAATTCGCGTTCGATCGCTTCCGCGCCCTGTCGCCGGTATCGAAAGCTCG
>QHXU01000493.1:642-2128 GCA_003223065.1 Acidobacteriota bacterium | reverse complement strand
GCGCGGCTAGGCGCGGATACTTTTCGCGGGCCGCGAGCAGGATGGATCGGGCTTCGGCGGCCAGATCGAGGAGCCGGGCCAGCTCGAAGATCTCGTTCGGCTCGAGCGTTACGCCCTCGATGCGCAGGCGCGCCAGCGATGAGCCCGGATCCGCGACCCCCTCGAAGCGGACGCGTATGGCCGAACCCCTGGCTGCGGGTTGAGGTTGCGTGGTAGCGCGCAGGTATTCGATGGCTTCGGCTGCATCGATCAGCGCGTTTTCGATCGCGCCACGATCCGAAAGCGGAGCCACTTGCGCCAGTTCCTCGCGCCCCAGTGAGCTCCTCACATAGCGGCCGCAGACCGCGCGCAAGGCTTCAAACTCAAGTTCGGTTTCGGCGTGCATCAAATGCCCGTTCGATTACTGCGAGCGTCCCCTCGGTCAGGCGGTAATTGCGCAGCTTCGCGCGCGTCGCCCATTCCACCCGGCTTACGTCGTCGCCGGCGCGAGCCTCCCCTCCCACCACTTTACACACGTAGTCCATCAGCACGTAGTGGAACTCTATGCGGCCGTCCGCGTCCCGGATTATTCGCTCAAAAATCTCGAACATCCGGAGGGGCTGGACACGCAGACCCGTCTCTTCCTGGACCTCGCGCCGGATCGCGTCTTCGAGCTTCTCGCCGGTTTCTACCAGGCCGCCGGGCAGGGACCAGTAGCCTTTCAGCGGCTCCCGCCCTCGCTCCACCAGCAGGACGGATCCTCGCCTGAAAATCAGAGCCCCGACGCCAGGCAAGGGATGTCGCGGATAACGGCGCGTTTTCATAAAGTACGCATAGCGCGGCGCGCTGTGCGCTAATTCTGCGAAGCTCCTTTTACTCCCATCCGCACCCGATACACACTGGTTCGTGCTGTGATGAAAAGCGACTCGAGGTCGCCGTCACCGAACGAGACGTTCGACGGCGTCTCGGAGAGTTCGATTGTGCCGAGCAGCTTCGCCTCAGGAGAATAAATACAGACGGTCTTCGCAGCAACGTACAGATTGCCTTTTTCATCGGTGCGGATGCCGTCCGGAACACCTGGGATTTGGTCGATGACGACGCGCTCGTTCGAGACGGCCCCCGCACGGTCCAGGTCATAGGCGCGAATGCAGCGCGCGTCCGAATCGGCGACGTAGAGGACGCGGCCATTGGGCGAGAGCGTCACGCCGTTGGGCCGCGTTTTCCACTTCGCGGCCAGCTCCAGGTCTCCTTTCGGTGTAATGTGATACACGCCGAAAAAATCGAGCTCACGCGTATCTTCCTGATTGCCGAAAGCCGGATCGGTGAAGTAGACCTGGCCGTCGCGGCGCACCACTATGTCATTGGGAGCGTTGAGCCGCTTGCCCTGGAAGCGCGCGGCCAATATTTCGACCTTGCCGTTCTTGGAAGTCCGCGTCACGCGGCGCTGGCGAAACTCGCACGTGTAGAGCCGTCCCTGCGAATCATAGGCGTTGCCATTAGGGCCTCC
>QHXU01000493.1:0-588 GCA_003223065.1 Acidobacteriota bacterium | reverse complement strand
TGAATACCAGAAATCCTTCGTGCGACCACGCCGGACCCTCGGCAAAACGCAGCCCGGCCGCGATCTTCTCCACTTTGAGATCGCTGAAATCCTGCGCGACGGCGAGGGCACCCAATAAAAAAACTATTATGGCGCGCATGCCCGTAGAGTATCACCCGGGGCCGTGGATCGGATCGTTTGTTATTGCAGCGCAAAGGAGACAACTGAATCGCCCATCTTCGAGTTCGCCTTGCCGTGGCCGCCCGCGCAAACAACGACATACTGTTTGCCATTGATGGAATAAGTCATCGGGGTCGACTGTGCGGACGCCGGCAGATCGGCGCTCCACAGCTCGCGGCCGGACTCGATGTCGTAGGCGCGCAGCTTGGTCTCGGTGATCGTGCCCGCGATGAAAATCAAACCTCCACCAGTCACGATCGGACCGCCCATCGCGAGCGATCCCGGAATGGATTTCCCCTCGCCCAGCGGAACCGCGCCCAGCGGCACTTCCCATTTCTTCTTGCCGGTCGCGAGATCGACCGCCGCAAGCGCGCCCCAGGGTGGAGGATTGCACGGCAGACCGCTTGGAGCCCGCAGATGTTCGCGAAC
>QHXU01000492.1:2999-3317 GCA_003223065.1 Acidobacteriota bacterium | reverse complement strand
GTGCGGATTGGACAACCAACTGCTTCTGTGGAGCACGCTGGTAAAGAATTTCTTACAAAAGAGGATGAAAACTACAAATCCAGAATTCAATGGACCGAAAATATCGCATGATTCTGCCTGCGGTCACGAAGCCGTTATCCCGATCCGCGCGGACATGGATCCGTTGCGGCATGAACGGATCTGTCCGCCGCGGAGTCTAATCATCAATATTCGTACAGGACAGACAATATGATCGACGCATAGTCTACCGTGATAATCCAAATGGTCGTGGACAAAACCATCTAGAAGGAGTTTTTTGTATGTTGGAGAGAGGCTCGG
>QHXU01000492.1:573-2890 GCA_003223065.1 Acidobacteriota bacterium | reverse complement strand
CATTAACCCAACTTTCACCGCGGCCGACGCCTTTCCACGTTACCGGGGAGTGACCCCAACGGAGTTCGCGAATCTAGACGGAGTGGTCTATTTCCGGGCAGTCGATGGCATAAACGCGACTGGCGGATTTCGATCACCCGGCGAGCCCTGGCGAACCGACGGCACCGAAGCAGGCACAAGATTGGTGAGCGACGTCACTCCCGGCCCCAACGGAGAAGTTTCCTATCCGACCGCGGTGGGCAAGAGGCTGTTTTTCATAGCCACTGGCAACAAACTGTGGACCAGCGATGGCACAGCGGAAGGTACCGTCATGCTCACAGACGCGGTTCCGGGCAACGATGGGTATGCCGGATATCTGTTTCCGCTTGGCGCCGTCAACGACACTCTGTATACACTCGTTCGCGGCCCCGTTGGCGCCCAGTATCACTTTTTTCGGCTGTGAGCAGGAATCTGTAAGGCACCCTAGTTTTGCAGGGCTTCTGAGAAGAAGCTGATTTCGGTAGACTCGGCAGGGTGAGGGAGAACGACTTTACCAGGATTCTGGATTGGCCGGGATACCGGGTCTATCGGCACGAAATCAAGGAAGAGGAAAAGCGGCTGCGGCTATGGGTGCGGCGTAAGCGGATGAACCGGAAATTGGTGTGTTCAGGCTGCGGGCGGAAGTTAGAGGAGCACCACGACGTCAGCGAACGTGAGGTGCGGGATCTTCCCTGGGGAGCATACCTAACAACGGTGGTAGTGGAAGTGTACCGCGTGCGGTGCCCGGACTGTGGAGTAAAGGTCGAGAAGGTCCCGCAGTTGCCGAGCAAAGCTCCCTTTAGCAAGCGATTCGAGGAGGCGGTGGGGCAAGCCTGTGAGAGTGCGGCGGCACGGCAGGTGGCGCGGCGGACGGGCTTGGCGGAGAGCACGGTGCGAGCAATTGATCTGCGGTACTTGGAACGGTGGGAGGCCAACCGGCGAAAACCGCCCCTGCGGCATATGGGTGTCGATGAGTTGTACAAGGGCAAGCAGGACAAGTTTCTGACGGTGGTCTGCAACCTGGAAACGGCGGAACCGTTGTGGTTTGGGAAGGAGCGAAAGAAGGAGACGCTGGATGAATTCTTTCGCAGCCAGTTGATGAGCCAGCAACGCAAGCGGATCGAAGCAGCCTGCGTAGACATGTGGGAGCCGTTTCGGCAGAGCATCGCGCAATGGGCGCCGAACTGCCGGATCGTCTACGACAAGTTCCACATCATGCAGCACGCCAATGACGCGGTGGACGAAGTGCGGCGGGCGGAGTTCTTCCGACAAGGAGTGAAGAAACGCGGACTGATCAAAGGCAAGCGATGGCTACTTCTGAGTCGATGGAAGAACTTGGCGATCCAACAACGCGGGGAACTGAACCGGCTGTTTCAACTGAATCGGCGTGTCTTCAAGGCCTACCTGCTCAAGGAGAGCCTGGAGTGGTTGTGGGACTACCACTACGAAAAGGCCATGTTCAACTATCTGCGGAAATGGATGGATCAACTGAAGTGGCAGCGGTTGGCGCCGTTCGACAAGCTCGCCGACATGTTGCTGAACCATCTGGATGGCATTCTGAATTATTGCCGCACGAAGGTTCGCTTCGGAGTGGTCGAAGCGGTCAACGCGAATCTTCGCTTACTTATCAACCGCGGGCGTGGCTACAAGAACCTGCGATACCTTCTGCTGAAGGCCAAGCGACTGGCCGCGGCCAACCTCGAATTCGTCGTAGTCCAGAGAATCATGAAAGCCGCGTAGAATGGCCACTTTTACGAAATCCTGCGGAGAGCCCGCATTCCTAAGAAGCAAGCGTATGCGACTCGACGCCGGAACGCAAGAAAGATGGCAATGTCACCGGAGATTCAGTTGTTTCGGATGTTAAGACCGATGGGTGTGACGAGCCGCTTGACACCTGCCAAGGGCCGTCATAGCATTGCTACATAATTGCGACATCAGTATAGCTGCCCCGCCTCGTAGCCTCGTCCGACCCGAGGGAGTCCGGGGTTTGTGAATTCATCAAAAGGAAAGTTATGAGCGATCTCACACGTCGTGACTTCACCAGAGGCGCTGCGCTGGCCACAGCGGCCAGTTACTCGAAAATCATGGGAGCCAACGACCGCGTCCTCGTGGGGTACATCGGCCTCGGGAACCGGGGGGATCAGGTGCATGATGCATTCCTCGAGACAGGCAGCAACGAGACCGTGGCTGTTTGCGATCTGCGGGAAGACTACATGGACTTCGCCATAAAGAAGTCACGAGCCAACCCGAAGAAGTACAAAGAGTACCGCGACCTGCTGGCCGACAAGAGCGTGGACGC
>QHXU01000492.1:0-505 GCA_003223065.1 Acidobacteriota bacterium | reverse complement strand
TAAGGACGTTTATGTGGAGAAGCCGCTTTCGCTCACGGTGGTGGAGGGACGACGAATGGTTGAGGTCGCGGAGCGCACCAAACGCGTGGTGCAGGTGGGCACGCAACGCCGTTCTTCGCCGTTCCTGAAGGAAGCGGCGGAATTCGTGCGCGGCGGCGGGATCGGGCAAGTGACCATGGTGAGTTCCAGCCATATCGAGAACCAGTGGCCGAACGGCATTGGAAACCCTCCGGACTCCAGCCCCCCGAGCGAGTGGGAATGGGACCACTGGCTTGGTCCCGCCCCCATGGTCCCCTTCAACAAGAACCGGGAATTCTATAAATTCCGCTGGTTCTACAATTATTCCGGCGGGCAGCTCACCAACTACGGCGTGCATAACGTCGACATGCTGCGCTGGTGTTTGGGGCAGGATTCACCGCGTTCCGTGACCGCCATTGGTGGCAAATACGCCGTTAAGGACAACCGCGAAATCCCGGACACGCTGCAGGTGATTTGGGAATGGGAC
>QHXU01000212.1 GCA_003223065.1 Acidobacteriota bacterium | reverse complement strand
AAAAAAACCATCTTCGTTAGGAACCCCCAGGTCATCGAGCACGGCCTTGATCAGGTCGAGATGCGACACCAGAATCGCCTGCGCAAGATCGGAGGCGAACGGTTCGTCGCGTTCCTGAATGCGCGCCCAGATCCTGGGCGTGGTTTTACGCAGCGCCTCCGAGTTCAGTTTGTTGAGGTGCAGCCGCAACTTCATATGGTCGAAGAGCTGATATGTCCTGAGCCGTCCCATCGAAATCGAGCGGATTAACTGCTGGAACGACTCTTCGCCCAGGCTAAGGAAAATATCGCAGAGCTGCATTAGGCATATTGTAGCGAGGCCGCCCACCGTCAAAAACGCCTCGCTCTCTGCCGATCGAGTCCATGACCCGCCGGCATGCGTAAATTTACATGCGAGCAAAAGAACACTCCGCTGCTACAATGGTTCGCGGGGTGCGCACCGTCCGGCGTGCGCGAGTTCATCAGGATGAGCAACGTCATCGTTTTAGGTGCGCAATGGGGTGATGAGGGCAAGGGCAAGGTCGTCGACCTCCTGGCGGAGCGCTTCGACATCGTAGCGCGTTATCAAGGCGGTCACAACGCGGGCCATACCGTGTTCATCGGTGAAAGGAAATTCGTCCTCAAGCTTATCCCCAGCGGCATTCTCCGCCCGGGCGTCCTCGCCGTTATCGGGAACGGTGTCGTCATCGACCTCGCCGCCCTGATCGAGGAAATGAACACCCTCGAGGCTTCCGGCATCGATGTCGAGCGCTACCTTCGCATCAGCAATCGCGCGCACGTGATCTTTCCCTTCCATCGCCTGATCGAGAAGATGTCTGAGGCCAGAGAGAACCGCATCCCCATCGGAACGACGTCACGCGGCATTGGGCCGTGCTACGAAGACAAGACCGGACGCCGGGGAATCCGCATCGCCGATCTGTTCGACCCGGAGAGTTTTCACGCACTTTATGACACGCTCGCCGAGGACAAAGAGAAGCTGGCTGCGGCCTTTCACCTTGAAGAGCCGATCGACTACGCCGAGATCCGCCGCAAGCACGCCGAGTATGCCGAGCGCATCCGGCCGCTGGTCTGCGATACCGCGGCCCTGCTCGCCGACTCGATGTTCCGCGCCAAGCGCATCTTGTTTGAAGGCGCGCAAGGCACCATGCTCGATGTCGACCACGGCACGTATCCGTTCGTGACGTCCTCGAGCGCCGCGGCGGGCGGGGCCTCCATCGGTACGGGCGTTCCCCCCACACGCATTCAGGGCGTCATCGGGGTGTCGAAGGCATATATCACGCGCGTTGGTTCGGGTCCTTTCCCCACCGAGAGCAAGGATGGCGGCGGTGACCTGCTGCGGCGCGAGGGCAACGAGTTCGGAGCAGTCACCGGACGGCCGCGCCGCTGCGGCTGGTTCGATGTCCCGCTGCTTCGCTATACCGCCATGGTCAACGGATTCGACACGCTGGTGATCACCAAGCTGGACGTACTCGACCAGCTCGAGAAAATTCCCGTGTGCGTCCGCTACCGCCTGCACGGCTCCGATGTCACCGAGATGCCGGCCACGTATCGCGCTCTGGAGGCAATTGAACCGCAGTATGAAGAGCTGCCTGGGTGGCGGACCTGTACTCGGGGCATCGCCCGCTATGACGACCTGCCCGATCGTGCCCGCGCGTACCTGAACTTTCTCGAAGAGCGCACCGGTGTCGAAGTCGGCGGAATCTCCACCGGGCCCGAACGCAACGAGACGATCATCCGGGCGGGATCGAAGCTCGAGCGGCTGATTTGAGCCGGAGAACGTCAAAAGATTCGGGCGGCATGAACGTTCTTTCAGCTTTGGCTCCAATCAATTAACTCCTGTTTATGTTCGAAACCCCCGATAGTGGTAATGTGTCTTGAATGTCAGGGAGGCTTATGCGGACACAAATATTGATTCTCATGACCGTGGGCGCGCTGGCCGGAACGCTCGCCTTCGGCCAGGACAGCGATCCCCCGGGTCGCGCCGCGCGGCTGAGCTATGTAAGCGGCAGCGTCTCTTTCCAACCCGGCGGAGTCGAGGATTGGGTGGAGGCGACGTTGAATCGCCCGCTCACCACCGGCGACCGGCTGTGGACCGAAAGCGGCGCGCGTGCTGAGCTGAACATCGGCTCCGCGGCGTTCCGTTTGAACGGCCGCACCAACTTCGCCTTCCTGAACCTGGACGACACCACTGCCCAGATCCAGATCTCGCTTGGAACTCTGAGCGTGCGCCTGCGACGACTCGCCGAAGACGAAACCTTCGAGATCGACACGCCGCAGGCCGCTTTCTCCCTGCTTCGCCCGGGCGAGTATCGCATCGACGTCAACGAACAGGGCGACACGACCATCGTGACCGTGCGCGGCGGAGAGGGTGAAGCCACCGCCGGCGGCCAGGCCTTCGCCGTGCACGCCCGCGAACAGGTCCGCATCACCGGAACCGAACAGCCCTCCTACGATCGGCGCGACGTCCCGCCCGCGGACAGCTTCGATAACTGGTGCATGGATCGTGACCGGCGCGAGGACCGTTCTCAATCGGCCCGCTATGTCTCCCGCGACATGCCCGGGTACGCCGATCTCGACGATCACGGCGCCTGGCGCACCTATCCCGACTATGGCCCGGTGTGGGTTCCGTCGGGAGTGCCGATCGGATGGGCGCCTTACCGCTTCGGTCATTGGGCCTGGATCGCCCCGTGGGGCTGGACTTGGGTGGACGACACGCCGTGGGGCTACGCGCCCTTTCACTACGGCCGCTGGGTTTTCGTAGGCGGTTATTGGGGCTGGGTGCCGGGTCCGGTGGTCGTGCGTCCGGTGTATGCGCCGGCGTTGGTCGCCTGGGTCGGCGGCTCCCACCTCAGCGTGGGCATAGCGGTCGGAGGAGCGCCCACCGTCGGCTGGTTTCCGCTCGCTCCGCATGAGGTCTGGGTACCGGCTTATCGCGCCAGTCCCCGGTACTTCACGCGCGTGAATGAGACCAATACCGTCGTGAACAACGTGAACATCACGAACGTGTACAACAACGTCTACGTGAATAAAACCAACGTCACGAACGTGAGGTACGTGAACCAGAACGTAAACGGGGCAGTTACGGCTGTTCCGCAGAACGCGATGGTGAGCGGACGCGCCGTCTCGCAGGCGGCTTTGCGCGTGCCGCCTGGCGCTGTTGCAAACGCAGAGATCCAGCACGCTCCCCTGGTTGCGCCCGAGCGCTCCGCTGTAGTGGGCGGGCGCGCTCTCTCTAACGCCGCGCCGCCCGCGGCGATCGCGAATCGAGCCGTGGTGGCCAAGGCTGCGCCCCCGCCTCCGCCCGTGCCTTTCTCGCAGCAGCAGTCTGTCCTGCGCGCTAATCCAGGTAGGCCGCTCGATGCCGGCACTGTCAACCAGATGCAGCGCAGTGTGCCGGCGCAAGCTTCGCGCCCGATGATTCGCCCTGCGTCGCCATCGGCTCCGGCAGCGCGCTTCGGCACGCCCCCGAACACTGACACGCAGGCGCCTCCGCCGGAGATGCGTCGTCAAAACACGGGTGGCACGCCGCAGCAGCCGGAAATGCGGCGCAACAACGCACCGCCGCCAGTGCAGCAACAACCGCCGGTGCAGCAGCAGCAACCGGAATTTCGGCGCAATCCCACACCGCCTCCGGCGCAATCCCAGCCGCAGCCGGAAATCAGGCGTAACACGCCGCCGCCGGCGGTGCAGCAGCCGCAGCCCGCGCCGCGCAGCAATACACCTCCGCCCGAGCGCCACGCCGCGCCACCGCCCGAAATGCGCCGTGAGGATCGACAACAACGGCGTGAAGAAAAGCAGCAGCAGAGGCGTGACGAGAAGCAGCAGAAGCGCGAGGAAAAAGAGCGCAAGCAGCAACTCTGAGCTCACGCCATAGAAAAACGATGTAGGATCGCGCGCGGGACTAGTACCAGGCCAGCCTGCTTTTCTTGCGGCCGCCGTGCATAATAGTAAAGAGGTAGTTTTCAGTCAATGAACAATTGGGTGTCGGCCGCCGCCATGGCGGTTGCCCTGGCTGGCAGCGGAGTAGTGTACGCCTCGGAGCTGACACGTCCCAAAGCGGGCAAAGTAGAGATTCTCCGGCTTAAAGACGTTAAGCCCGGCATGCACGGCACGGCCTGGACCGTGTTTTCGGGCAGCGAGCCGGAGCCGGTTCCGATCGAAATCATCGGCATTTGGAAAAACGCGATCGGTCCCCGCCAGGACGTGATCCTGGCCAAGATGGGCGGCAAGGCCAAGGAGACCAACGTGGCCGCCGGAATGAGTGGAAGCCCGGTTTATATCGAGGGCAAACTGGCCGGCGCCGTGGCTTTGCGCCTCAGCGTTTTCTCACCTGATGCTATCTGCGGCATCACGCCTATCGAGCTGATGCTCGAAATTCAGGATTTCGACACGTCGCGCCCGGCAGACGCGCGCACGCCGGACAGCATACCGTCACAGCGCGTCGCTTCAACGGAGATCCCGGGCGAACTTGTGGCAAGGTTGGTCGCCGCCGGAGCGCAGGGGTCGCTGCCACAGCGCGTCCCGGCGATCGTGCCGATCGAGACGCCCCTCGTCTTCTCCGGATTTTCCGAGCATACGCTCGGCGCCTTTGAACCGCTGTTCTCGCAGATGGGTATCACTGCCGTGCAGGGCGGCGCCGGAGCAGGGAATCTTTCCGCCAAGCCGGCGCCGGGCTGGCAGCATTCACTCAATCCCGGGGAGGCAGTCGCGGGCGTGCTCGTCTCGGGCGATATGTCCGCCACCGGAATGGGCACGGTCACGTATAACGACGGCAAGCGCGTGCTCGCCTTCGGCCACCAGTTCTTCAATCTCGGACCGCTTGATATGCCGATGGCGAAAAGCGAAATCCTGATGGTGCTCGGATCGCAGTTCCAACCCACCAAGTTCGGCAACGCCACCGAAGTCGTCGGCGCGTTGCGGCAGGACCGCTACAGCGGCATCATGGGCGAACTGGGAGCGGAGGCGCCCTCAATCCCGGTGCGAGTCAAAGTGCGCTCGCTCGGCAATGGAAATGCCGTGGTCAAGGAGAAGGATCTCAACTTCAATGTCTTCGTGCAGCAGAAGTGGACGCCGTTCCTGATGATGCTGACGTTGTTCAACTCTCTGCAGCAGATGAATGAATACGCCGACGAAATGACTTATCGCATGGCCGGCAACGTCGAGCTCGACGGCGCGAATCCCATTCATGTCTCCACCATGCTTGCCCCGGGCGAGCTTCCGGTCCCTCCGCCCATGGTGCTGGCCGGTTGGTGGGGCGACAAGTTCAATCGATTGTTCCTGAATCCAGTCGCAACGCCGAAACTGAAGCGCGTCGAGGTCACCGTGGACATGCTGCCCGAGCGGCGCGTGGCGACCATCGAGAACGCCTGGACACCCTCGACCGAAGTCGAAGCCGGAACCGAGATTCCCTTGAAAATCTTTCTGCGGCCGTATCGGGGCGAGCGCATCGAGCGTTCGCTCAGTATGAAGATCCCTGCCGGGATGCCCAAGGGCGAGCACCGCATCCTGTTCAGCGACGCCGACACGCTGAACCGCATGCAGCACGCCGCCGTGCTCGGCAATCGCTACATGGACATTCCGGAAACCGTGTCCCTTTTGAATCAGGAACGCGGCAACAACCAGCTTTATGTATCGCTGATCGAAGGCCGTCCAACATATTACGCCGATGACAAGACCCTTCCGGCGCTGCCCGCGTCCGTGTTGAACGTGTTACAAACGGAGCGCACGGCCAGCCGCGCGCTGGTTGGCTCGCCGGAAAGCGCCCGCGAGCAGATCTCCATCCCGTTCGATCAGGTAGTGAGCGGAAGCTTTTCGCTGAAAATCACGGTTAAATAACAAGATTTCATGCACATGTTGCGCGTTTTTGCAGTAATTTTATGCGCCGCGGGAGCCGCCTGCGCGGTCGAGACCAAGGCCTGGCAACAGGCCGAGATGGCGGACTTCGAGAAGGGCAATCTCGCAAGGCTCTCGCTCCGCAGCGACGGCCGGCTGATGCTCGCGCCCGCGCTCAAGGAAGTCTTTGATCCGTCGGTGACATTCCTGTGGAGCATCGCTCGCGATTCCAAAGGTAATCTCTACGTCGGCGGCGGCGGGCTGGGCGCCTCCAAGGCGAAGCTGTTCGCGATCGACGCGCAAGGCAAATCCAAGATTCTGGCCGAGCTGGACGGGATGGCGATCCAGGCCATCGCAATCGATTCGCAAGATCGCGTCTATGCGGCCACAACACCGGACGGCAAAGTATATCGTGTGGCCAATTCCGGCAAGGCCGAACTGTTCTATGATCCGAAGGCGAAGTACATCTGGGCGCTGGCATTTTCAAAGGCCGGCGATCTTTTTGTGGCCACCGGCGATCAAGGCGAGATTCATCGGGTGACGCCTTCGGCGCGCGGGTCGGTATTCTTCCGGACCGAAGAAACGCACGCGCGGGCGCTTGCCGTTGACGCTGGCGGCAACCTGATCGTGGGCACCGATCCGAGCGGCCTGATTCTTCGTATCACGCCCGCGGGAGAAGGCTTCGTGTTGTATCAGGCTCCCAAGCGCGAAATCACGGCCGTGGCCGTTGCGTCCGATGGAACCATCTACGCCGCGGGCGTCGGCAACAAGCAGCAGCCTCCGCCGCCACCGGTCGCACCGACTGCAGCGCCGGTCACGCCCACGCCTACCGGTCCGGCCACCGTAAACGTCACGGTGGGTGGGAGACCGAACGCTCCTCCTCCGCCAACCATCAGCGGCCCCGCACCCGTCATCACAGGAGGGTCGGAGATTTACCGGATCCAGACCGATGGCTACCCGCGGAAAGCGTGGAGCCACGGCCAGGACCTGGTTTACGCCCTGGCATTCGACTCGCGCGGACGCCTGGTCGCAGGCGCCGGGAATCACGGGAACATCTACCGCCTCGACTCCGATCACACTTACACGCGGCTGCTCAACGTCGCACCCACGCAGGTGACCGGATTTTGCTCCACGCCGGACGGAATGCTATACGCGGTTACAGGGAATATCGGCAAAGTTTTTTCCGTCGGCCCGCAGCCGGAGGGATCGGGGACGTTCGAAAGCGACGTGCTGGATGCGGGCGGGTTCTCATATTGGGGGCGGGTTTCGCACGAACCGCAGGGCGGCGGCATCACGTTCCAGACGCGCAGCGGCAACCTGAACCGTGCGCAAAAGAACTGGAGCCCCTGGGCGGATCTCGATGCCGGACGCGTAGCCTCTCCGCCGGCGCGGTTCCTTCAGTATCGCGCCACGCTTTCGGGACAGGCCCAGCTTATGGAAGTAGACATCGCGTACCAGGAGAAGAACGTTGCACCCGTGATCGAGGAGTTGGAGACCACTCCTGCGAATTACAAGTTCCCGGCGCCTGCGGCGCCGTTCGCGCCGGCAAATCCTACTCTCAATCTGACCCCGTTGGGCCGCAGGAATCCGCCTCCAGCGCCCGCTTCGCCCGATTCCGGCAGTTCGCCCGCGCTCACCTGGTCGAAGGGACAAATCGGCGCGCGCTGGCTTGCCAACGACGATGACGGCGATACGCTTAGTTTCAAGGTCGAGATCCGCGGGGTGAATGAGACGACCTGGAAGCTGCTTCGCGACAAGGTTCGCGAGCGCTACTACAGTTGGGACTCGACCGCGTTCCCGGACGGCAAATACGTGTTGCGGATCACGGCGTCGGATGCGCCATCGAATCCTCCCGATCAGGCGCTGACCGCATCTCGCGAGAGCGATCCGTTCCTGATCGACAACACGCCGCCCGAGATCACCGGTTTTAGCAGCGTCCCTTCGGGCGGAAAGATTGAAGTGCGATTCCATGCCAAGGATGCTTTGAGCGTCTTGGGAAAAGTGGAATACTCGCTCAACGGCGCGGACTGGGTGGTGTTGGAGCCGACGACGCGGCTGACGGATTCAAGCGAGCACGATTACCGAATCCAGGTGGACCGGGGCCAGGGGGAGACCACTGTCGCCGTGCGGGTCGCTGACGAGTACGAGAATCAGGCTACGGCCAAGATTGTCCTGAAGTAGCTTCAGGCGCTGAGGCTGGGCCGGACAACTAACACCGCTGCAGGCCCGATTTGCACTCGGGGATTCGCTGTATTACAATTGCCGCTGCCGAAGGAACTCGCCAGATTTATCAAGGGGCCACGTCGCTTGCACCTAAATCAGGAGAGAACAGAACATGCGCCAGAGCGGAACTAACGGGTTGAATTTCGTTTTGCCGGTCGTCATCGGCTTCGCATGGATGGCCGCGGACGCCTCGGGGCAGTATCGCGCCAAGGACACCGAGTGGCCGTCCAATGCGGCGGATCTTGCGAGCAGCAGGTACCGGCCTCTGGACCAGATCAACGCCTCGAACTTCAACAAGCTGGAAGTCGCCTGGCGGTTCAAGACCGACAGTCTGGGCAATCGTCCGGAATACAAGCTCGAGGGAACGCCGCTGATGGTCAACGGCGTGGTGTATGCGACTGCCGGAACCAGGCGCGCGGTAATCGCGCTCGACGCGGCTACAGGCGAGTTGCTGTGGGTGCACGGCGAGCATGAGGGTGCACGCGGCGCCGCCGCCCCGCGCCAGCTTTCGGGACGCGGGCTCGCGTTTTGGTCCGACGGCAAAGAGGAGCGGATCGTTTACGTGACGCCGGGCTACCGGCTCATCGCCCTGGATGCCAAGACCGGCACGCGGATCCCCTCCTTCGGACAGGACGGCATGGTCGATCTGAAGCTCAACGACGATCAGACGATTTTCCCCGACCTGACCACCGGGGAAATCGGCATGCAGTCGGCGCCCGTGGTGGCCAAGGACACGATCATCGTAGGCGCCGCGTTCCGCGAGGGCATGACGCCCAAGAGCATGCGCAACAACAAG
>QHXU01000189.1:11396-12693 GCA_003223065.1 Acidobacteriota bacterium | reverse complement strand
AGGCTGTTGATCGCCGAGGCGTGATAGACCAGGTTCTCGCTGACGCGCACCAGCTTGCGGTTGCGCAGCAGGAGCTGCAATAGAGAGCGGGCACGCGCCGTTTCTATGCCCGATTTCGCAAGTACTTCCGGCGTGGACGGAACGGCCAGAGCGGCGTCGCGAAATAGGTTTTCGATCTTACCTACCGCTTCCTCCTCCTCCTGTTTGAGCGCGACGTGATGAGATGCCAGGCGGACGATATCTCCTTCGGCGACGATGTCCTTGGCGCTGGCAAGGAGCGCATCGAGCAGGAACGCAGGGGCGCCGGGTAACTCGCGGCTGCGCAATTCCTCCTTTGGTATTCCCTCTCTTAGCGCATTTTGGGCGTGAAATTCCCGCAGCAGCGCACGAATCTCCACGATTTTTTGATCCATCCACCGCTTTTCGGCGACCCATCCCTCGGGCAGCCGGACCAGGCCCGCGGATCCCCCAATTTCGGAGGCGAGAAGGCCGGTTCTGGCGACGTGGACGGTAATGCTCATGCCGTTTCGCGATTCGCCGACCAGCAGGGCGACACGATCCGCGGAGGCGCCGTTCTGGAGCTTGGAAAGACGCTGGGCGAGCTCCGCCCGGCGCATTTTCGGAGGCGCCGCGATGTCCAACACCAGCCCGCCGCCAATGGTTAAAACCGGCGAGAACATGCGCACGATAAAACGGTCGCCGGGCAGCAGCAGCAAGGGATCCCGCAAAAGGAAACGCACGTACGCTCGCGTGCCCGCTTGTACAGGCTCCAGTCCCGACAGTAACCGTGTCTCGGCCTCGACTTCGGCCGTGCCTGCGTGGAAGTGCACCGGAGCATGATGTTTAAGTGGGTGCGCCGCCGGCAGCAGCTCGAAAGCGCAATCCACCGAACGTGTGGCGCGGAAAATTCCAGGCCGTGCGAGCGTCATGCCGCGTCGCGCATCAGCGGCATCGATGCCGGCGAGGTTGACCGCGGTGCGCTCACCCGCCTGCGCCCGCTCGACCGGCGATCCGTGTACCTGGAGCCCGCGGATACGCGCGCGCTTTCCAGCCGGATACAGCTCGACTTCTTCTTGCAATGCGAAGCTTCCCGACACGAGCGTTCCCGTGACCACTGCGCCATAGCCGCGCATCGAGAAACTGCGGTCGATGGGAAGCCGGGCGTGTTTCGACGCGTCCTTGACCGCGATCCCTGCAGCAGCGCAGGCGAGCGCGGCTCGCAGATCGTCGAGGCCGGCCCCCGTCGTGGCGCTAACCGGAATCAGCGGCGCACCGTGGAGGAAGGACCCGGCGACGA
>QHXU01000189.1:8696-11291 GCA_003223065.1 Acidobacteriota bacterium | reverse complement strand
TTCCGAGGAGGCGGCAGATATCGAAGTGTTCGCGCGTTTGCGGCTTGATCGACTCGTCAGCAGCGATCACCATCAGAACCAGATCGATGCCCGCGACGCCGGCGAGCATATTCTTGACGAATCGCTCGTGGCCGGGAACGTCGACGAAGCCGAGCCGGATGTTCGGGTTCAGATCGAGATGCGCGAAGCCGAGATCGATCGATATCCCGCGTCGCTTTTCCTCTTCCAGCCGGTCTGTGTCTATGCCCGTCAGGGCTTTGACCAGCGAGGTCTTGCCGTGATCGATGTGCCCGGCGGTTCCAACGAGAATGTGCCGCATCTGGCAAACGAAGCTGCGCGGCGAAACCGCCTTGCTCGTCTTATCTGCTACTGCGGCGGGTTCGGCTGAGCCTTGGCCTGCGCGAACTTCTCGACCTCGGCGAGCTGCTTCCGAACAGTCTCGGCGTCTTTGGCCTCAGGAGCGGCTTTCAGATAAGCACGCAAGAACTCAGCTGATGCAGCGAAGTCCTGTTTCTGAGCGAGAATCACTCCCAGCACATAGTTGATCCTGGGATTGCGTTGACCGCTGTCGAGCTTCAGCGCCTCCCTTGCGTTCTTCTCGGCCACATCCAGGTGCTGCAACTGCAGGTTCGCAACAGCGTTGAAATAATACGCGCCTGGAAAGTTGAACGGGTTCAAGCGCAACACGCGGTCCGTGGTGTCGGCCACCTCCTGCCACTTCGCTTCTTTGAGCGCCATCAGGTACAGCCGCTCGTAAGGGTTGATGTATTTGGAATCCGCGGCGAGCGCCTGATTATAAGCTTTTCGCGCCTCCTCGGGATGGTCGCGCTGTTCATAGACCCTTCCGAGCTCGAACCAGGCAGACGCATATTTGGGATAGGTTTCGACAGCCTTCTCGAACTCCTTCTGCGCCTCGTCAGGCTTGCTCTTCTTCACCGCATCCAGCCCCTTCTCGAACGCTTTGCGCGCGTCCTTGGGCGCAAGCGCCGAGGTAGCGCTGGTCGTGAACCCCTCGACGTTTCCCATCCGATGCAGGACGATGGTGCCGACGTCGGGATTATCCATGTACCTGTGATTGGCGAGCATCACGACATCGGAGCGATAGCCGGGCAGCGAAGCCCGCAGGTCGCAGTTCATCAGGGCGCTTTCGCGGATGCCTCCCCCCGGATTGGTAATGCCCGCGGAACCGAGCGACCCCCTTGTCGGAGGCTCGCTTGCATCGGCAAACGACATGACCCTGCCCTGCCCGAGCTGAATGCTGAAACGCCCCTTCGAGTCCGTATAGCCCTCCGGATGCGGATTGCCATTGCAGACGCGCTCGATCAGGACGGGTTCGGAAAGCGGAGTTCCATCCTGCAAGACCACTTTCCCCGATACGAAAATTGGGCGAGGTACGTCACCGGGAAACGGGCTGGTCGGGTTATTCGGGTTGTTCGGGTTGTTGATAGAGCCGGGCCGGCCCGGCGTATTCGGGATATTTCCGGTCGTGTTACCTGGCGTTCCGGTTGTGCCTCCGGGCGGCCCTTTACTTCCACCCGTGGGTTGCTGCGCGGGCGATAGTGCGATCGCGACCGTAAACGCCAGGACGGCGGCGATCGCGAGAATTCGGGAATTATGCATAAGTCCTCCCCGTGCCCCGATTATACTCCCCGGTGAAGCCGGTGTGGCCCGCTGGCCAGCGTTTCGAGTTGACACCTTGCCGCGCAACCGCCGACAGTAAGAATCATGAGAGTCCGGCTCCTGCTGTTGGCGGCGCTGATGCTGGCCAGTTGCTCCGAATCGCCAAAGCCGGTAGAGAAGGCCAGCGCGCCCGAAAAACCGGCGGAGCCGCTGACCGGGCGGCAGGCATTCCAGCAGACCTATCCTGCCGCGCGCGGTTGGGCAAATGACTGCGAGCCTATGCGTATCCGCAGTTTCAACCTTGCACAGATCAAATCGGAAAACGGCAAGGCGCCGGCCTGGGAAGTCCTTTACGTATCTCAATCGAGAGGCCGTGCGCGCGCCTATACGTGGTCCGCCATCGAGGCGGAAGGCGGCCTGCACAAGGGAGTTTTTGCGGGACACGAGGAATCCTGGCGCGGTCCGAGCGGACAGGAGAAGCCGTTCCTGGTTGCGTCGCTGAAAATCGATACGCCCGAAGCTCTGGAAACGGCCATTTCGAAAAGCCCGGATTACATCAAGAAGCCCGGCAATAAGCCGCCGGTGTCATTCATCCTCGAGTACACACCGCGCTATCCGGATCCGGCCTGGCGCGTCTTCTGGGGCGAATCGATTTCGTCCGCAGAGTGGTCCGTGTTCATCGACGCGACGACCGGACAATACCTGGGCCGATAGCTGTTAGCATTTTCGTTATGCCTCGTTCGACTTTTCTGCGCACGATCGCGCTCGTGATCGCTTCCGGCGTGGCGCTCGCCGCGCAAGATCCAGCGCATCTGATGGAAGACCCTGCCATCAAGGCCGGGCTCGAAGCGGCGAAACGCAACGAGCCTCATTTCATCGACGAGCAGGTGCGCATCTGCGAGATTCCCGCGCCGCCATTCCACGAGGATGCGCGGGGCAAGGAACTGGAACGGCTCTTTAAGCAGATGGGACTCG